>CALWYP010000033.1 GCA_944385795.1 uncultured Oscillospiraceae bacterium | reverse complement strand
CCGTCTGATAGTAGCCGTAAATCATGACCAGCCGCCGCCCGTCGTGCCGCATACGCAGCGCCGTGGGCACTATCTCCTCCTTCGTGATTTGAATCTTTTTGTACTCCTGCATATTACCCTCCTCTTTTGAGGGCAATCCCCGCACAAGCCGCTCCCGCTCATGTGGCGATTGCCAAGGATCGTCCTATTTATTCAACAAATCCGGGGGAGCTGCGCCCCGGACAGTTTTCTCAAGACCCTTGAGCCCCCGTTCGGCGTCTTCAATATGACCCGCCTGCCCTCGGTCACGCGCCCTATCACCGCCGCGCCGCGGCCCAGCGGGTGGGCCCTGAGCGCCGCGAGCGCCGTATCCGCCGTGTCCGGCGAGACGACGGCGAGCAGCTTCCCCTCGTTGGCCGAGTAAAGCGGGTCGAGCCCCAGCACTGAGCAGGCCGCCGCCACGCTGCGGCGCACGGGTATGTCCGACTCCGTGAGCTCTATGCCCAGCCCGGCGTCCTCGGCGAACTCGCACAGCGTCGTCGCCACGCCGCCGCGGGTGGGGTCGCGCAGGCAGCGCACCCGGGCCCCGGAGCCCATGAGGTCCGAGACGAGCCCGCAGAGCGGCGCGCAGTCGCTCGCTATCTCGCCGTCCATCATGTCCCCGCGCGCGAGCATGACCGACGTCCCGTGGTCGCCGGCCGTGCCGGAGAGTATCACCGCGTCGCCCGGGCGCATCGCCCTTGGCGTGAGGCCGGCGTATTTGACGGCGCCTATGCCGGCCGTGTTGATGTAGAGCCCGTCCCCCCTGCCGCGCTCGACGACCTTCGTGTCGCCGGTGACTATCTGCACCCCGGCGGCCCTCGCCGTCTCCGCCGCGGAGGCTATGGCGCGCCTGAGCGTCTCCGTGGGCAGTCCCTCCTCGATGATAAGCGCGAGCGAGAGGTACTTCGGCTCCGCGCCGCACATCGCAAGGTCGTTCACCGTGCCGCACACGGCGAGCTTGCCTATGTCCCCGCCGGGGAAGAACAGCGGCGTCACGACGAAGCTGTCCGTCGAAAAGGCGAGCTTCCCGTCCAGCACCGCCCCGTCGCCCAGGGCGTCCAGCGCCTCGTTGCCGAAGGCCGGGAGGATTATCTCTTCAATCAGGGCCGAGGTCTTCCGGCCCCCGGAACCGTAGTCCAAGGTAATTATATCTTCCAACTTGCTCGCTCCCAAATTGCACAAGGTGGGCGCGCGGCGCTCACTCTTCGTATTTGTACGCCGCCGCGCAGGCCCCCTCGCTGGACACCATGCAGGGCCCAAGCGGGTCGTCGGGGGTGCAGGCGCGCTCGAACATCGGGCAGCCCTGCGGCCGTATGCGCCCGGTTATCACGTCGCCGCAGCGGCATGGGCCCGGCTCCCGCGCCGGCTTTATCTCCACGCCGAAGCGGCGCCCGGCGTCGAACTCCGCAAGCTCCGGCCTCAGGCCGAGCCCGCTCGCTTCGATCTCCCCAAGGCCGCGCCAGAGGCCGGGCCGCGGCTCAAAGGCCGCCTCTACCGCCCCGCGGGCCAGGGCGTTGCCCCCCGCCGTCACGGCGCGCGGGTAGTCGTTGACAAGCCCGGGCGAGGCCGACGACAGCATTTCCAGCAGGTGGTACACCGCAAGGAGTATATCCTCGGGCTCGAAGCCCGCCACGGCCGCGGGCAGGCCGTATTCGCGCGGGAGGAACAGGAACTCGTCCGCGCCGGTGACTACGGCGACGTGGCCCGGGCAGATGAAGCCGTCCACGGCGAAGCCCTCGGAGCCTATGAGCGCCCTGAGCGCCGGCTGCACGCGCTTGAGCATGGAGAAGACGCTGAAATTGCGCGCACCCCTCTCCTTCGCCTCCAGCACGGCGGCGGCCGTGCCCGGCGCCGTCGTCTCGAAACCTACGCCGAGGAATACGAACTCCCTTCCCGGCTCCGCCATGGCCATGTCCAGCGCGTCCATGGGCGAATACACCAGGCGCACGTCCGCGCCCTCGGCGCGCCGCCTGGCGAGGTTGTCGCCCCGCCTGGTGCCCGGCACGCGCAGCATGTCGCCATAGGCCGCCACCGTCACGCCCGGCCTTGACGCGAGCTCCAGCGCGGCGTCCATGACCTCCCCCGGCGTTACGCAGACCGGGCAGCCGGGCCCGCTCAGGAGCTCCACGCCCTCGGGCAGGAGCTTCTTTATCCCCGCGCGGGCAATGCTCATCGTGTGCGTGCCACAGACCTCCATGAGCTTCGCCCTGCGCCCCGGCAGGGCCCTTATGCGCGCGAGTATCTCCTCAGAGCGCATCCTGCACCTCCGCCCAGGCCTCTATGTCCGCGAGGGCCTGCTTCTCCGGCAGGCGCTCTATGGCGAAGCCGGCGTGGACAATGACGTATTCGCCGAGCTTCGGCTCTTTTATAAAATCCAGGCGCATGTTCCTGCGAAGCCCTTCGACCTCGCCCACGCCGTTTTTCCCATCGATCTCGACTATTTTAAGCGGTACCGCCAGGCACATAATTCTCCTCCAAAACCATCGCCTGCCCCAGCGAGACGCCCTCGTCGTTCGCCGACACGCGGCTGTGGCAGTAAACTTCCAGGCCCTCCGCGCGCAGCCGCGCGGGAAGGCGGTTCATTATATACATGTTCTGGAACACCCCGCCCGAGAGCACTACCCGGCGCAGCCCGGACGCGCGCGAGATGCGCGCGAGCTGCTCCGCCGCGGCGGAGATGAGCGTATTCATGAATTTGGCCGCCCGCGCGCCCGCGCCCGCCCCGTCCAGCGCCATGGCGCGCACCATGCCGCGCCAGTCGAGCGTCAGCACCCCGGAGGCGTCCTCAAAGCCGTAGGGATAGCGCCCCGTCTCCTGCGCGTCGGCCGCGGCCTCCAGCAGCACGGCCCCCTGCCCCTGATAGCCCGCGCGCCGCTTAATGCCGAGTATGGCCGCCGCCGCGTCGAAGAGCCGGCCCATGCCGGAGCTCAGCGGGCTGTTCGTGCCGCTTTCCAGCATACGCATGACCGTCCCGAAGCCCTCCTCGCCGGAGAACATCCCGGCGTCGAGCCCGCTCGAGGCCAGCGCCGCCGCGCCAACGCGCCAGATGCCGTCTATCGCGGCGTCGCCGCCGGCGAGGGCTATGGGGCGTATCGAGCCGGCGCGCGTGAATGAGCCGTATCCCCCCGCAAGCACCTCGCCGCCCCAGATGGTCCCGTCGGTCCCGTAGCCCGTGCCGTCCCATATGAGGCCCAGGCATTCGCCTTCAAGGCCGTTGTCCGCCATACAGGCGGCCATGTGCGCGTGGTGGTGCTGGACCTTCAGAAGCGGAATGCCGTCCCGCCCCGCCCTCTCCTCGGCGTAGGCGGTGGAGAGGTAGTCCGGGTGCATGTCGCAGGCGACCGCCTCCGGCCGTATATCAAACAGCTTTGAAAAATGCTCTATCTGCGCCTCCCAGTTGTCCAGCGTCTCGGCGTTCTTCAGGTCGCCCATATGCTGGCTCGGGAAGGCGTGGCCGCGTTTGGTGAGGCAGAAGGACGCCTTCTGCTCCGCGCCGCAGGCGAGCAGCATACGCTCCACCGGCACGGTCACGGGATAGGGCACATAGCCGCGCGAGCGCCTGAGAGGATAGTCGCGCCCGGCGTATATGCGTATAAGCGAGTCGTCGCACTTCGTCTGTATCTCCCTGTCGTGGAGCAGGAAGCCGTCGGCGACGCCGCCCAGCTCCCTGAGCGCCTGGCCGTTGCCGCTGACTATCGGGGTGTCCGAGATGTTCGCGCTCGTCATTACAAGGCAGTCAATGTCACTGCCGAAGAGCAGGACGTGCAGCGGCGTATACGGCAGCATCACGCCCAGCGAGCCGTTCTCGCTCAGGTGCATGAGCGAGGCGGGATCCAGCTTGTCGAGCAGCACTATGGGCTTGCGGAAGCTCTCCAGCGCCGCGGCCTCGGCCCCCGTTACGCGGCAGAGCCGCCGCGCGCAGTCCAGGTCCCGGCACATGACGGCAAAGGGCTTCTCGTCCCGCCGCTTGCGCCTCCTGAGCCCGTTTACTATGTCCGGCTCCGGCAGGCAGGCGAGGTGCATGCCGCCGAGCCCCTTTATACATACAATTTTCCCGGCCTTTATGTCTTCCCGGGCCAGCTCTACCGCGTCCCCGGCGAGCGCCTTCCCGCGCCCGTCCAGGTAAAAGCACCTCGGCCCGCAGGCGGGGCAGCAGTCCGGCTGCGCGTGATAGCGCCTGTCCTCTATGTCGCCGAACTCCCTCGCGCAGTCGGGGCACATCGGGAAGGCGGCCATGGACGTGCTGGCCCTGTCGTAGGGCACGGACTTTATTATGGTAAAACGCGGCCCGCAATTCGTGCAGTTTATAAAAGGGTAATGGTAGCGCCTGTCATTTACGTCGAGGAGCTCCCTGCGGCAGTCGGCGCAGATGCCCACGTCTGGGGAAACCAGCGTCTCCATATGCCCAGCGTCGCGGCTGGGGATTATTTCAAACCCGCCGTAATCCCCCGGTTCCACTTCCCTGTACTCCACGCCCTCTATAAGGGCGAGGGGCGGCGGATTGTTTTTTAGTTCGTCTATAAAGAGCAAAAGGGCCCGACCCGCGCCGCAAAGCTCGAGTTCGGCCCCATATGAGGTGTTCCGCACCCATCCGGTAAAGCCCCAGCGCTTTACCAGCCTGTGAACAAAAGGGCGAAAACCAACGCCCTGTACTATTCCCTTAACTTCTATCCTAACGGCTGTCATACTGCGCACCTCACCGGCCTCACAACCAGCCTCTCTGCTACAGACGATTTTACCATTTAACTTCCCATATGTCAATGTTTTAACGCTATTGATTGGTGCTAAATTTTGTGATATGATGGATTAGGAAATTCAATGGCTGGCTGCCATCTTGAGGAAACATTTTTCGGAGGGAAAAACATGACAGCGTCTAAAGTCTACTTCACCAACCTGCGCACCGACCCGGTTTCCGCCGGGCTGCCGGTGAAGCTCCGCCGCCTCATGACGGCCGCCGGCTTTGAGGGCATAAACTTTGACGGCAAGTTCACGGCCGTGAAGGTGAACGTCGGCGAGCCCGGCAACATGGCTTACCTGCGCCCCAACTGGTCCCGCGTCGTCTGCGACTATGTCAAGGAGCTCGGCGGCCTGCCCTTCATCACCGACTGCAACACGCTCTACGTCGGCGGCCGCCGCCACGGCCTGGAGCATCTGGAGAGCGCCTACCGCAACGGCTACAACCCCTTCCAGACCGGCGTGCACACCATTATCGCCGACGGCCTCAAGGGCACGGACGAGGCCCTTATACCCGTCGAGAACGGCGAATACGTCAAGGAGGCCAAGATAGGCCGCGCCATAGCCGACGCCGACGTCGTCATAGCGCTGAGCCACTTCAAGGGCCACGAGCTCACCGGCTTCGGCGGCGCGCTCAAGAACCTCGGCATGGGCAGCGGCTCCCGCGCCGGCAAGATGGAGATGCACTCCGCCGGCAAGCCCTTCGTCCGCACGGCCGACTGCATAGGCTGCGGCATGTGCGTCAAGAACTGCGCCCAGGGCGCCCCCGTGATTGAAAACGGCAAGTGCCATATCGACGAGGGCAAGTGCGTCGGCTGCGGCCGCTGCCTCGGCGTGTGCCCCAGGAAGGCCATAGAGGCCCCCTTCGACCAGGCCAACGACGTGCTCAACCGCAAGATGGCCGAATACGCCAAGGCCGTCTGCCAGGGCAAGCCCAGCTTCCACATCAACCTGGTCATCGACGTCAGCCCCTACTGCGACTGCCACGCCGAGAACGACGCGGCCATAGTACCCGACGTCGGCATGTTCGCCAGCTTCGACCCGGTGGCCCTCGACCAGGCCTGCGTCGACGCGGTGAACGCCCAGCCGCCCATCGCCAACAGCATGCTCGGCGAGGCCGAGCGCTGCCATCACGACCACTTCACCGACGTCCAGCCGAGCACCGACTGGCGCAGCTGCCTCGAGCACGCCGAGAAAATCGGCCTCGGCACGAGGGAGTACGAGCTGGTAGTAGTAAAATGAACCGCAGCGCCCCGCGGCCTCAGCCGCGGGGCGCTTTTTATCCCGCTCGCCGCTCCCGGCGGGCTTTTAAACGGCCTTTGCGCGCAAAAAGCCCCGGGATTGTTAAAATCCCGGGGTTTCCTGGTGGAGACTGCTGGACTCGAACCAGTGACCTCCTGCGTGTGAAGCAGGCGCTCTAACCTGCTGAGCTAAGCCTCCGCGAAGGGAGAATGGTGACCCGTACGGGATTCGAACCCATGTTACCGCCGTGAAAGGGCGGTGTCTTAACCACTTGACCAACGGGCCTTATAGCTGTGGGGCGCCAGAGGCGCCCCACGTTGGTAGCGGCGACTGGATTCGAACCGGTGACACTTCGGGTATGAACCGAATGCTCTGGCCAACTGAGCTACGCCGCCAAAAGGCAAAATTGATTATACTCAAGGACAAGGCGTTTGTCAACAGTTTTTTTCTAAAAACGCGATTTTTATGCCGCGGGGAAAGTCTGGCCCGTCCCCGCCGGGGGCGCCGCGGGCGTAGCGCCGGGCCTCTTCAAGCGCGTCCCTATCGCGCTCGGGGAGCTTCTACGTCCACTTTTTTATTGCGCCGGAGCCTTATTCTCCGGGCGAAATGCGGATTTGCTCTTGACAATTCGGGCGCTTTGCATTAACCTGATAGGAGCGAAACCCGCCCGGATATGGGCCTTAATCTATTGAACAGGAGTGTGTTTTATGAAAAGGATAAAGACTCTCGAGACCCGCAACCTCTGCGCCAGCGCCGTCAACGGCGGCTGCGGCGAGTGCCAGACCTCTTGCCAGAGCGCCTGCAAGACCAGCTGCGGCGTGGCCAACCAGCCCTGCGAGAACAAGAAGGCGTAACGCTTTCTGAGTAAACGCCCCGCGCCGCCCGCGCGGCGCGCCGGTTCGGCGCTCCGTTTCGCGCAAAGAAATCCACCAGTTTTGAACTGGTGGATTTTTCACACTACACTGTGCGAGCGGTATTTTTCCCGAGGCAAAGCCCCGGAAAAATGAATTTGAAATGCGCCGGTAAAAATGACGGTTAAAACTTTTGTACTTTTGGGGTAATTTCTATGGTCCATCAATACAAATTCGACGGGCAGGGCGTGGTGCTGGATACCTGCTCTGGCGCGGTGCACCTGGTAGACGACGTCGCCTACGACATAATCGCGCTCTGGCCGGAGCACACGCCGGAGGAGATAGAGCGGGAGGTGCTCGGGCGCTACGGCGGCCGTCCCGACGTGACGGCCGGGGAGGTGCGCGAGTGCATAGCCGACGTGGACGCGCTCGTCAGCTCCGGCCAGCTCTACACGCCCGACACCTACGAGCCCCTTGCCGGGGAATACAAGGAGCGCGCCTCCGGCGTTATAAAGGCGCTGTGCCTGCATGTGGCGCACACCTGCAACCTCAACTGCGAATACTGCTTCGCCAGCCAGGGCAAGTACCACGGCGAGCGCGCGGTGATGAGCTACGAGGTCGGCCGGCAGGCGCTCGACTTCCTCGTCGCGCACTCCGGCGCGCGCACCAACCTCGAGGTCGACTTCTTCGGCGGCGAGCCGCTGATGAACTGGGACGTGGTAAAGCGCCTCGTGGTCTACGCGCGGAGCATAGAGCCCGCCTGCGGCAAGCGTTTCCGCTTCACGCTCACGACGAACGGCGTCCTGCTGGACGACGAGGTCGCCGATTTCTGCAACCGCGAGATGACAAACGTCGTCCTCTCCCTCGACGGGCGTCCCGAGGTCAACGACCGCTTCCGCGTGGACGCCGCGGGCCGCGGCAGCTACGGGCGCATCGTGCCGAACTTCCAGCGCTTTGTGAGTATGCGCGGCGGCAGGGAATACTACATGCGCGGGACGTACACGCACTACAATACCGACTTCACGCGCGACCTCTTCCACATGGCCGGCCTCGGCTTCAGGCGGCTGAGCATGGAGCCTGTGGTCTGCCCTCCCGGCGACCCCTGCGCGCTCACGGAAGGCGACCTGCCCGTACTCTACGAGCAGTACGAGATCCTGGCGCGGGAAATGCTCAGGCGCGCCCGCGAGGGCGACCCGCTCGTCTTCTACCACTACATGATTGACCTCAAGCACGGCCCGTGCATCTACAAGCGCATCTCCGGCTGCGGCTCCGGCACGGAGTATATGGCCGTCACGCCCTGGGGCGAGCTCTTCCCCTGCCACCAGTTCGTCGGGGAGGAGAAGTTCAGCCTCGGCAACATCTGGGACGGCGTGCTCCACCCGGAAGTACAGGAGGAGTTCCGCAGGTGCAACGCCTACTCGCGCGGCGAGTGCCGCGACTGCTGGGCCCGCCTCTACTGCTCCGGCGGCTGCGCCGCGAACAGCTACCACGCCACTGGCAGCGTAAACGGCGTCTACAAGTACGGCTGCGAGCTCTTTAAAAAGCGCATAGAGTGCGCCATCTGGCTTCAGGCCATGCTGGCCGAAGACGCGGGCGAGTGATGGATACCCCCGTTCTGGACTTCCTGCGCCGCTACGCCGACGGCGATACCGCGCGGCTGCACATGCCCGGGCACAAGGGCCGCGGGCCGCTCGGCTGCGAGAAATACGACATAACGGAAATAGCGGGCGCGGACGACCTGTCCGCGCCGGAGGGCATAATAGCCGCGAGCGAGAATAACGCCTCCTCCCTATTCGGCTCCCGCGCCACGTTCTACTCCGCCGGGGGCAGCAGCCAGTGCGTGAAGGCCATGCTCCTGCTCTGCGCGCGCCGCTCCGCCTCCAGGACAGTGCTCGCCGCGCGGAACGTACACAAGAGCTTCATGCACGCCTGCGCCCTTCTGGGCCTCGAGCCGGCCTGGCTGTACGGCGGGGGCGCCTCGCTCTGCTCCTGCCGCATAACGCCCGGGGCGCTGCGCGAAGCGCTTGATGCCGCGGCCGGGAAGCCCGTTGCAGTTTACATAACTTCTCCTGACTACCTGGGCGGCACCCAGGACGTCGCGGCCCTGGCGGAGACGGCGCACGGCTACGGCGTGCCGCTGGTCGTGGACAACGCCCACGGCGCTTACCTGCGCTTTATGGAAGGCGGGGCGCACCCGCTCGGCCTTGGCGCGGACCTGTGCTGCGACAGCGCGCACAAGACCCTGCCCGTCCTGACCGGCGGGGCGTACCTGCATGTCGGCGCGGGCTCCGCCTGGGACTTCGAGCATGGCGCTAGGGAGGCGCTGGGCGTCTTCGGCTCCTCGAGCCCATCCTACCTTATTACGGCCTCGCTCGACGCGGCCAACGCCGCCCTCGCCGGCGGCTGGCCGGAGAAGGCGCGTGAGTGCGCCGCGAGGCTCGATAGCCTGCGCGCGGCCCTGCGCGGACTCGGTGTGCCCGTGGCGGAGACCGACCCTCTGCGCCTGACCATAGACGCCTTTGCCGCCGGGTATACGGGCTTTGAGCTCGCCGGGCGGCTCAGGGCGGCGCGGGCCGAGCCGGAGTTCGCCGACCGCGACCGCCTGGTCATGATGTTTAGCCCGGACAACCCTCCGGACGCCTATGGGCGCGTGCTCGCCGCCTTTGAAGGCTTCGTGCGGCGCGCGCCCTTCGCCCCCCTGCCCGCCCCTCCCGAGGGCGAGCGCGTTATGAGCCCGCGCGAGGCCCTGCTGTGCGCGCGCAGGCGCGTCCCCGCAGACGAGGCCGTGGGCTGCGTATGCGCGTCCGCCGCCGTAGCCTGCCCGCCCGCCGTGCCAATCGCCGTGATGGGCGAGCGTATCGGCCGCGGGCACGCGGAACTGATGCGCGAATACGGCGTCGCCTACGCGGAAATATGTGTAACTTGAAATATTCACAATTCCGTGCTATTATGTAAAGTCGAATGAATCCCCCTGGAGGCACATTATGACTAAAGCACGCAGAATCCGCCTCGCCACTGGCCTTTTGGCGTTCATTACGGCGCTGAGCTGCTGCCTGCCGGCCTTCGCCGTCTCGCAGTCGCAGATAGACGCGCTGGAGGCGCAGCGCGACGACCTCAAGGCCGAGCGCGAGGAGATGCAGGCCGGCATAGACCAGCTCGAGAGCGAGCAGGCCGACGTCATGGCGAAGAAGACGGCGCTGGACGAGCGCAACGAGGTCTACCGGCAGGAGATCGAGCTTATCGAAGAGCAGGTCGAGCTCTACGCCACGCTTGTCGACCAGAAGGCCGCCGAGGTTGAGGACGCCATCGCGGCAGAAAACGAGCAGCTGGCCGTCTACCGCCGCCACGTCAGGGCGATGGAGGAAAACGGCAGCTTCACTTACCTCGCAATACTCTTCGGCTCGCGCAGCCTTGGCGAGCTCCTGAGCAACCTGGACATGATAGGCGAAATAATGGAGGCCGACAAGCGCATATACGAGCAGTACGGCGCGGCGCGCGAGGAAACCCAGGCCGCGCAGGCTGAGTACGAGGCCACGCTCGCCGAGCTCGGCGCAAAGCAGGACGAGCTCGAGGCCGAAAAGGCCGAGCTCGAGGAACAGATAGCCGAGGCGGAGCAGCTCATCGCCGAATACGAGGCCCAGCTCGAGGTCGACCGGGCCGCCTATGAGGAGCAGCTGGCCAAGGAGGCCGCGCTCGAGGCCGATATACAGGCCATGATCGCCGAGCTCGAACGGCAGGAGGCCATGAACAGCATCGTCTCCACGGGCAGCTACATCTGGCCCCTGCCCGGCTACAGGCCCGGCAGCGCCTACGGCTGGCGCCAGCACCCGATATGGGGCGACATGCGCTTCCACGCCGGCGAAGACATCGCCGCCCCCAGCGGCACCCCCATACTCGCCGCCGACTCCGGCCTCGCCACCGTCATCCCGAATAACGGCAACGGCTACGGCAACTACATAATGATTAACCACGGCGGCGGGCGCGTAACGCTCTACGCGCACATGAGCGCCTTCGCCATATCCAACGGCCAGAGCGTCACCCAGGGCCAGGTCATAGGCTACGTCGGCTCCACCGGCAACTCCACCGGCCCCCACCTGCATTTTGAAACCCGCGTCAACGGCGCGACGACCGACCCCAAGAGTTACTTCAGCTTCGGCTGATATAAAATGGGCCGCCCATTTCGGGCGGCCCATTTTCATTCTACTATATACCCGTACCCCGCCGCGCTGCCCACGAGCAGCCATCCGTCAAGGCGGTCGAGCACGCGCACGCGCTCCCCGGCCGGCAGCAGCGCCAGGGCCGGCTCCGAGCCCCCGGGTGAGGCGCGCAGCAGCGTGTTTTCTGTTATGTCAACCGTTTCCGGCTCCTCCAGGCTTTCGCGTACCTCGTAGCTCTCGCTGTCCGTATAGTGCCACCACTCGGCAAAGTAGGGCTCAAAGCCCGCGGCGGCCATAGCCTGCTCCAATATCTGCGCGTTCCGCGCCGCGGCGGGGCTTACATCGGAGTAATCCCTGTCGGCCAGGGCCGTAAAGTTGTCGAGGTCTGTCGGCATTTCAACGGCTCCGCCCTGTGCGGTCACTAATGTTATGTCAACTGTATTCCCCCGGCAGTGCCCGCTCAGCCCATTGAAGGGGTTGGCCACATAGCGGGCGTCGGGCATTAGCCGCCAGAAGGCGAACTGCGCAGCCGCCGGCCTCCAGCCGTCCCAGACGCAGAGCGACAGGCCCAGGGGCCGGAGCTGCTCCTGCACGCGCGCGAGCTTCAGCGCCGTGCCGTAGCGCAGGTAGGCCTCGGAAAACTTATAAAGGGCTTCGCCGGTGAAGTTGTCCTCGCCGGCATAGCGGAGCTCAACATGGATGTCTGGTATTATGTCAACTACTTTCACCATGTCTTCCGGTCTGTAATCTGGCATTTGGCCCTCCTGCGCCGTTTCTTCCGGGACCGGCTCTTGGCCGGCCCCGGGGCTAGGCGTAATAGTTATGTCAACTTCCTCCGTACCGCAGCCGCCCAGCAGCAGGGCGAGGCCCAGGCAGAGGGAGGCGAGCTTTTTCACCCACCCGCTCAAAATTCGTAGAGGTTCAGGCCGGTTTCGTCCGAGAACCTGCGCCCCACTTCGCCGTCTATGACGTCTATCACCAGCTCGCAGGTGGCGCTGACCACGGCGGCGTTCAGATGGCCGGAGTATGTCACGCCCGTTGGGAAATCGTGCATTTCCTGCTGCTCCGTCGGATTGCCGATGACCGCGTGCAGGTGCAGGTAGGGCTTGCCGTCCTGGCGCGAGAGGTTGCCGGTGAGCGAGGCTATCTCGTAGTCCGTCGTGTACCTGACGGATTTATACTGCTTCAGCCTGGGGTTGAATACGCCCAGCGTCACGTCGTTGCTCGCGCCGAGGCCGTATACCCCGGCGAGGCGTATGTCCTCCCGCTCCGCAAGCTCGAGCAGTTTGGCGCATATCTCCTCGCCCTTATCTATGCGCACTACTATCTTATTGCCAAAACGACGGTATTCCATAAAACCGCTCCTTTCACTAGCATTACGCCCATAATACCACAGCAAATATAAAAATTAAAGCCCAAGCGCCGCAGGCGCGGGGGCGGGCGCCTCGCAGGGTTTCGCGCCATAGCGGCGAAAAAATTGGCGTCTTATCCAAATCGCGCGGAATTCCGCGCTTCTCCCGGCGGCATGTGCGTCAGGAGACCATATTGGCATTTTAAGGCCGCCCACGCCGCGCCGGGGGCGCAGGCGTGGGCGGCCTCTCAGGTTTAGCAGAGCTTCGCCCCGGCGGGTATCTTGTCGTCGAGTATCAGCAGGCTCACGACCTCCTCGCCCTTTTCCTTGTGGACGGCGGAGATGAGCATACCGTTAGACTCCTGGCCCATCATCTTGCGCGGGGGCAGGTTCACGATGGCGACGAGGGTCTTGCCCACGAGGTCCTCGGGCTTGTACCACTTGTGTATGCCGGAGAGGATCTGGCGGTCGGCGCCCGTGCCGTCGTCGAGGATGAATTTGAGGAGCTTGTCGGACTTCTTCACGGCCTCGCAGCTCTTCACCTTGACGACGCGGAAGTCGCTCTTGCAGAAGGTGTCGAAATCGACGTGCCCGGCGAGCTGGGGCTCCACCTCAACGGCGGGCAGTGCCTCCCTGCGGGCCTCCTCCTCGAGCTTCTCGAGCTCGGCGAGCTCCTTGTCCATATCTATGCGCGGGAAGAGGGTCTCTCCCTTCGTGACGGTGACGTTGGCGGGCAGGACGCCCCACTTTCCGGCGGCCTCCCAGGTGCGGTTTTCCGCGGGCACGCCGATCTGGTCCGCGGCCTTGGCGCAGCTCTCAGGCATAAAGGGGGTCAGGAGCTGGGTGCAGATGCGCAGGGCCTCGAGGATGTTGTACATCACGGACGCAAGGCGGCCGCGCTTCGCCTCGTCCTTGGCAAGGACCCAGGGGGCCGTCTCGTCGATATACTTGTTCGCGCGGGAGACGACCTTGAAGACCTCCTCCAGCGCGTCCTGGGTGTGGAAGGAGTCCATGAGCTGCTCGTACTTTGCGCGCAGCTGGCCGGCCATGGCGTTGAGCTCGCAGTCTATGTCCTCGCTCTCGCGCTCCGCGGGCAGGGAGCCGCCGAAGTACTTGATGACCATGGCTACGGTGCGGCTCAGGAGGTTGCCGTAGTCGTTGGCGAGGTCGGAGTTTATGCGGCTCATCAGCAGCTCGTTGGAGAAGTTGCCGTCGGAGCCGAGCTGGAACTCGCGCATGAGGAAGTACCGCAAAGCGTCCACGCCGAAGCGGCCGGCGAGGATGTAGGGGTCTACGACGTTGCCCTTGGACTTCGACATCTTGCCGCCGCCTAGCAGCAGCCAGCCGTGGCCGAAGACCTTGTGGGGCAGCGGCGCGCCCACGCTCATGAGCATGGCGGGCCAGATTATGGAGTGGAAGCGGACTATCTCCTTGCCCACCATGTGCACGTCGGCGGGCCAGTACTTGTCCAGGCCGTCGCGCTCCTCGTTCATATAGCCGAGGGCGGTCATGTAGTTGAAGAGGGCGTCGACCCAGACGTAGACGACGTGGCCCGGGTCAAAATCGACGGGTATGCCCCACTTGAAGCTGGTGCGGCTGACGCAGAGGTCCTCCAGGCCGGGGTCGATGAAGTTCTTAATCATCTCGTTGACGCGGCTGGCGGGCTCGAGGAAATCGCCGGAGAGCAGCAGCTCGCGCACGGGCCCGGCGTACTTGCTGAGCTTGAAGAAGTAGGCCTCCTCCTCGGCGTACTTTACGGGCCTGCCGCAGTCGGGGCACTTGCCGTCCACGAGCTGGCTCTCGGTCCAGAAGCTCTCGCAGGGCGTGCAGTACATGCCGGAATACTTGCCCTTGTAGATGTCGCCGTTATCGTACATCTTCTTGAAGATGCGCTGCACGGCCTTGACGTGGTAGCCGTCGGTGGTGCGGATGAAGCGGTCGTTGGAGATGTTCATCAGCTTCCAGAGGTCGAGTATGCCGCCGGGGCCTTCGACGATGCGGTCGACGAACTCCTGGGGCGTGCAGCCGGCCTCCTTGGCCTTCTCCTCTATCTTCTGGCCGTGCTCGTCCGTGCCGGTGAGGAACATGACGTCATAGCCGCACATGCGCTTGTAGCGCGCTATGGTGTCCGTCGCAACCGTGCAGTAGGTGTGGCCTATATGCAGCTTGTCGGACGGGTAGTATATGGGTGTGGTGATATAGAACTTGCCTTTTTCGCTCATTGCGATACCTCCGTGTCAAACGCCCCTGGGGGCTGATTGCGCTCTTCCATGAACTATAATATCTTATAACAAACGTGTCCGGGCGTCAAGAAAAACAGAAGCAAAATCCCCGCCCTGCCGGGCGGGGACTCTTGACCTGCTGTCAGGCGGCGAAATAATAGTTCTCCCCGTCCTCCTCCGGCGGCGGGCTGGGCGAGGGCGAAGGGTAGACTATGTTCTCCTCATGGTAGTGGTACTCGCTGTTGGCCTCGAGCGTGCGGCTTATGAGGTTGCCCCCGGCGTCGTAGACGCAGCGGTGGGTCTGCGCCCTGTAGCCGGTTGCGACGGTGGGGTACTCGCTGTTGCCGTAGACGTAGCCTGTTACGGCGTGCTCCATGACGACGTAGCCCCCGTCCAGGTTGGTGCCCAGTATGTTCACGGTGACGGTGTTGGAGCCGCGGTCCACGCTCGCCGTTATCTTCACTGGGAAGTCCCGGTTGTTCGTGAAGCGGAACTCCGGCCCGCCCCAGCTCACGGTGGCGTCCAGGCCCGCGGGCAGGTAGGCCACGGGGAAGTAGTGGCAGCTGCGCACGTCTATCTGCAAATTCGCAAGCAGGGCCGCGTAGTACAGGGCGCTGCTGACCTGGCAGATGCCGCCGCCGACCTCCTGCACCACCTGGCCGCCGGAGTAGGCCCCGGCCGCCTTGTAGCCGCGCGCCTCAGTGCGCTGGCCCAGGGCGGAGTTATAGTCGAACTGCTCGCCCGGGGAGAGGATTATCCCGTCTATGGCCTTGGCCGCCAAATCCACGTTCGTGATCCGGTTGGCCGTGCTGCCGGAGAGGCTGGTCGTGACGGGGTCGCCCAGCTGGTCGGCGAAAAGCAGCTCGGAGTACTGCTCGGTGGTGTATTCCGGCTCAGTTATCTCGCAGGGTATCTCCACAATATCGCCGGTCGCGGCGGCGTCCCAGAGCCTCCTGGCCTCGGCGGTGTCGAAGTCCACGCCCGTGACCGACTCCGTGACCTCCTCCTTCTCGCTGTCCCAGCCGGCGCTGACGGCCTCACGGTACACGGCCTCGTGCAGGTCCTCCACATTGAACTCGCCGGAACCGGCGGCGGGCTCGTAGCTTATCTCGCCGTAATCGCGCGCGGCGAGGGCCTCGCAGACCATCTGCGTGACAAGCCCGGTGTCTACCGTCATGCCGCTGCGCGTGCCCTTTACGACGCGCAGCACGGCCTCCTCCTCGTCGAAGCTCATGGCCGAAGCGTCGTAGTCCTCAAGCAGGGAACGCGCAGCCTCCCCGACCAGCTTTTCAACGGCGGCCTCGTCCACGTCTATCTCGACGTTCACGCTCCCGCCGGAGACCAGGCAGCCTATGTAGCGGGCGAGGCAGGAGAACATATTGCCCTCGTGGCAATAGTCGTAGGCCGTGCGCGCGGCCTGCTCGGCCGTTACGGAGGCCCCCGCCTCGCTAGCCGTTACAGTCAGGCTGTGTTCCATGGGCAGGAGCACGGTGACGGACTCGTCCTCGTTCGTCCAGCCCGAGGTTTCCAGCTCATAGGCGGCCTCGGTGACGGTCAGGCCGCCCAGGCCGACGCCGGAGAGGCTGACGTTCGGGTATATGACGCCGCTGCGCGAGACGTAGAGGGCGAAGCCCGCCGTCCCGGCCAGCAGCGCGGCCAGCACGGAGCAGATTATTATGGCGGCCTTCTTGCCGGCGCCCATGCGCCCGGGCTCCTTTTCCCGGGCAGGGGGCTCCGCTCCCTTTTGCGGCGCGGCAGAGCCGCGCTTGTGCGCCTTCGCGGCGCTCTTGGCCTCGGCGTAGGTCATGCGCTGCCCTCCGCCGGCCCCGTACTCCTTATACGCGCCCTCGCGGGCCTTTTCGGCGCTCTTCCTGGCGCCCTCGCGGGCCTTTTCGGCCTTTGCGGCGCTGACCGGCGCGAAATCCTCGGTGTCGCGGCTCACGCTCCGGCGCTCCGCGCCGGCGCCGCGGCGCGAATCGTTGCCAAATAGTTTCATTTATTTGTCCTCATCTTTGTCTGTGTGCCGGCGCCGCCGGTCACATAAACGACGTTTATAAGGGCCTTTTTGTTTCAGCCCCGGCCGTAGCGTTCGAGGAAAAGCTCCTCGTCGTCCGGCGGCAGGACGGTCTTCTCTTCGGCGTCGAAGGCCGGCTTCATCCAGGGGTTTATCTCCACGCGCGAGCCGCTCTGCGCCTCGAGGAGCGCGCCGATAAGCAGGTTTGAAAGCAGGAAGCCCTGGGGCGTGAAATGCCAGCGCCCTTCGTCGCAGCGGGCCCAGCCCTTCCCGGCGAAGACCTCCAGCGTCTTCTCTATGGGCGTGAAATCCGCGCGGTAGTGCTCCGTGTACTCCTGCGCCTCTATGCCCAGGGCCGTGCGCATACCGAGCATGATATACTCGCTGCCCCGCTCGACGCTGGACACCGTGGAATATTCGTCGACTATGTCCTCGTCGCGCAGCACGCCTACTATGTACCTGTCCGCGTCGCGCACATAGGAAAAGCGCGCCCCGTCCATACAGGAGTGCGCCCCGGCGCCGAAGCCCAGGTAGTCGGAAAGCCGCCAATAGCGCATATTGTGCCGGCTCTCGTAGCCCGGCACCGCGAAATTGGATATCTCGTACTGCTTGTAGCCGTAGTGCTCCAGCGTCTCGACGGCGTAGAGGTACATGTCCGCCTGTTCGTCGTCGGACGGCAGTATCTGCGAATTGTTGTACTTCTCATACATAGGCGTGCCGGGCTCCAGCGTGAGCCCGTAGCAGCTTATGTGCTCGGGCCGGAGCTCTATGACGCGCATGAGCGTATCCGCCCAGTCGGCCTTCGTCTGGCTCGGCAGGCCGTAGATGAGGTCGCAGCTCACGTTGTCGAAGCCCGCCTCGCGCGCCGCGTTCATGGCGAGCCCGCACTGTTTCCAGTTGTGGCGGCGGCCGATCAGCTTCAATATGTCGTTGTTCGCGCTCTGCACGCCCATGGAGAGCCGGTTGAAGCCAGCGCGGCGGAGCTTTAGAAGCTCCTTGTACACGGCGCTGTCCGGGTTGGCCTCGAGCGTGAGCTCGCAGTCCTTCAGCACGCTGCCCGAGCCCTTGAGCTCCTCCCAGAGCTCGATCAGCCTGTCGGCGCCGTAATAGCTCGGCGTCCCGCCGCCTATATACACCGTGTCTATGTACCTGCCCTTGAAGGCAGGGTAGCTCTCGCGTATATGCTCCACCAGCGCGTCCTGGTACTTGGGCATCAGCCTGTCGCAGCCGGCCAGCGAGTAGAAGTCGCAATAGCCGCACTTTGAGGCGCAGAAGGGTATGTGGATGTATATGCCAAGGGTTTTGTCCATAAGAAACCTCCATGTGCGGCGTCCGCCCCATACCGGCGGCGCGGGCCAGGGTACCGGGCCGGGTATTGGCCCCGGCCCGGTTTATCCCACGGGCGCGGCCCGCTCAGAACAGGCTGCAGACCTCTTCGGCGTAGCCGGCGGGGTCGTCAAGCTCCTCGCCCGCTATAAGCAGGGCCTGGCAGTGCAGGATATCGGCCAGCTTCCTCGCGCGCTCCGCGTCGCCCTTGACGGCCTCCGCCAGGGCGGCGAAGGCGTGGGAGTCGGCGTTGAGCTCGAGCACGCGCCTGGCCTTGGGCGGCTCCATGCCCGTGGGCGGGAGCTTGCGGAAATATCGCTCCATCTCGAGCGTCACGCTGCCCTCGGTGGTGAGGCAGGCCGGCGCGCTTACCAGCTTGCTGGAAAGGCGCACGACGGCGACCTTGTCGCCAAGCGCCTCCTTGACGAAGTCGAGCGTCTCCTTGGCCTCGGCCTCCCTGGCCTCGAGCTCCTTCTTCTCCTCGTCGGTCTGAAGCCCGAGGTCGTCGGTCACGATATTGCAGAATTTTTTGCCGTCCTGCTCGCGGAGCTGCTCGACTATATACTCGTCCACCTCGTCCGTCATGCACAGCAGCTCGTAGCCCTTGCTGCGCACGAGCTCGGCCTGGGGCAGGCGCAGTATCTTGGCCACGCTCTCGCCCACGGCGTAGTATATGACGGACTGCTCGGAGGGCATGTTCCCGGCGTACTCCTTGAGCGTCATGGTCTTGTCCGCGTCGATATTGTAGAGCAGCAGCTCGCGCAGGCTCTCTATGTCCTGGCCGTAGTTGGCCACCGCGCCGTAGCGGAGCTGTCGGCCGTAGTTGTTGTAGAACTCCTCGTACTTGGGCCGGTCGTTTGCGAGCATCTTCAAAAGCTCGTTCTTGACGCGCTTATTGATGTTCTGGGCAATGAGCTTGAGCTGGCGGTCGTGCTGGAGCATCTCGCGGGATATATTGAGGCTCAGGTCGGGGGAGTCCACCACGCCGCGCACAAAATAGAAGCTCTCGGCCAGCAGGTCGGTGCAGTGCTCCATTATCATGACGCCGGAGCTGTAGAGCTCGGGGCCGGGCTCGTAGCTGCTGGTGAGGTAGTCGAGGAACTGCCTGCCCGGGATAAAGAGCAGGGCCTTGTAGCTCACCTGGCCCTCGGCGTTGATGCGTATGACGGCGGCGGGGTCGGTGTTGTCGTGGAAGTGCTCCTTGTAGAAGTTCATGCAGTCTTCGTCCGTAACTTCGCTCTTGGAGCGCTGCCAGATGGGCACCTGGGAGTTGATTGTCTCCCGGACGGTGCTGGTAACCGTCTCGTACTTGGGCGAGCCGTCCTCGTTCTTCTCGCCGGTCTCCCTGGCCTCGGGGTGCTCCACGTCCATCTGTATCGGCCAGCGGATATAGTCGGAATACTTCTTGACGAGGCGCATTATCTTCCAGGGCATGAGGTATTCGGAGTAGCGCTCGTTGTCGTCGTCCGGCTTCATGTGCATTATTACCTCGGTGCCGGCGCTCTCCTTCTCGCACTCGGTTATCGTGTAGCCGTCAGCGCCCGAGCTCTCCCACCTGTGGGCAATTTCCTCGCCGTAGGCGCGGGAGATGACGGTGACCTTGTCGCTCACCATGAACGCGCTGTAGAAGCCGACGCCGAACTGGCCGATTATGTCGGTGTCCGCGGCCTTGCCGTCTCCGCCGTGTTCGGCCTTGAAGGCCATGGAGCCGCTCTTCGCTATCACGCCGAGGTTCTGCTCGAGCTCCTCCGCCGTCATGCCTATGCCGTTGTCGCTGACGGTGAGCGTGCCGGCCTCCTTGTCGGCGCTTATCAGGATGCGGAAATCCTCGCGGCCCATGCCCACCTGGTCGTCAGTAAGCGCCCTGTAGGCCAGCTTGTCGATGGCGTCCGAGGCGTTGGAGATAATCTCGCGCAGGAAGATCTCCTTGTGGGTGTAGATTGAATTGATCATGAGGTCGAGCAGCCTCTTGCTCTCGGCCTTGAACTGCTTCTTGGACATCTATAAGCCTCCAATATAAAAATATACTGTGATACGTTAAAGCCCGGCGGGCTGAAAATATATTATAGCACATTATAAATAGAATTCAAGCGCCCGCGGCTTTATTAACATTGCTTGCGCGCGGGTGGATTTTCATTTATAATGGCTTCGGACTATTATTGGGGAGGCGCGGGTATGCCCTCTGTCTGGACAAAGCCGGCGGATGAACTCCACCGCGAATACGAAGCTAATACCGAGGCCTTTTACCGCGCCGCCGGGCGCGCGTGCGCGGGCGAGCTGGACCGCTTCATGCGCTCCGCGGCCCTCGGCCTCTGGCGGGGGAGCCCCGCCGTGACGCAGAGCGAGGTAGATGCCTACAACGCCCTCTATTCGCGCGGGCGCGAATCTCCCGGGACCCTGCTCTGGGAGCTCACGGGCAGGGTCTGCTCGGCGGACGCTCCGCTGCCGCCCATGTTTTTCTGGTCGCTTGCGGAGCGGGACGCCGGCGCGGGGCGGGACAATTCCCGAGTCTTCGTGCGCATGGTCACGAACATCCTGCTCTCGCTGGCCGCCGCGGACGGGGAAATAAGCCCCGCCGAGGCCGCGTACATCGCCGACGTGCAGGCGAGGCTCGAAGCCGTGTGCGACAGCGCCGGCGTGAAGCCCGGCAAGCGCCCGCTCGACCCGGCGGAATATGTCACCGCGCGGCAGCCGCCCTTCTCCGGCGAGGCCCCCCGCGGCCGGGCCGGCGCTCCGGACGCGGGCGCGCAGGCCTCCTCTCCCGGGGCCGGGGCTCCAGGGCCGGGAAACGCGCCGCGGCCCACGCTTGAAGAGCTCATGGCGGAGCTGGACGGCCTTATCGGCCTTGATGAGGTCAAGGAGGAGGTAAAAAGCCTTGTAAACCTCATGAAGGTGCGCAAGATGCGCAAGGAGGCCGGGCTCCCCTCCCCGGACATAAGCCTGCACATGGTCTTCACCGGCAACCCCGGCACAGGCAAGACCACGGTGGCGCGCCTGCTCGGCGGGCTCTTCGCCGCGGTCGGCGCGCTGAAGACCGGGCAGCTGGTGGAGGTCGACCGCTCCGGCCTTGTGGCGGGCTACGTCGGGCAGACGGCGGTGAAAACCGCGCAGGCCGTCAGCTCCGCCCTGGGCGGCGTGCTGTTCATCGACGAGGCCTACTCCCTCGCCTCCGGCGGGGAGAACGACTTCGGCCGGGAGGCCGTGGAGACGCTGCTCAAGGCCATGGAGGACCACCGGGACGAGCTGGTGGTGATAGCCGCTGGCTATTCCGGGCCCATGGAGAGATTTATCCGCTCCAACCCCGGTCTCGAGTCGCGCTTCAATAAATACATCCACTTCCCTGACTACACGCCCGGCGAGCTGATGGGCATTTTCCGCCTTCAGTGCGATAAGCACGGCTACGTCCTCTCCCCCGAGGCCGGGGCCGCGCTCTCGGCGCGCTTTGAGGCGCTCTACTCTGCGCGGGGCGAGCGCTTCGGCAACGGCCGCGCCGTGAGGAATATATTCGAAGACGCAGTGTCGCGCCAGGCCGACCGCCTGAGCGCGCTTGAAAACCCCAGCCGGGACGAGCTGATGACCCTCCTGCCCGGCGACGTAATGGAGGAATGAACTTGGACTACGAAAAGCTGAGGGCCTGCACCCTCTTCCTGCTCGACATGGACGGCACCCTCTACCTAGGCGACGAGGTGTTCGCGGGGGCCGTGGACTTCATCGGCGCCCTGTCCGCGACGGGCCGGCGGTACATCTACCTCACGAACAACTCCTCCCGCGCCGGCGAGGACTATATAACCCGGCTGCGCGGACTGGGCTTCCCCTGCGGGCGCGAGAACGTCTTCACCTCCGGCATGGCCACGGGCATGTACCTCAGCACCCGCCACGCCGGCGAGAAGGTCTTCTGCCTCGGCACCCCCGCCTTTGAGGCCGAGCTCGGGCGCTACGGCGTGGAGCTTGCGGACAGCGAGGACGTGAGCGTCGTCTGCGCCGGCTTCGACACCACGCTCACATACCGCAAGCTCGACCGCGCCGTCCACTTCCTGCGCCGCGGCGCGGCCTTCGTCGCCGCCAACCCCGACTGGGTCTGCCCCATGCCCGCCGGCGAGGTCCTCCCCGACTGCGGCAGCATCTGCGCCCTGCTCACGGCCTCCAGCGGCGTGGAACCCCACTACATTGGCAAGCCGAACCGCGCCATGGTTGACATAATTTCAGAAATGACGGGCGTGCCCAACGAAAAAATCTGCTGCGTCGGCGACCGGCTCTACACGGACATAGCCGTCGCGGTCAACGCCGGGGCCGTCAGCGTCCTGGTCATGAGCGGCGAGACCACCCCGGAAATCCTGGCGGGAAGCGCGACGAAGCCGGACTACGTCCTCGAGGACGTGGCGGAGCTCGCGCGCGTCCTCAGGGCCTGAAATGTGTCTAATTGGTTACAAAACCGCGCTCTTAAACACATTTTGCCTCAAAAAATCTTCCGCTTAACATTTGTGTAATATTTGCTCTGTTTTTCGTGTAACAAATGCAGGGTATATTAATAATCGCAAGAGACAGTTTCATCTTTTTCATTTTGTCCTCATTCCATAAGAGAAGCCGCCCGGTTTTCCGGGCGGCTTTTCTGCGCCCTGTCCGGGCTGCCAGCCTGATGAACCGCCGGTCCGGCCGGCGGATTCCTTTGCGCGCAGCGAAGCGCCGGGTCCATCGGCCGAAGGCCGGGGACAGCGCTGTCTAAAAAGGCCCGTCGGGGCCTTTTTAGACAGGCTGAGGGCGCCGGCTTCGTGTGAAGCCGGCGCTTTTGGTCAGAGCTCTATGCGTTCCCCGGCCACCGTCAGGGCGCTTACGGCGTTAGGGTCTATGGTTTCGGGCGCGTGCCAGAAGAGCTGGTCGGCGCTGACGCCGTCGCTGATGCCCGTGGCGGCGGCGCCTAGCTCGATCCTGCCGTCCCCGGCCTCGAGCGAAAGCTCCTCGTCCTCCAGGGCGTCGCGCAGGGCGCCGTACCGCCCCCGCATGGAGACGCCGAGAGGGCTCACAATAATTTCCACCTCCCCAGCGCCGCCGAGCTCCGCGGTCAGGCGCTTTAGCTCCGGCGCGTCCCCGAGCTCCAGGTCCACCCGCCAGCCGCCCTTGACCAGCTCCGAGTAATAGCCCTCGAAATGCAGCTCGCAGCGCGAGAGCGTTTCCGCGTCCGCGTCGAACATAAACTCGCTCAGGCTGTAGCCGTCGCCCTGCGGCTCTACCGTATACAGCTGGAAGCGCATGTCTATGCGCTCCCCGTCCTCCGTCAGGAGGTAGGGCAGTATGCTATAGTACCTCTCCGAATCCGGCCAGCACACCTGCACGGCGAAGAAGCCGCAGTTGGAACCGAAGGCCGAGACATAGGCCCCGCCGGAGCCCGGTATGTCCGCGGCGCGCCCGCGCGTGAGCCCCGGCTCCGGCACCCTGCCGCCGGTATCGGCATACGGCTCGCCCACGCTCTCGCCGTTTACAAAGGCGGAGGCTAAATCGGCCCCGACGCGCATATCGCCCAGCTCCACCGTGCTGTAGCAGAGCGCTTCAAGGGCCAGGTAATCCGCCTGCTCAAATCCGCCGCGCTGTATGTCTATGCGCCGTTCGTAGACGGCCGTCTGGGTTTCGGCGTCGTAGTAGACGAGCTCCTCGGAGCGCGGGCCGGACTTGTCGAACCAGAAGGGCACGGCGCTCTCATTCACGCGGCCCAGGCCCTCCGTGTCCTGAAGCGAGACGTAGTACACGCCCATATCGCCGTACTCCTGCGCGGCTATGACGGTCATTTTTATGCCGTTGCAGGCGGCGCTCCGCTCGACCGGCTCCACAAGCCCAATGTACTCCGGGTCCACCGTCTCGCGCAGCCAGCCGAAGCCTCCCAGCGCCGAGGCTATGGCCGTCACCCCCAGCGCGGCGGCGCAGGCGGCGGCGATAACCGCCGTCCGGGCTAGCCTGCGCCTTTTCGGCCTCCCGTCCGGCTTCGCCTGTTCCGCCTTGAGCTTCGCCTCCACCCTCGCGCGCAGTCTAGTTATGTCAACTTCATCCCCGCCCCCGGCCAGGTCGAGGCCGTAGAGCAGGTCGCTTATATCGTATTTCACGCTTCTCCCTCACTTTCCAGCGCGGCGCGGAGCTTTTCGCGGCCCCGGCGCAGGCGGGTTTTTACTGTGTTCACGTTCATATCCAGCGCGAGGGCGATGTCCGCCAGGCTCTGGAAGCGGTAATACCGGCGCAGGAAGATCTCCCGGTCGGGCTCCGGCAGGCCCAGCACGGCCCGCCGCGCGGCCTCGCGGGCCTCCTGCTCCGTGAGCTCCTGCTCGGGCGAGGGCCGCGCTACCTCAATTACGCGCTCGGCCTCGAGCGGCAGCTCGGCGCGGCTGCGGCGCAGGGCGCTCACCGCCCGGTTGCGCGCCATCGCCGATATATACGGCCTCACTGAGCCCTCGGGCACCTTCGCGGCGTTTTTCCAGAGCGAGACGAAGACGTCCGCGAGCGCCTCCTCCGCGTCGGATGGCGTAAGGCGCGGGAGCAGTATGCGGTTTATGATCGCCGCGGCGTACCCGGCGTAGCGCTCCATAAACCAGGCCAGGGCGGCCTCGTCCCCAGCCCTGAGCGCCGAGAGCGCTTCGCGCTCGTCCATAGCCTCGCCTCCCTTCCCTTTTTGCGGCCGCTTCACACATTATAACGCGCCCTGGGCCGGAAAAGTTTCATACCTGCGCGAAAGCCCCGCCGGAAAGCTCCGGCGGGGCGCGTATCCTGGGATTTTTACTTCATCCTGGCGATGGAGCCCTTCACGAGGGCGGTGAACTTGACAGCCGCCTTGTTCGCGGCCTCCTGCACCTCCTCGTGCGTGAGCGGCGTGGGCGAGAGGCCCGCGGCCTTGTTGGCGACGCAGCTCACGCCGCAGACGCGCAGGCCGCAGTGGTTGGCGGCCACGGCCTCGACGGCGGTGGACATGCCCACGGCGTCCACGCCCAGCGCGCCCAGCGCGCGTATCTCGGCCGGGGTCTCGAAGCTCGGGCCGGTGAGCTGGCAGTAGACGCCCTCGCGCAGGTCCATGCCGTACCCGCGCGCCGTCTCGCG
This sequence comes from uncultured Oscillospiraceae bacterium, assembly GCA_944385795.1. Taxonomy (GTDB): domain Bacteria; phylum Bacillota; class Clostridia; order Oscillospirales; family Oscillospiraceae; genus Scatomorpha. Next base: position 34,126 of record CALWYP010000033.1, on the reverse strand, counting down.
TATAATATCGCAGAGCTCCGGGTCGTAGACGTGGGACATGTCCGGGAAGCGTGTGCCGAGCTCGTCTATGTTCGCGCCGATAAGCGGGTTGCGCGGGAAGAACATGAGGTTGTGGTCTACTATAAGCATTAGGTCGCCCGCGTCGAAGCCCTTGTTCACGCCGCCGGAGGCGTTCGTGAGGAAGAGTATCTCCGCGCCGAGCAGGCGCATGAGCCGGGCGGGCAGCACGACATCGGAGATGTCGTAGCCCTCGTAGAAATGCACCCGGCCCTGCATGCACACGACGGGCACGCCCTCAAGCGTACCGAAAATGAACTTGCCCGCGTGGCCGGGCACGGTGGAGACGGGGAAGCCGGGGATGTCCGAGTACGGCACCTCACAGGCCACCTCGAGCTCGCTGGCGAAGCCGCCCAGGCCGCTGCCCAGCACGAGCGCGACCTTGGGCCTGAAGTCCGTGCGGGAGCGTACATAGTCCCGGCTCTCGAGCAGCTTTTCATATCTTTTGTCCATAGATCAACCCTCCATAACGTGCAGATTCCTTATTGTTTCGTCCTTTATGTGCTCCATGATTGAATAGGCGTGCGGCTCCAAGTAATCGCCCTCCGCCTCCGTGAGGCCCTGGAGCCGGAGCTCCTTCACGGCTATGGCGCAGGCGGCCTCAATATCCCTGCTTATGCCCGCCTCGTCGCGGCGGGTGCTCCCGGCGGCTATGTCCTTCAGGTACGGCAGGGCCTCCGCCATGGCGACGAGCCCCCCGGCCGCGGCGAACTGCCACTTGTAAAACGGCTCGTAGCGGAAGTTCAGCAGGTACATCATCGAGAGCGCGGCGTTCAGGAATTCGCCCAGGGCCAGGCGGGCGCCGAAGACGTCCCCGCGGCGCATCAGCCGGAAATAGTTGTACTGCCCGGACTGCGCCATGGAGGCCGCCCTGGCCGCGAGCTTCTTGAGCCTCACGTCCTCGGGATAGCAGGGCAAAAGCGCGTCCCTTATCGCCGTGAACTCGCCGAGATTGTCCTCAAACACCTCGCCGGAGGTGCATGTCGCAAGGAAGTGCTCCTGTATGCGCAGCCACTTCATAAGGCTCTCAGGCGCCGTGCAGCCGATATAATAGTTGAAGAAGCCCGCCGTGCGCATTATGCCCACGCGCTGCGCGCCCGTGCGCGTCGGCCGCCGCTCGTACCCGCGGAAGCTGCGCGGGAGGGAGTCGTACAGCCGCTGCATCTGCGCCCCATACCGCTCGAAATCCGCGTCCGTCAGCCAGACCAGGAAGCCGGGCCCGAAGTCGTGGTCCTGCGATATGCCGTCGTCCAGGCCCAGGCAGTCGCTGCCCTGGCCGGAAAGGCCCGCGGCGGCGCGCGACATCGCGTCCGGGAACGCGGCCTTCAGCGCCGGCGCGCCTATCTCGTCATAATAGAGCCTGCACAGTTCAAGTCCCTTCAAAATATCACCCCGTTTTGCCGCGGCCGCGCCGCTTGTTTTTATTCTCGCCGAAACCCGCAAAAATTGCAAGCGCTTTTTTTGCGCCCGGGCGCGTGGTATACTGGAGTAACGCCGCGGAAACGAAGGCTTTACATTTCCGTAACGAAAAGTTCCAATCTGTATTTTGTGGTCTTTGCCTATTGACATCGGGGTGCAAACACTATATATTGTGATACGGACGCTCCGGGGACCACAACATATCTGGTCATCCGCGGGCGGCTATTTGCGCCGTTTTGTCGGCGCCCCGGCGCCGGAGCCGCCGGAAAAGCGCAATTACTGGAGGTAAGGAGTTTGTTTATAGCCGGAATGCAAAAGTTGACCCTGCTCGACTACCCGGGCCGGGTGGCCTGCACCGTGTTCACCGCCGGCTGCGACCTCCGCTGCCCCTTCTGCCACAACGCCTCGCTGGCGCTGCCGGGCAGGGCCAGGGATTCCATGGAGGCGGAGGAAGTCCTCGCCTTCCTCAGGAAGCGGCGGGGCGTGCTCGACGGCGTGGCCGTCACGGGCGGCGAGCCGCTGCTCCACCGCGAGCTCGACGGCCTGCTCGCCGAGATAAAGGCCCTGGGCTACGCCGTGAAGCTCGACACCAACGGAACCTTCCCGCTGCGCCTGCGCGAAATTGTCGAGGCCGGGCTTGCCGACCGCGTGGCCATGGACATAAAGGCCGCGCCGGAAAACTATCCAAAGCTCGTGGGGCTTGAAGGCTTCGACCTCGCGCCCGTGCGCGAGAGCGCGGAGTACCTGATGGGCTGCGGCGTGGACTATGAGTTCCGCACAACGGCGGTCAGGGGCCTGCATACGCCCTCCGACTTCGAAGGCATAGCGGACTGGATAGCCGGGGCGAAGGAGTACTACATCCAGGAATTCAAGGATTCCGGCGACCTCATCGCCGGGCAGGGCCTGGGCGCTTTCACCGAAGCCGAGATGGCCCGCTTCGCGGATATCGTCAGGCCGAAGGTGCCGGGCGTAAAAATCCGCGGGATATAATAAAAGGGATTAAACACACCGTTTGACATAGGAGGGCAAAACTAATGTACAGGGTTAAAAAGAGAGACGGAGATCTCGTCGATTTCAATATCGGCAAAATCAGCGCCGCGATAAAGAAGGCCTTCGAGGCCACGGGCACGGAGTACAACGACTCCGTCATAGACTTCCTCGCGCTCAAGGTCACCGCCGATTTCCAGAGCAAGATAGCCGACGGGGCCGTCACGGTCGAGGACATCCAGGACAGCGTCGAGGCCGTCCTCTCCCGCGCGGGCTACGAGCATGTCGCCAAGGCCTACATCCTCTACCGCCGCCAGCGCGAGAAGCTGCGCAACATGAAGAACACCTACCTCGATTACAAGAACGTCGTGGACAGCTACCTCGACCTGAGCGACTGGCGCGTCAAGGAGAACAGCACCGTCAACTACTCCGTCGGCGGCCTCATCCTCTCCAACTCCGGCGCGATAACCGCCAACTACTGGCTGAGCGAGATATACGACGACGAGATAGCCAACGCGCACAAGAACTGCGACCTCCACCTGCACGACCTCTCCATGCTGACCGGCTACTGCGCCGGCTGGAGCCTCAAGCAGCTCATACAGGAGGGCCTCGGCGGCATCCCCGGGAAGATCACCTCCTCCCCGGCGAGCCATCTCTCCACGCTCTGCAACCAGATGGTCAATTTCCTCGGCATCATGCAGAACGAGTGGGCCGGCGCGCAGGCCTTCTCCAGCTTCGACACCTACCTCGCCCCCTTCGTCAAGGTGGACAACCTGGACTACAAGGAGGTCAAGCAGTGCATCCAGAGCTTTGTCTACGGCGTGAACACCCCCTCGCGCTGGGGCACGCAGGCCCCCTTCAGCAATATCACCCTAGACTGGACCGTGCCGGCCGACCTCAAGGACCTGCCCGCGATCGTCGGCGGCAAGGAGCAGGACTTCACCTACGGCGACTGCAAGAAGGAAATGGACATGGTGAACAAGGCCTTCATCGACATAATGATTGAAGGCGACGCCAACGGCCGCGGCTTCCAGTACCCGATACCGACCTATTCCATCACGAAGGACTTCGACTGGTCGCCCACGGAGAACAACAAGCTCCTCTTTGAGATGACCGCGAAGTACGGCACCCCCTATTTCTCCAACTATATCAACTCCGATATGGAGCCCAGCGACGTGCGCAGCATGTGCTGCCGCCTGAGGCTCGACCTGAGGGAGCTGCGCCGCAAGGGCGGCGGCTACTTCGGCTCCGGCGAGAGCACCGGCTCCATCGGCGTCGTGACGCTGAACATGCCCCGCCTCGCCTATCTCGCCAAGGACGAGGAGGACTTCCTGCGCCGGCTCGACAGGCTCATGGACATAGCCGCGCGCAGCCTCAAGGTCAAGCGCGACGTCATAACCAAGCTGATGAACGAGGGCCTGTACCCCTACACCCGCCGTTACCTCGGCACCTTCGACAACCACTTCTCCACGATCGGCCTTGTCGGCATGAACGAGGCCGGCCTGAACGCCAAATGGGTCCGCGAGGACATGACGCACGAGAGCTGCCAGGAGTTCACCAAGCGCACCCTCAAGCACATGCTCAGCCGCCTCTCCGACTATCAGGAGCAGTACGGCGACCTCTACAACCTCGAGGCCACCCCGGCCGAGAGCACCTGCTACCGCCTCGCCAAGCACGACGTGGAGCGCTATCCCGACATAATCACCGCCGCGGAACCCGGCGGCACGCCTTACTACACCAACAGCTCCCACCTGCCCGTGGGCTACACTGAGGACATCTTCGCCGCCCTCGATATCCAAGACGAGCTCCAGACCCTGTACACCTCCGGCACCGTCTTCCACGCCTTCCTCGGCGAGAAGCTCCCCGACTGGCAGGCCGCCGCTTCCCTCGTGCGCAAGATAGCCGAGAACTACAAGCTCCCCTACTACACGCTCAGCCCGACCTATTCCGTCTGCAAGAACGACGGCTACCTCTCCGGCGAGCAGTTCACCTGCCCCAAGTGCGGCGAGAGCGCGGAGGTCTACTCCCGCATCACCGGCTACTACCGCCCCGTTCAGAACTGGAACGCCGGCAAGACCCAGGCGTACAAGGACCGCAAGACCTACGACATCGGCCACAGCCACCTCGACCCCGCGAAGCATCCCGCGGAGTGCGGCTGCGGCGTGGAGCCCGAGCCCGATGAGCGCGCCGGCGAAGCGCCGGCCGCGGGCGCAGCGGGCGCCGGGGCGCTGCTCTTCACCACGCCGACCTGCCCGAACTGCCGCCTGGCCGTCACGCTGCTCGACAGGCAGGGCTTCGCCTACGAGAAGCTCAACGCCGAGGAGAACGCCGACCTCGCGCGCCATTACGGCGTGAAGCAGGCCCCGACCCTCGTCGTCCCCACCGCGGACGGCTTTGAGAAGTACGCCGGCGCGGGCGCGATAAAGCAGTATATAAGCCAGTGACCGAATTCGCTAAAAACGTATACGCAGCCGTGCGGAACATTCCGCGCGGCTGCGTTATGAGCTATGGGCGGGTTGCGGCGCTCGCGGGCAATGCGCGCGGCGCCCGCGGCGTGGGCTTCTGTCTCCACCGCAACCCGGAGCCGGGCGTCATCCCCTGCCACCGCGTCGTCTTCGCCGACGGGCGCCTTGCAAGCGCATTTGCGTTCGGCGGCGAGGGGGTGCAGCGCGCCATGCTCGAGGCCGAAGGCGTCGAATTCCTCCCCGACGGAAGAGTCGACATGGCGAGGTGCGGGATATGACCGCGAGCATCCTTGCTGAACATATTTTGTCTCCCAGTTTTTGTTTTTAATGGTCGCAGTTTACACGGATAATAATAGCTAATAGCAAAATAAATCGATTAAGTCAATATAAGCCATAGCAGCTGGGTAAATCTGTTGCGAGAAGGGAGGAGCCGCCATGGAGGGCTATTACGTCGACAACCGCGTCGCCTGGAACAGCAAACAGAGCATAGACTTTGTGAACGAGGCTCTGGGCATAAGGAAGCCGCTCGTGCGCGGCCTGCGCATCATGGACTACCCGGGCTGGGAGCCCGGGGGCTGGGAGCGCAAGGTCGAGCGGGACTGGTACAGGCGCGGCGGCTGCCTGCGCTGCGACGTCTCGCCCTACGACGCGCAGGGCAGGAGCCGGGTGCTGATTACAATACAATGGCACGATACGCCCGACGAGACGGGCTTCGGCATGGAAAATATCCCGGAGATAACTCTATACAGCACTCTCGACGAGCGCGGGCGCTTCCTGCACCCGTTCAGGCTCGACCGGATAAGTTACTGAAAATAGTTTACATAATTATTAAGGAGCGTAACTATGCCCAACCACTACGACATAATCATAGCCGGCGGTGGGCCGGCGGGGCTGACGGCGGCCATTTACGCGCGCCGGGCGGAGAAGAGCGTGCTGATACTCGAGAAGAACGGCTTCGGCGGGCAAATCGCACAGTCGCCGCGCGTGGAGAATTTCCCGGGCTTCCTGTCCATCTCCGGCGCGGAGCTCTCGGACAGGATGCTCAACCAGGCGCTCGAGCTGGGCGCGGAGGCCGATCTGAGCGAGGTCACGGGCCTCTCCCCTGTTGACGGCGGCTTCATCGTACACACCTCGGACGGCGACTACTCCGCCGGCGCGGTCATCCTCGCCACCGGCGCACGGCACCGCCGCCTGGGCCTTCCGCGCGAGGAGGAATTCGCGGGCAGCGGCGTGTGCTACTGCGCCGTCTGCGACGGGGCCTTCTACCCCGGCAGGCCCGTGGCCGTCGTGGGCGGCGGCGACACCGCGGTGAGGGACGCGCTGCTGCTCTCGAACAGCTGCTCCGAGGTTTACATAATCCACAGGCGCGGGGAGTTCCGCGCCGAGGCCGCGAACGTCGAGGCGCTGAAGTCGCGCGGGAACGTGCGTCTCGTCCTCAACTCCCGGGCCGTGGAGCTGCTGGGCGGGGCCGAGCTCGAGGGCGTAGTGGTCGAGGACGCGGCGAGCGGCGAAAGGCGCGAGCTGCGCGTGGACGGCCTTTTCGTCGCCGTGGGCCACGAGAGCGACAACGCGCCCTTCGCCGCCATGGCGGAGACTGACGCCGGGGGCTGGTTCGTGACCGGCGAGGAAGGCGCGACGCGCACGCCCGGCCTCTTCGCCGCGGGCGACTGCCGGAGCAAGGCCGTGAAGCAGGCCGTCACCGCCGTCGGCGACGGCGCGGCCGCCGCAGTGGCCGCCTGCGCGTATCTGGACGGCCGTGGAGAATGAGTTTGAGCGGAAGCCGGGGCCGCGGAATGGGCCGCGGCCCGCGGGCCGTTAAATAAAATCAAAAAGGAGGCGCAGTACATGAAAGTCGCGCTGATACAGCTTGCCAGCACCGACGATAAGGCGCGGAACCTTGTCCACGCGCGGGAGAAGATAGCCGAGGCCGCCAAGGACGGCGCGGACCTCGTCTGCCTGCCGGAGATGTTCTGCTGCGAGTACCGCAACAAGAGCTTTATCGCCGCCCAGGAGCCGGCCGGGGGGCCGGCCTATACCATGCTCAGCGGGGCCGCGCGCGAAAACGGCGTCTGGCTCATCGGCGGGAGCATACCCGAGAGCGAGGGGGATAAGCTCTACAACACGAGCTTTGTCTTCGACCGCTCGGGCCGCGAGGCCGCGCGCTGCCGCAAGAGCCACCTCTTCGACATAGCCGTCAAGGGCGGGCAGCATTTCCGCGAGAGCGACACCTTCACGCCTGGGGACGAGATAGTCACCTTTGACACCGAGTTCGGCCGTTTCGGGCTTTGCATCTGCTTTGACATGCGCTTCCCCGAGCTCGCGCGCATCATGGCCCTCGACGGGGCCTGGGCCGTCTTCTGCCCGGCGAGCTTCAATATGACCACCGGCCCGGCGCACTGGGAGATAATGTTCCGCTCCCGCGCCGTAGAGAGCCAGGTGTACGCCCTCGGCTGCGCCCCCGCGCGCGACGAGCACGGCTCATATGTAAGCTACGCCAACTCCATAATCGTCCACCCCTGGGGCAACGTAATAGAGCGCGCCGGGGCCGGTGAGACGATACTGTTCGCCGAGCTGCTCAAGAGCGAGGCCGATTCCGTCCGCGAGCAGCTGCCATTGCTGAGCGCCAGGCGCGCGGACATGTACAGGCTCGAAAGGCGCTGAAACAAAGAATTTCCCGCGGACGCCTCGGCGTCCGCGGGTTTCGTTTTGTCAGGCGTATACGGCGTCCAGGGCCCCTAAGCCCATGCCGCCGGCAAAGCGCTCCAGGTCTTCGCGCGTCAGGGCAGTGTGCGAGCCGCGGTTTTCCTCGGATTCGGAGAGCACGGCCTCGCTGTCCTCGCCCTCGGAGCCGGCGCGGATGACGGCGAGGGCCCAGCCGCCCTCCAGTTCCGCGTAGGCCAGGCTCTTGCCGGGGCCGATGCCGAGCAGCAGCTTCCGCCCGTCCCCGTCCGTATACTCCCACTCCTCCACCTCGTCGAGATAGATATAGGCCTCGGCGGTTGACATCGCGCCCTTGGCGGCGTAGGTGAAGATATAGTCCGCGACCCCGCCGCCCGCGAGCGTGAAGCCGCCCCGGTACTCTATAGTCCCCGCGTCGTCGCAGCGGCCGTAATGCACCGTGGCGCGCGGGTCGTCCTCCGGCAGTATGTCCGCCCCCAGCGCGGCGCGCAGCTCCGCGAGGGAACGCGCCTCGCGCGCCTCCCGCGCGGGCTTGAGCCCATACTCGCGCGCGAGCTCGATATACTTCGCGTCTATGCGCGCCTCGGCCGAGCGAAGTTCCTCAAATTCCTCCTGCGTGAGAGCGCCTGTGGGAAGGCCGGAGCGGACTTCTGCGGCGAAATCCTTGTACTCCTGATAGGCCTTGTACTGCGCGGAGTCCGCCGGCAGCACGCTGACGACGGCGCGCCCGGCGAAGGCGCCCTCCTCCTTTTCATGGCTGAGCTCCCCGAAGCCCCTTGCAGCCGCAAGGCCGGCTACGGTGAGCAGGGCGGCGGCCGCCGCTGCTATCAGCAGGACGCGGCAAAGGCGTCCCGCGCGTCTGTTCGTATTTTGCATCTTATCCTCCTTGAGCCTTGCCAGGACGCGCGCGCGCACGGCGTCGGCGTCGGCCTCAAGGGGGTTCGGCAGCTCCTCAATCCCCGCGGAAGCGAGCAGTTCGGATATTTTTACTTCCATACTAAGCGTCTCCCCTCGTGAGCCCGTCCTTCAGCCGTTCCCGGCCGCGGCGGAGCCTGGTCTTTACCGTGTTGCAGTTCATGTCCAGCGCGAGGGCGATTTCGGCCACGCTCTGGCAGTAATAGTAGTGACGCAGGAAGATCTCCCGGTCGGGCTCGGGCATAGCCTCGACGGCGGCGCGGACGCGCCGGCGCAGCTCGCGCTCTCCCAGCTCTTCATCCGGCCCGGGTGCGGGTATGGCCAGGACGTCGTCGTCAAGCGGCAGCAGCGCGCGGTGGGCGCGCAGGGCGTCGCACGCCTTGTTGCGGGCCACCCCGCCCAGCCAGGCGCGCACGCCGCCCGGGCGGATCTGCCCGGCGCTGCGCCACAGGGCCAGGAATACGTCGCAAACCGCTTCCTCCGCGTCCGGGGCGCCGAGCTTGGGCAGGAGCATGTTGTTCACTATTGTGCTGACATAGGCCGTGTACCTGTCGATAAACCAGCCCAGCGCCTCCTCGCTGCCCTTCCGCAGCGCGTCTAACGCCTGCGCCTCGTCCATATGCGTCACTCCTTCCGGCGGCCGCTTCACCTATATAGTCGCGGCAAAGGCCCCTGGGGTTTCATTTTCAGCCCTGTTCCGGGGCGTAAAGCGAGACGTATACCCTCTCTCCCGCGGAGCCCAGGACCATGGCCAGGCGGTAGACCGCCCCGGAATAGGCGTCGTATTTTTCATCGAAGCGCTCGAGCGGCGTGTTCGCATCCATCTTACGCCCTCCTTTCACCCATATAACGCCTCAGCCCGCGCGTTGGTCACAAAAAGCTCCCCGGCCGGATGGCCGGGGAGTTTCGTCTCAGATGTTCATTGGCTTCGCGCCTTTTTTGAAGTGGAGCTCCTTTAGCCCGTCAATCTCGTCGCAGACCGGCTTGAACGAGCAGACCGAGCAGTCCGTCGCAAGGCCGTCCATGATGTGGTTGAGGGTGAGTGTGATGGCGTCCACCTTTTTGCCCGTGTCGGCGAGCTCCTTGCAGAGCTCCCTGCCGCCGGTGACAAATATCACGCAGGCGTGGTCGATGAGTTTATTCTCTTTATACTTCCTTATAAAGCTGTCGCCTATGTTCCTGAAACTTATGCCGCGCTTCACCGCCTGGCGGCTCACGCGCACCTGTTCCCGGCCGTTCTCGGGCGAGACGCGCATCATATAGCCCTGGGGGAAGACGTGGTACTTCACGAACTCCATGTCGCGTATCGTGCGGAAGGCCTCCTGGTCGTCGCCGCTTATGGAGTTGACGTGCAGCAGGACTATGCGCGCGAAGGGCGTGTCCGCGCGAAGGGCGCCCAGGTCCTGGCCGACGAGGATTATCCTGTCCTCGGGCACGAGGGAGCCGTCCGTCGTGACGCAGGTGCAGTTGCTTGCGGGCAGGTTCCCGCCGCCGAGCTCGAAGGCCGCGTCGCGGCCGAGCACCAGCTCGTTCGCGCCGTTGTCCGGCCAGGCCCCGCCCGGCTCATACGGCCAGGAGCGGGGCGAATTGGCCTCAACCCGCCCCAGTATCTCCCGGATTGTGCTGTCGTAAAGCTCCATGTCAGAACTGGACGTCCCTGGGCTTGCGGTCGTGGAACTTGTTGAGCACGGTGTAGAGCCAGCCCACGAGCTTCATGTCAAGATTCAGGAAGTAGATTGTAAAGAGCACGCCGACGGTCGCCGCAAAAACGCCGAGCAGCGTCTTGAAAACTCTGCCGATAATGCAGCCTTTCTTCATGGTAACTCCTTTCCGCATGGCGGGGCTCAGGCGCCCTTGGCCATGCCCTTCTGCCTAGCGTACTCCGCCGCGCCGAGGGCGCCCATGAGCTGCGGGTCGGTCTTCAGGTTGATGACCTTGAGCTTGAGGACGTGCTCTATGGCCTCCTTCAGGCCCTCGTTCTTGGCGCAGCCGCCGGTGAGGGTGATGGAGTCGGTCGCGCCGGCCTTCTTGGCCATGACGAAGCAGCGCTTGGCGACGGCCATTTCGATGCCCGCGGCTATCTCGTCCGTGGGCTTGCCTTCGCCGACGAGGGTAATAACTTCGCTCTCGGCGAAGACGGTGCACTGGGCGGTGATGGGGATGACGTTCTTCGCGGTCAGCGAGAGGTTGGAGAACTCGGGCAGGCTGAGCTCGAAGGCGTTGGCCATGGCCTCGAAGAAGCGGCCGGTGCCGGCGGAGCACTTGTCGTTCATGGCGAAGTTCTTGACCGTGCCGTCGGTGTCTATGCTGATGCCCTTGACGTCCTGGCCGCCGATATCTATAATCGCGCGGACGCTCGGGTCAGTGACGTGCACGCCCATGGCGTGGCAGCTTATCTCGGAGATGTTCTCGTCGGCGAAGGGGACCTTGTTGCGGCCGTAGCCGGTGCCGATGAGGTAGGCGAGATCCTCGCTGGAGTTCAGCTCGGGGACCTGGCCGACGACTTCTTTCATCGCCACGATAGCGCTCTGCTCAGAATTTATCTTGCTGCGGATAGTGGTATTGGCAACCATCTTGCCGTTCTCGTCGAGAATGACGGCCTTGGTGTATGTAGAGCCGACGTCGCAGCCACCAAAGTACTTCATATATCTTTTCCTCCTCTAAAGTCAAGTAATGGTTAAATGTCTCGGGCCTTAAAGCCAGCGGGACGCCCGTTCGCCAGGCGATGCGCGGCATGGCGGAAAAAGGTCCGCTGATTTACCAGGTGATGTCGTCCTCGAACTCTATGAGCGATTCGTCCGTGGGCTCCGCCTGGATTATCGCGCGCATGTAGTTCGTGACCTTGGCGCGCATGTCGCGGCGGGAGACGGTGCGCGGGTCCATGAGGTCGTGCTCGACCCATATCAGGTGCAGCCCGCGCTCACGGGCCTGCTCGTCGAAGAGGCCCTGCAGGCCGGCCATGGTCTTGCAGCAGACGTGCTGGTACATGATTATGAAGTTGGCGTTGAACTGCTCGCAGACCTTCCAGAGCTCGTCGAGGACGTGGACGTAGCCGCCGTTGGTGTGCTTGCGCATGACCATGCGCTCGTACAGGCGGGCGAGGTCGCGGATGGCCTCGTCGTGGTCCTCGGTCTCAAGCTGCTTGGTGAAGTTGAGGCTCTCCATCTCGACCAGGACGCCCATACCCCAGGCGTTGGCCAGCCAGTTGGAGAAGTTCGCGTAGTAGTGGCTCGGGCAGCTCCAGACGACGGCGCGGTACTTCATGGGGTGGCGGTAGGGGTTGCACTTCTCGTCATAGCTCTTATACATGAGCTTGCGGACCTTGTAGAAGGTCTTCATGACGGAGGGGTTCAGGCCGCCGTCCATCTCGTAGTTCCACTTGCGGAAGAGCTCGTAGCAGGGGCCTATCAGCTGCGGATACGGGGTGGAGTTCATCTCCCACTTCTCCATCTCCATCTTGGTCTGCTCGTTGAAGCGGCGTATGACCTCGAAGTAGTGGTCCCAATCCCACTTCTCGCCCGTGATGTCCTCGACCCACTTGATGCAGTGCCACATGTCGGCGGCGCCGCAGTCCACGGTGTCCTCGTCGTCGTAGCGGACGGGGAGCGTGAGCGGGTAGGTCGGGATGCCGAGCTTCTGGATGCGGCGCTCCTGGAAGCTGGTAGCCATATCGGAGCCGTCGCAGGGGGTGGAGGTGGATATGAAGCCGAGGCCGCAGTGCGGCAGGGCGTCGACGACGGCGCAGCCACATTCGCTCGTGGGCACCGGGCAGGTGTCGGCGGGCAGGCCGTAGCTCTCGACGGCGTCGATGTATGGGATGCAGATGAGCTGGTCTAGCTCGCTGACGAGGAAGACGGGGATCAGCTGCCAGGGCAGGCCTATGAGCCCCGGGAAGCCGGCCATCATCTGGGCCATGGTCATCTCGTCGAAGAGCATGATCTTCTTGTCGAGCTTCTCGTTGCCGCCGATGCGCTTGTCGGCCATCATCAGGTTCGCAATGCAGTCCTCGGTATAGCGGTAGACGTCGGCCATGAGCAGGCGGTTCATGGTGACGGCCCGGCCGCGGTAACCCAGCGTGTTGCGGTCGAAGAAGGCGGGGCAGGCGAGGTAGGAGCTGAACCAGCGGTATTCAAAGAGGCCGAGCATGATGCTGACCGGGTCGCGCATGACCATCTTAATCATGTCGCGCCATATCACGAGCCAGTTCTGGAAGTCGCGCGCCGTGCTCTCCACGCCCTTCCACTCGCGGCGGGTGAAGGCTATGGCGCCCTTCTGGTAGAGTCGGCCGAGCTGGCGCTCGCCGTTCACGACGCGGTCCCACTTCTCGCTGAGGGGCAGGGCCTTGAAGTCGTTGAACTCCTCGGCGATGCGCTGCTTGTCGAGCTGCATCTTCCTCTTCTGCTTTTTGCCGAACTCTTTCCAGTCGATCTCGCTTATGAGCTCTTTCCATATCTTGAGATCGCCGGGGAGGTTCTTTTTAAGCCACTTTATATTGTTCTTGAGCATTTACTTGACCTCCTTACCCTTCTGGATGCGTTTAATCTCCAGGGATTCGACGAAGGCCTGGAAGCGGGTGCGGAGCTGGCCCGAGGTCTTTGCGTTGTACGGGCGGTCTATGGTAAGCACGGGGTGGCCGTATTCCTCGTACTGTATGTGGCTGGCCAGAGCTCTCTCGAAGCCCCAGAAGTCGCAGAACTTGACGTTCTCATAGATGATGCCGTCGGCGCCGTACTCGCGGGCGAGCCGGTCGGCGGTTACGCGGCGCTGCTCTATCTTCTCGTTGGACATGAAGCGCGGGCACTCGCTTGTCGTGAGATAGTGGCGGCAGATCTGCCTGAGGGCGGACTCCTCGTCGTCCAGCTCTATGACCTCGCGGCCGGGGAACATGCCGAAGCAGAAGCGGTCGAAGCAGATAAAGGCGCCGGCCTCCTCGAGCATACGGGTGAGGTTGGGGTCGTCCACCTCGCTGCCGACGATGCCGACCCGGCAGCGGTACCAGGGCTTCTCGTCGACCTCGCGGGCCTTGATCTCCTCCAGGGTCTCCTGCAGGTAGGGGAGGATGAGCTTCTGCGGGCACACATAGCTCACCATGCTGATTATATGGAACTCATAGCCGGTGATGGGGGGATTCTCGAGCTTGCGGAGCTCGCTGATCTCCGTCATCACCTTGCACACCTTGTTGTGCCTGGCGACGGCCTCGCGCAGCGCCTCGTCGGAGACGTCCACGCCCAGCTTCTCGTGCATGGTGTTCAGGACGCGGTTTTGCATCTGCACGACATAGTGGTCAAGGGTGTAGTCCGTGTGCTTATAGGGGATGTCCGCGTGGGTGACGAAGAAGTTCGGCTTATCTACGCATTTGAGCAGCTCGATATTCTCCATGCAGCGGTTCATCTGCGCGCAGGCGTCCACGCCGCACAGGCCGTCAAGGAAGTTATAGCCGCCCTCGATGGCCCTCTCGAGCAGGGCGCGGCAATACTCGCATGTGTAGTTGGACATGTAGTACGAGGCCACGTCCACGCTGCCCGTGTTGGGCGCGCGCATCCTGACCGAGAAGCAGTTGTCCACATTGAGCAGCACCTCCGGCATGTGGTAGCAGGTGTAGCCCAAGGCGAGCATGCCCTCCTCCTGCGCCTGGCGCACAAGGGCGTTATTCGCGTTTTCGAGCAGGTCCTCAAAGAAGATAAGATGCTTTAAGTCCTTCAAATGTTCACACCTCTCTTAACTTAGAATCTCTATCTTACGGAGCGCTTCCCTCACTCCGTCGAGCACTGTGCTTCCGGCGGGCAGGTCGAAAATGCTGCCGCCGCGTATGTCGTTGGCCGCCTGCTGGTCGTCGGCCGGGATGAAGGCGAGTATGTCCACGCCCTTCACGCTTATGAACCCGTTGAGCTCGGGATTCGTCACGCGGTTGATTATGGCGCCTATGCGCTCGTACATGACAAGCTCGTCGGCGACGTCCTTGATGGTCTCGGCCACATGCGTGCCCTTGCGGCTCTGGTCGCTTATAAGTATGAGATGGCTGACCTTCTCCATGACGCGCCGCTGTATCTGCTCCACGCCGGCCTCGCCGTCGATCACGACGAAGTCAAAGTCGCCCGCGAGCATACTCACGACCTCCTTGAGGTAGGCGTTCACCGAGCAGAAGCAGCCCTCGTTCTCTGGCCGGCCTATGGCCAGGAAGGAAAAGCCCTTCGTCTCAACCATCGCGTCAAAAATGCGGAAACGCGACTCGTTGAGCATCTCTATAGCCTCGCGCGGGCGGCCGTCCTCTGCGCTCGCCACAACGGCGCGGCGTATGTCGTCCAGCGTGCTCGTAACCGTTACGCCCAGGGCCGTGGAGAGGCCGACTGCGGGATCGGCGTCTATGGCCAGGACGCGGCTGCCCGGGAATTCCTCCGTCAGCACGCGGACCATCGCCGAGGCGAGCGAGGTCTTCCCCACCCCGCCTTTGCCGGCGAGCGCTAAAATTTTTGCCTTGCGTTCATTCATACGCAGCCCTCCTTTTTCAACAAAGAGCATGGTACGCTTGCCAAGATTTTAGCATAGTTTGAGTCAATTTACAAGATAAAATACTGGAATTATCAAATCTTTTTGTTCTATATTTCAAATTCCTGAAGCACTTGCGCCCGCCCTGTCCGGCAGACGCCGCGGCGAAAGGCACAGTTGCAAAGCCCGGGCGCAAATGGTATAATATTGCGGTAAGCGGCGCAATAGCGGCCGAAGAATAATCCCTTAAAGGAGGGGAAAGTATGCTCCACAGGATAACCGCGCTGCACTTCGACGGGCAGGGGCATGAGCACGCGCACGAGCACGCCTGCCACCACGAGCACACCCACGCGGATACGCCGGAGCTCAGCGGCGAGCAGACCCTCGCGCTCATGAGCTATATGCTCGAGCACAACCGCTCCCACGCCGAGGAGCTGCACAACATCGCCCACGCCCTGGAAAAGCAGGGGAAGCACGAGGCGGCCAACCTTGTCGGCGACGCGGTGCACTATTTCGGGCACTGCAACGACAAACTTGACGAGGCCCTCCGCCTGGTAAAGGAGGGGGATTGACATGTGCCTTTCCGACGCATATGAAATATCCGGCGGCGAGCGCAAGCCGCTCATGAGCTATGTCTCCGGCATCTCTGTCGAGGGCGGCACCATCACCCTCACAGACATGCTCGGCGCGAGGAAGGTAATCGACGGCTCCCTCAAGAGCGTGGACCTCACCCGCAACGTAATACTGATTGAACCGGCGGAGGCGGCGAAATGAACGAGGAACGCAGCTTCACCTTCCGCCTGACGGCCTACGACATACCCAAGTACATCCCGGAGGTCAGCGCGGCGCTCGAGCGGCGCAGCGAGCTGCTGGCCCAGCTCAAGTACGCCAACAAGAAGAAGCTCAAGGGCGTGCCGCAGTCAAAGGGCAACTTCCACGGCCGCAACAGGCGCACCACATATATTATGAGCGCGGTCGGCGTGCTTCTGGGCGCGGGCGCGCTTTACCTGAGCTCGGCGATGGGCTGGGACATCTTCTTCCTGCTCATAGGCGCGGCGCTGATCCTGGGCGGTGCCTACGGCTTCTACCACGCCAGCCGCAGCAACCCCTACGCGAGAGACGCTGCCAAGCTGCTCGACAGGAAGGACCAGTTCCTCGCCGAGGACGACATAAAGATTATCTTCAACGAATACGGTATGCGCTCCCAGCGCAGCTTCATCCCCTATAAGGAGTTCCAGTGCTGGATTGAGACGGAAGACCTCTTCCTCTTTATGTACGGCCCCCTGGTAACGCTTTTGCAGAAGACCGACCTCGTCGACGGCGAAATCAAGGACTTCCGCCAGCTTGTGATTGAGAACATCAAGCTCCACGCGAAGGTGCAGGGTACGGACGCGAAATAATTTTATCCCCGGTTTGGAATGTGAACCAAACCGGGGATTTTTCATATCCCGAACAGCCTCCGGGCGTTTGCCGAGGACGCCGTGGCCACGGCGTCCAGGCCGAGCCCCTTGACCTCGGCTATCTTCGCGGCTATATAGGGCAGCTTTGTCGAATCGTTGCGCTTCCCGCGGAAGGGTACGGGCGGGAGGTAGGGGCTGTCCGTCTCGAGCAGTATGCGCCCGAGCGGGGTTATCTCCAGGACCTCCAGCGCCTTCCTGGCGTTTTTATACGTCACAGGCCCGTCGAAGCCCAGGTGCCAGCCGAGCTTTATCAGCTCGCGCGCCATCTCCGCGCTGCCGGAAAAGCAGTGGAATACCCCGCGCAGGCCGGGATAGCGCGAAACTATCTCAAGGCAGTCGGCGTGCGCCTCCCTGTCGTGGATGATGACGGGCTTGCCGAGCTCCGCGGCCAGCTCCAGCTGGGTCACGAACATCTCGTACATGATCTCCTTATGCCCTTTGTCCCAGTAGTAGTCCAGGCCGATCTCGCCTATCGCAACGCATTTGGGATGTGCGGCGAGGGAACGCAGGGCGGCGGGCGAGTACATGTCCCAGCTCTCCCACTCCTCCGGCTGCCAGCCCACGGCGGCATAGAAAAACGGCCAGCGCTCCGCGAGGCCTATCGCGGCGCGCGAGCTTTCATAGTCGCAGCCCGGGTCGATAACGGCGTCGATCCCGGCGGCAGGCAGGGCGGCTATGACCTCGCTGCGGTCGGCGTCGAATTTTGAAGAGTCGTAATGCGCGTGGGTGTCTATGTACATGCTCTCACCTCGGGCTATATTATAATTTATCCCCGGCCGCCTTGCAAGCCTTGCGCGTGATGCGCCAAAATGTTAATATTGAAGTATGAAAACCCTGCCTTACAAGCTCACAAGCATATATATCTCGGCGCTGCTGCTCGTCTTCCCCCTCTGGACGGGCTTCGAGGGCTACGCGGACATAACACGGGCCAAGTTCGCGCTCTACGCCGCGCTCACCCTCGCCTGGGCCGCCGGCGCCGTCATTTCGGCGCTGATAGGCCGGGTCCGGCCTAAAATCGACCTACCCTTCGCCCTCGCCGTGCTCCTGACATTGCTCTGGGCGCTTTTCTCGTATCTCGCCTCGCCCTTCTCCCCCGCGCCCATGGGCTGGCGTTACGACGGGATTGCCATGTACGCCCTGTACGCCATTACCGCGCTGGGCGTGATGGGGTACGGGGTTATTCATAAATATTATGTAAACTTGCTTGCCATATCCGTAACCCTCTGTTCCCTCGTCGCAGTCTTGCAGCTTTGCGGCTTCAACCCTCTCTGGCTATACCCCAACGGCTGGGACTATTACGGCGCCGGGGTCTGGTATTCGGGCTCATTCCTCGGTACGATAGGCAATACGAACCTCCTTGGCGCTTTTATGTCCCTGTCCTGCCCCCTGCTGGGCTTCAGCGCCATAGAGGGCCGCGGGGCGCGGTTCTGGCTGCTGCTGCCTGCGGCGCTGGGCGCGCTGGTGACCGCCCTCGCCCGTTCCGAGGCCGGGCTTGTGGGAATAGGGGTGTCGGCGCTTATATATATCCCGTATTATGTCTACCAAAGGAACCGGAAAGCCGCCCGGGCGCTGATTATCTGCCTGGCCTGCTGCCTGTTTGCCGCCCTCGCCGCGCTGAGGCTGTGGGACCCGGGCGCGGGGACTCTGCACGAGGCGCACGAGATACTCTGCGGGCGCGTGGAGGACGGCTTCGGCTCAAGCCGTGTGGCGATCTGGCGCGAAGGGGCCCGGCTCTTTTCCGAGCGGCCGCTGCTCGGCGGCGGGCCGGGGAGCTTCGGGCTGCGCTCGACGCTCGAGTTTTCGCGCTACGCGCCCGAGGGCGGCCTCACTTTCACGACGCGCGCCGACAACGCGCACTCTTCAATACTGTCGCTGCTAGTGGACGCCGGGGCGCCGGGGGCGCTCTTCGCGCTCGCCGCGGCCGGGGTTTCGCTCCGGCGGCGCGGCTTTTCGCCGGTCGGCGCGTCGCTCGCTGCCTATTTTGCGCAGTCGCTTTTTTCCACGGGCACGGTCTTCACCCTGCCCCTGGCCATGGCGCTCATGGCCGTAAGGCGGGAGGAGGGCTGAAAACGCGGGGCCGCCCGGCGCCCAAGGCGCCGGGCGGACTGATACGCCGGCTTATTCGCAGACCACGGCCGTGCCGGAGGCTGAGACCATGAGCATCCCGCCGCTCTGGCCGAGCACCTCGTAGTCCATGTCTACGCCGACCACGGCGTTCGCGCCGATATTCTCCGCGCGGCGGCACATCTCGGCGAGGGCCTCGTTGCGGGCGTTCTGCAGCTCCTCTTCGTAGCCCTGGCTGCGGCCGCCGAAGATGTCGCGGAAGCTCGCGCCGATATCGCGGAAGACGTTTACGCCGGTGATGACCTCGCCGAAAACGATGCCGCAGTATTCGTTTATACGCTTGCCGTCAATCGTGTTGGTGGTAGTGACTATCATGATAAGACCTCCTCACGCTCATTGCGCGTAGTAAGGACAGTTTAACACGGACTGCGGCGGTTTGTAAACTATTTGCCCCTTGGGCGGGAGAATATTGCGGCGAGCAGGGCGCAGAGTATGGCCGCCGTCAGCCCGCCGGAGGCCGCGGTGAGCGCGCCGGTGAAAACGCCCAGGGCGCCGTTTTGGCGCACGGCCTCGCGCACGCCCTCGGCTATGACGTTTCCGAAGCCGGTGAGCGGCACGCTCGCCCCCGCCCCGGCCCACTCGGCGAAGGGCCCGTACAGCCCCGACGCGCCGAGCGCGACGCCCGCGACGACGTAGAGCGTCAGTATCCGCGCCGGGGTGAGCGCGGTCTTGTCTATCAGTACCTGCGCTATGAGGCAGAGCGCCCCGCCGGCGGCGAAGGCCTTTGCGCAGCCTATGAGCAATTCCATCACTGCGCCTCCGTCTCTATGCTGACGGCGTGGCATATGCCGCAGATGCTCTCGCCCTGGCTGCACGTTATGGAGCTCATGAGCGCGCCCGTGCCCGCGAAGAGCACGCGCCGCCACGCGCCCGAGCGGAGCATATCCATGACGTAGCCGGCCATGACGCTGGCCGAGCAGCCGCAGCCGCTCCCGCCCGAGTTCACGCCCTGGCCTGGGCCGTATATGAGCGCGCCGCAGTCGGCGAGGCGCGCGCCGGGTTCAATGCCCTGCATCGAAAGCAGCTCCCTGAGTATCTTCCCGCCCGTTATGCCGAGGTCGCCGGTAATAACGGCGTCGTAGTAGTCCGGCCCGCGGCCCGTGTCCTCGAAGTGGGCGGCGAGCGTGTCCGCCGCCGCCGGGGCCATCGCCGCGCCCATATTCGCTGCGTCCGTGACGCCCATGTCGACTATCCGCCCCGCCGTCACCCGCGTTATCGCGGGGCCGGGGACGCCGCGCGCGAGTATGAACGCGCCTGCCCCCGTCACCGTCCACTGGCTGGACGGCGCGCGCAGGCTGCCGTACTCCACGGGGAAACGGAACTGGCGCTCCGCCGAGCAGAAATGTGAGCTCGTCAGGGCTGCAACTTTTTCGCCCGCGCCGCCGTCTATAAGTAGGGCGGCGAGCAGCAGCGACTCGGCCATGGTAGAACACGCGCCGTAGATGCCGAAGAAGGGCGCGCCGCACTCGCGCAGCGCCCAGCTCGAACCCGCGCACTGGTTCAGCAGGTCCCCGGCCAGCACGAAGTCGAGCTCCCCGGGCGCGGTGCGCGCCTTCTCGCAGGCGAGGGCAAAGCACTGGCGCAGCATGGCGCTCTCCGCCTTCTCCCAGCTCTTCTCGCCGAAATACGGCTCCGCGGCGATGCGGTCGAAGCTGCGCGCAAGCGGGCCCTCGCCCTCCTTCGCGCCCACGACGCTGGCCGAGGCGAGCACGCCGGCGCGCCGCTCTATCACCGCGCTGGAGCGGCCAAGCCGTTTGGAGCACATATAATCACCTCGGGCATATGCTGCCCAGAACGGGAAAAATTATGCCTTTCGCGTTTTTCGACGCAACTCTTGATGACTATTTGACTTTTGTCTGTTATAATCAACATAATTGCCGACCAGGGAGGTAAGCCATGAAAGAGCCCTTACTTGTAATACTCGCCGCGGGGCTGAGCAGCCGCTACGGCAGCCTCAAACAGATAGAGCCCGTGGGCCGGCACGGCGAATTCCTCATAGATTACTCGGTTTTCGACGCCGTAAGGGCAGGGTTCAAGCGCGTGCTCTTCCTCATCGCCCCGGGCATGAGGCGCGACTTCGAGGAGGCCATCGGCCGGCGCGTCTCGGGCAGCATCGAGACTGCCTACGCCTATCAGAGCCTGGATATGTTCCTGCCCGAAGGCTTCGCCATACCCGAAGGCCGCGTAAGGCCCTGGGGCACCGCCCACGCCCTGCTCTGCTGCAGGGACGAGATCGACGGGCCCTTCGCCATGATCAACGCCGACGACTTCTACGGCGCCGGCGCTTTCCGTATGATGTACGAATACCTCAGGGACGTGGACGCCGGCGCGAGGCCGATGCGCTTCGCCATGGTGGGCTACCGCGTGGGCAACACGGTGACGGACGCGGGGCGCGTGTGCCGCGGCGCGTGCGTGACCGAGGGCTCCAGGCTCAAGCATATACGCGAGCTCACCTACGTCGTCAAGACCCCCGCCGGCCCGGCCTACAGCCTGGACGGCGGCAAGACCCTCGTGCCTATGAGCGCGGACACCACCGTCTCCATGAACTTCTGGGGCTTTACCCCGGCGCTCCTGGACGAGATTGCGCGCCGCTTCCCCGACTTCCTCAGCGAAAACCTCCGCGCCGACCCGCACGCCGAGATGCTCGTCCCGAACCTCGTAGGCCGGCTCCTGGACGAGGGCGCCTGCACCGTGGACGTCATGAACAGCGAGGACGTCTGGCACGGGATGACCTACCGCGAGGACAAGGCCGAGGTCGTCTCCGCGCTGCGCGCCCTGACCGGCGCCGGCGAATACCCAGAATCCCTCTGGCGGCGGGCTGTGCCCGCGGACAGTGGCGAGTCTTCGCGTTGCTGCTAGGCCAACCCTGCCGCCCGGTGACCGGCGTGGGTGCGGGAATCGGGTCTTGTGGCTGCTTCGGCGGGCTGTGCCCGCGGACAGTGACGAGTCTTTACGGCGGCGTGTCGCCGCTGACAATGGCGAGTCTTCACGGCGGCAATAATCGCACCATTCCGCCCGGTGACCGGCGTATCGGCGTATCGTATCCAACGAAAGGGGCGTCTGTACGCCGCGCCCGTTTTATCAAAAAGCCGATAAAAACGCCCGAAGAGGCTTTGCTCTTCGGGCGTATATTTTACTGCCTCAGCAGGCGTTTGCGGGCGAAGTTCACCATGCCCTCGTGCATGTCGTTGAGCTTGGCGAGCAGCTTGCCCGCGCCGTAGGCGGCGCAGGAGACGGGGTCGTCCACCACGACGGTGCGTATGCCGGTGTCGCGCTCCACCAGGCGGTCGATGCCGTAGATGAGGCTGCCGCCGCCGGACATGACTATGCCGTTCTGGGAGATATCCGCCACAAGCTCGGGCGGCGTGCGTTCCAGCACCATGTGTATGCTCTCGAGTATGTTGCGCGTGGGCCCGGACAGGACCTCGGCGAGCTCGTCGGAGCTTATCTTGACGGTCTTGGGCAATCCTGTGACGAGGTCGCGGCCCTTTACCTCCTCCACGCCCGTGTCAGGCCTGGGTATGACGCAGCCCAGGCTGAACTTCACGTCCTCGGCGGTTTTCTGGCCTATGAGCACGTTGTGCCGGCGGCGGATATAGCGGATGATGGCGTCGTCGTAGGCGCGGCCGGCGGTCTTTATGCTCTCGCACTCGGCCACGCCGTTCAGGGATACGACCGCCGTCTCCGTCGTGCCGCCGCCTATGTCCACAATCAGGTGCCCGTCGGGCTTGGAGACGTCTATACCCGCGCCGCAGGCCGTGGCTACCGCGCTCTCTATTAGGTAGACCTTGCGCGCTCCGGCCTCGGTCGCCGCGTCTATGACCGCCCTCTCCTCAACGCCGGTTATGCTGCCCGGCACGCAGACAAGCACGCGCGGCTTGAAAAGGCTCAGGCTTGTGACGCGGCCCATGAGCTCGTGCAGCATCGCCACCGTCATGTCGTAGTCGGAGATGACGCCGCCCACGATGGGCTCTATCGGCACTATGCTCGCCGGGGTGCGGCCCAGCATCTTCTGCGCCTCCTCGCCAACCTTGAGGAGCTTACCGGAGAACTTGTCCACGGCGGTGAGCGTGGGCTCGCGCAGCACGACGCCCTTGCCGCGCAGATAGAACATCACTCTTGTGGTGCCCATGTCCAGGGCTATATCTTTGTCAAATACCGGCATAGTTTTTCAAACCTTTCTATGTTGTAAGCAGGCTCCCGCCCGATAATTGTAGACAGTATCCCTCCGGGCTATTCCGCCCGGCCGCGCCTTGCCGGCCCGGCGAAGGCGGCGCAGAGCACGCTCCTGGCGCCGGCGGCGCGCAGGGCCGCGGCGCAGGACATGAAGGTGTAGCCCGTGGTGTATATGTCGTCTATGAGCAGCACGCGCTTGCCCGCTATGAGCTCGCCGTCGGCCGCCGCAAAGGCGCCCTGGACGTTCACATAGCGCTCCGCGGCGCCCATGCCGAACTGGGGCTTTCCGTTCTTCACGCGCTGAAGCGTGTCCACCGCCACGGTGCCGAGGTCGAGCGCCGCGGCCATGGCGATGAGCTGGGACTGGTCGAAGCCGCGCTCCTTGAGCCTCTCCTTTGAGACGGGCACCCAGCTTATAATGTCATATTCCCCGGCGCAGCAGCCCTCTATGCAGGAGGCTAGTATGCCCGCGAAGACGCCGGCGCTGGCGGTGGCGCCCTCGAACTTGTAGC
Source organism: uncultured Oscillospiraceae bacterium (assembly GCA_944385795.1). GTDB lineage: Bacteria > Bacillota > Clostridia > Oscillospirales > Oscillospiraceae > Scatomorpha. The sequence continues at coordinate 10,846 of CALWYP010000033.1, read as the reverse complement.
GGTTGACCGCGTCGCGCACGTCGCCCGTGAACTCCAGCGGGGCGATAAAGGCCTCGACGGCCTCGCGGCCCGGCTCGCGCGGCGCGGCCCGCCTGGGCAGGGAGGCCGCGCAGGAGGCGCACATCCCGCTCTCCCCCTTCCGGAGCGTCCTCCGGCAGAAGACGCACCTGGGCGGCAGCAGTGCTTCCATTATACCGTCTAAGAGCTTTGACATTCCGGGCACCCCTTTCAATTAATACCCGCGTTCTCCCTGAGGCGTATACGCAGGCCGCTGTATCTCCGAGACTGCACATGGTTATCTATCATCCTCTGCGCCGCGGCCTCGTCGCCCACGGCGATAAGCAGCTCCCGCGCGCGCGTCACCGCGGTATACAGCACCCCGCGGGTCATGAGCCTCGGCGCGGCGTCGCCCACGGCGAGCACCACGGCGCGGTACTCGCTGCCCTGGCTCTTGTGTACGGTGACGGCCCAGGCGTGCTCAAGCTCCGCAAGGGCGTCGAAGCCCACGCTGGCGGCCTTGCCGTCGAAGTCCACGGTCAGCTGTTCCGCCTCCTGGTCTATGGCCGTTATGACGCCTATGTCGCCGTTATATATGCCCGCGCCGTGCTCCACGCCGCCGGAGGCCGTCCGCCTCTTCCATATCATATCATAGTTGTTCCGCGTTTGCATCACCCTGTCGCCTACGCGGAACACATATTCGCCGAAAATTTTCTCAGCCTTGCCCTCCGCCTGCGGGTTCAGCGCGGCCTGGAGGCGCCTGTTGAGCGCCTTGGTGCCCGCCTCGCCCTTGCGCGTGGGGCAGAGCACCTGGATGTCCCGCTCCGGTATGCCCATCTTCCCGGGCAGGCGCGAAGCGCAGAGCTCCGCCACCGTCTCGGCGGCCTTAGCGGGGTCGGCGCGGCGCAGGAAAAAGAAGTCCCCTTTGTTCTCCGTGAGCGGCGGGTGCTCGCCCGCGTTTATCGCGTGCGCATACGAGACTATGCGGCTGGCCTCCGCCTGGCGGAATATCTCCGTAAGCCTCACCGCGGGCACCACGCCGCTCTTGAGTATGTCCGCGAAAACCCGGCCCGGCCCCACGCTGGGAAGCTGGTCGGCGTCGCCCACGAGCACGAGCCGCGCGTCCTCCGGCATGGCCTCGAGCAGGGCGTCCAGTAATGTTATGTCAACCATTGAGCACTCGTCCAACACGACCGCGGAGCACTCCAGCTTGTCCGAAGCGCATTTTGAGAAGACGACGTCCTCCCCGTCCGGGGAGAAGCCCGCCCCGAGCAGGCGGTGGATGGTGGAGGCCTCGCGCCCCGTGACGGCGCTCATGCGCTTGGCGGCCCGGCCCGTCGGGGCCGTGAGCAGCGTATTGAGGCCCATGGAGTCGAAGACGTCGAGTATTGCGCGCAGGGAGGTGGTCTTGCCGGTGCCGGGCCCGCCCGTGAGGGCCATGACGCGGCTGTTGGCGGCCAGGCGCACGGCTTCACGCTGTTTTGGCGCGTATTTTACGCCCCTGGCCGCCTCCATGGCGGAGACCGTCCCGCCGGTGTCCACTTCCGGCATCACGGCGTTGGCCAGGGCGAAGAGCCTGACGGCGACGCGCGTCTCGGCCTCGTAGAGCGAAGCCAGGTAGGTGACGTCGCGCCCGGCGAGCGCGGTGCGCACCACCTCGCCGCTCTCCGCCATGGAGTCAATCGCGGCGGACACCGCGTCCTCGTCCACGGAAATGAACTGGGCCGTCGCGGCGGCGAGCTTGGCGGTAGGTATAAAGCAGTGGCCGTTGCCGGCGTTGTGCCGGAGCTCGAAGATTGCCGCGGCCTTTATCCTCTGGGGCGAGTCGGGCTCGCCGCCCAGGTCGAAGGCCAGGCGGTCGGCCTCAGCGAAGGACGCGCCTATGTGCGGCGCGGCGCATATGTACGGGTTTTCCGTCACGGCCTCCATGGCGTCCTCCCCGTAGAAGCGGTAGAGGCGCACGGCGAGCAGCGGCCGCAGCTCGTGGGCGCAGAGGAACTCCATCAGCCGCCTCAGCCCCGCCTGTCGGCGGAATTCGCGCGAAATGGCCTCGGCCTTCGCGGGGCTTATGCCGCGTATCCCGCAGAGCTTTTCCGGCGCGCCCTCAAGCACGTCGAGGGTCTTGTCGCCGAATTTGTCCACAATGAGCGCCGCCGTGGCGGGGCCCACGCCCTTCACGGCCCGGCCCGCGAGGTAGGCGTAGATTGCCTCCTTCGTGCGCGGCAGGCTCCGCTCGGCGTATTCGCACTTGAACTGGCGGCCGTGGTTCGGGTGGACGGTCCAGAAGCCCATGACGTGCAGCTCCTCGCCCGCGTAGGCCGAGGGCAGCGTGCCCACCACGGTAACCGTCTCGGCGTCCTGCGTCTCGAGGCGCAGGACGGTCCAGCCGTTTTCCTCGTTCGTATATACGACGGATATGATTTTCCCGTAGAGTTCCTCTAATTCTTCCTCTTGCGCCATTATTACCCTTCGTTCACTACAGTTATCCTGCCCGCGCGCTCGAGCGCGAAGGCCTCCTCCCGCGCCTGGCCGCCTGCGGCGGAGACGTCCGCCTCTATGCTGCACGGCAGGGTCCCGTTCCCGCGGAGCCATTCGAGGGCCGCGACGGTGTTCTCCAGCGCGGCCCCGTCGCCGCGCACGGTAATCCTTACGCTTATCTCCGCCCCGGCGCCCGGCCTGACCGGCAAAAGCAGCAGCCCGCGCAGCGCCCAGACGAGCATAAGCACAGCCAGGGCGAAGGCCGCCGCGCCCAATATGTTCCACAGCATGAGCACACCCCCATGCCTATGGTATGCGCCGGGCCCGTCCGCATTTACTTACAGGAGCTTCCTCAGGTATTCGCCCGTGGCGCTCCTTTCGCACGCCGCGCAGCCCTCGGGCGTGCCCTCGAAGACTATCTCCCCGCCGCCGTCACCGCCCTCGGGGCCGAGGTCGATGATGTGGTCGGCGACCTTTATGACGTCGAGGTTGTGCTCGATCACGACGACGGTGTTGCCCGCGTCGGCGAGCCGGTCGAGTATGTTTACGAGCTTCTGCACGTCGTAGCTGTGCAGCCCCGTCGTCGGCTCGTCCAGGACGTAGACCGTCTGGCCCGTGGAGCGCTTGGAGAGCTCTGTGGCGAGCTTCACGCGCTGGGCTTCGCCGCCGGAGAGGGTCGTGCTCGACTGGCCGAGCTTCACATAGCCCAGGCCGACGTCGCAGAGCGTCTGCATCCTGTCGCGTATCTTGGGTATGTTGGCGAAGAATTCGAGCGCCTCCTCGGCCGTCATCTCCAGCACGTCGGAGATGTTCTTGCCCTTGTACCTGACCTCCAGCGTCTCGCGGTTATAGCGCTTGCCCTTGCACACGTCGCAGGGGACGTAGACGTCTGGCAGGAAGTGCATCTCTATCTTTATAAGCCCGTCGCCGGCGCAGGCCTCGCAGCGCCCGCCCTTTACGTTGAAGCTGAACCTGCCGGGCCCGTAGCCGCGCATCTTGGCGTCGTTCGTGCTGGCGAAGAGCTCGCGTATGTCGTTGAATACGCCCGTGTAGGTGGCGGGGTTGGAGCGCGGCGTGCGGCCTATCGGGCTCTGGTCTATGCATATCACCTTGTCCACGTTCTCGAGCCCCTCTATGCCGCCGCTCCTGCCGGGGCGGATGTGCGCGCGGTTCTTCACCGCGGCGAGGGTCTTGTAGAGCACCTCGTTGACGAGGCTGGACTTGCCCGAGCCTGAGACGCCCGTGACGCAGGTGAACATCCCCAGCGGTATTTGGACGTCTATGCCCTTGAGATTGTTCTCCCTGGCGTCGCGTATCGTGAGGAATTTGCCGTTTCCCGCACGGCGCTTCGCGGGGACGGGTATGCACCGCGCGCCGGAGAGGTACTGGCCCGTGAGGCTGCGCGGCTCGGCCATGATGTCCTCCGCCGTGCCCTGGGCGACGACCTCGCCGCCGTGCACGCCCGCGCCCGGGCCTATGTCCACTATCCAGTCGGCCGCGCGCATGGTGTCCTCGTCGTGCTCGACGACTATGAGGGTGTTGCCAAGGTCGCGCAGCTCCTTGAGCGTATTTATGAGCTTGCCGTTATCGCGCTGGTGCAGGCCTATGCTCGGCTCGTCGAGGACGTAGAGCACGCCGACGAGGGAGGAGCCTATCTGCGTGGCGAGGCGTATGCGCTGGCTCTCGCCGCCGGAAAGGGTGGCCGCCGCGCGCGAGAGGGTGAGATACTGCAATCCCACGCTCGCAAGGAAATGGAGCCGGGAGCGTATTTCCTTTATAATCATGTCCGCTATCATGCGCTCGCGGGGCGTGAGCTTTCCCGGCAGCCCCTCGATGAAGGCGAGGGAGCGCGTCACGGGCATCTCGCAGAAGTCCATTATCGAGAGCCCGCCGACGGTCACGGCCAGGGCCTCCTTTTTGAGCCTCTTGCCGCCGCAGTCCGGGCAGGGGTACTCGCCCAGGTACTGCTCGTACTCCTCGCGCATACTCTGGCTCTGCGTGTCGCGGTAGCGGCGCTCTATGCTGTTCACCAGGCCCTCGAAGGGCTGCCTGAGCACGCCCTTGCCGCGCGCCGTGTCGTACTGGAGCTCCAGCGGCTCGCCGTTGGTGCCGTACATGAGCGCGTCCATGGCCTCGCGGGGCAGGTCCTTTATGGGCGTCGTGAGCTTGAAGTGGTATTTCTTCGCCAGGGCGTCATAGTACATCTTCGCTATGGAATCCGCCTTGGCGTTGCCCCAGCCGGGGGCCTGGATGCCGCCTTCCAGGATGCTGAGCTCCGGGTTGCCGACAATGAGCTGCGGGTCGGCCCGCAGCTGGGTGCCGAGGCCCGAGCAGGTCGGGCAGGCGCCGTAGGGGCTGTTGAAGGAGAACAGGCGCGGCGCGAGCTCGTCTATGCTGATGCCGCAGTCCTCGCAGGCGTAGTTCTGGGAAAAGAGCTGGTCTGCACCGGTGGCGGCGTCGTTCACCAGCACAAGCCCGCCGGAGAGGCCCGCCGCCGTCTCCGCGCTGTCCGTGAGGCGCCGGGCGCTGTCCGGCTTCACCACAAGGCGGTCGACCACGACCTCGATATTGTGCTTCTTATTCTTGTCGAGGGCTATCTCCTCGCCGAGGTCGTACACGGCGCCGTCCACGCGCACGCGGACGTAGCCGGACTTCCTCGCGTCCTCGAAGACCTTGGCGTGCTCGCCCTTGCGCGAGCGCACCACGGGCGCGAGTATCTGGATGCGTGTGCCCTCGGGCCAGGCCATCACCTGGTCGACTATCTGGTCTATCGTCTGCTGGCGTATCTCCTTGCCGCACTTCGGGCAGTGCGGGACGCCTATGCGCGCCCACAGTAGGCGCAGGTAGTCGTAAACCTCCGTCACCGTACCCACGGTGGAGCGCGGGTTGCGGCTGGTGGTCTTCTGGTCTATGCTTATTGCCGGGGAAAGGCCATCTATATAGTCCACGTCGGGCTTGTCCATCTGGCCGAGGAACATGCGCGCGTAGCTGGAAAGGCTCTCCACATAGCGCCTCTGCCCCTCCGCGTATATCGTGTCGAAGGCGAGCGAGCTCTTGCCGGAGCCGGAGAGGCCCGTGAACACGACGAGCTTATCGCGCGGTATCTCCAGGTCTATGTTCTTGAGGTTGTTCTCCCTCGCGCCTTTTATAAAAATGCTGTCTCTCATGTGACGACGCTTACCTCTGCTAAAATAGGAGTAAATCAGTTAATTATACCTCAAGAGCCCCGCCATTTCAAGCGCGATATCGCTCCGCGCCCCAGGCCGGCGCGCTGGCGTGATGTCAGAAAACCATTGCCAAATTTATCTTGAATTCTGTGAAAATTGTAGTATAATTTTCAATAGGCATAAGCCGATTTTACCTGTAAGGGGAAATGAACACATGATCAAAGTCGACCTCTCGGGCTGCGCGTCTTTCTTTGACGCTTCCGGCCCCGATTTCAGCGCGGCTGCCAAGGCCCACCGCACGCTTCTGGAGAAAACCGGCGAAGGGGCCGAGTTCACCGGATGGATGTGCCTGCCTCAGCAGATCAAGCTCAGCGAGCTCAAGAGCATACTCGCTGCCGCAAACAAGATTCGCGGCCGCTCCAAGGCCCTCGTAGTAATCGGCATCGGCGGCAGCTATCTCGGCGCGAGGGCGGCCATCGAGCTCCTCCGCCCCATCCAGCGCAGCGACAGCCCCCGCGTCTACTTCGCGGGCAACGGCCTGAGCGGCGACTACCTCAACGGCATCATCGAGCAGATTGGCGACGGCGACTTTGACGTCAACGTGATAAGCAAATCCGGCACCACGCTGGAGCCGGCGCTCTCCTTCCGCGTCTTCCGCGAGCTGCTCGTCAAGAAGTACGGCGCGAACGCCAAGAAGCACATTTTCGCCACTACCGACGCGAACCGCGGCGTGCTGCACGACCTGGCCGTGCAGGAGGGCTGGGAGCGCTTCGTCGTCCCCGACGACGTCGGCGGGCGCTACAGCGTCCTCTCCGCCGTGGGCCTGCTGCCCATGGCCGTCGCGGGCATAGACGTCTCCGCCGTGCTCGACTGCGCCATCGACACCTTCAAGCGCCTGGAGCGCCAGCAGCCCGACAACCCCGCCTGGCAGTACGCCGCCGCCCGCCAGCATCTCTACACCAAGGGCTACGGCATAGAGCTGCTCGCCTGCTACGAGCCGAGCTTCCGTTTCATGGGCGAGTGGTGGAAGCAGCTCTACGGCGAGAGCGAGGGCAAGAACGGCATAGGCATCTTCCCCGCCAGCCTTGAATACACCGCGGACCTGCACTCCATGGGCCAGTACGTCCAGGACGGGCCGCGCACCCTCTTTGAGACCGTCGTCAAGTTCGACCGGCCGCTGACCGAGGCCGCCGTGCCCTTCCTCATGGGCGACGCCGACAAGCTCAACTACCTCGCCGGCCGGAGCTTCGACTCCGTGTGCGCCACCGCGCGCGAGGCCGTCAAGGCCGCGCACATAGAGGGCGGCGTGCCCAACATCTCCGTCGGAGTCGGCAGGCGCGACGAGGAAGGCTTTGCCGAGCTGGTCTGCTTCTTCGAGCTCGCCTGCGGCATAAGCGCCTACATGTCCGGCGTCAACCCCTTCAACCAGCCCGGCGTCGAGGCCTACAAGAAGAACATGTTCAAGATGCTCGGGAAGCCCGGCGCCTGACGCGGCCGGGGCCGGAGAGCCAAATTCAACACACAAACCCAATCCCCCGGGCGCAACCGTTCGGGGGATTGCCGTTACAGAAAGGAAGTCCCCATGGTCCTTACTATTAAGCAGAAGGTCTTCTCCCTCAAGGAGAGCTTTAACGTCATGGACGGCGAGGGCAATCCCGTCTACGAGGTGGAGGGCAAATTCTTCTCCATAGGCCACAAGCTCACCGTCAGGGATATGGACGGCGGCGAGCTCGCGCACATAAACCAGCGCGTAGTCTCGCTGCGCCCTACCTTCGACATAGACGCGCTCGGCGTGGAGAGCGAGCTCAAGGCGCATTTTACCCTCTTCAAGCAGCGCTATACTCTCGTCTCGCCCGGCGGGGACTGGGAGATAGCCGGCGACTTCACCGGCCACGAATATGAGATGTCCCGCGGCGGCGAGACCGTGGCCACCGTCTCCATGCGCTGGTTCAGCTGGGGCGACACCTATACGCTCGAGGCGGCGGACGGGGCGGACGCCCTCACCGCCCTTTGCGTGATGCTCGCCATAGACTGCTTCAACGCCGATACGGCCGCCGCGGCGAGCCAGGCGTCCGTGTAAAGGAAACTTTAACAATTTATAAAACTCGATTTTACTTGTTGCACTCCGACGTGAAAAATGGTAAGCTGTAGTTACCGAAACAGCGGGTGCTGTATTCTAATTAGAAGGAGCGTGACTACTATGGTCAAAGTTATCGTGGGCCTGAAGGGCTCCGGCAAGACGAAGAAGCTCGTCGAGCTCGTGAGCAAGGCGGTCGAGGAGGAACGCGGCGACGTCATCTGCATAGAGAAGGACAGGAACCTCACTTTCGACATACCCTATCAGGCCCGCCTTATCTACGCCAGTGACTACCAGATAGGCACCTTCGAGTTCATGAAGGGCTTCATAAGCGGCCTTCGCGCGGGCAACTATGACATTTCTCACATATTCATAGACAACTTCCACAAACTTTTCAACTCCAACACCGAGTCGGAAACCGTTGAATTCCTCAACTGGATAGCCAGCTTTGCCGAGAGCGAGGGCATCAGCTTCACCATCACCATGACCGCCGACATAAACACCCTCGGCGAAGACATAAAGAAATATGTGGTTGCGGAGTGACCTCCCCCACGGAAAATCCCGCCGGCCTTCTCCGGCGGGATTTTTCACGCCCAAATACTCGCCCGCGCGGCGTCACCCGCCGCAGGCCGCGAGGAGAGAGAGCATTTCCAGCAGCACGCCCCCCGGGCCGAGGCGCGCGACGCCAGAGGACGCGAGCAGCGGGATGACGGCCAGGGTCTCCCCCTCCGCCGTCAAGGTGAGCGTGCCGAGCTGCTGCCCCTCCTCCACCGGCGCGGGTACGCAGGCGGCCAGGTCAAGCCTCCGCTCCGCCTTCGCCGCCGCGGCGCGGTTGACGAGGACGTAGCCGTCCCCGCCTAGCTCCGGCTGCACGCTCTCCGCCTCGCCGGCGTCCACGCGCACCGGCGGGAGGGCCGACTCCAGCGCGGGTATAGTGGCGTAGTTGGCGAAGCCGTACTCTATGAGCGCCGCCGCGTCCGCGTTGCGCCGCTCAGAGCTCTCCGCGCCCATTATCACCGCTATGTATTCCGTGCCGTCCCGCTCCGCGCTCGCCGCCACGCAGTAGCCTGCCCTGGAGGTAAAGCCGGTCTTCAGCCCCGTGCAGCCGGGGAGGGAGCGCAGGAGCTTATTCGTGTTCGCAAGTCCGAACTCCCCGTCCCTGATGCTGTCCGTCCAGATGGACGTGTAGTCCGTTATCCAGCCATGGCGCAGCAGCTCCCGGCTCATCACCGCTATGTCCAGGGCGCTGGTATAGTGCTCAGGGTCGTCGAAGAGCCCGGTGCAGTTGGTGAAATGCGTGTTTTGCAGCCCGAGCTGCCCCGCGCGCGCGTTCATCTGCTCCACAAAGGCGGCCTCGCTGCCCGCTATCCGCTCCGCCAGGGCCACGGCGCAGTCGTTGGCGGAGGCTACGGCCACGCACTTTATGAGTTCCGAAACGCTCATCTCCTCCCCGGCCTCCAGCCAGACCTGGCTTCCGCCCATGCTGGCGGCGCGCTCCGAGGCCGCGACCGTCTCGTCCAGCCCGAGCGAGCCCGAGTCCACCGCCTCCGCGGCCAGCAGCAGCGTCATAACCTTCGTCACCGAGGCCGGGGCGCGGCGCTCGTCCGCCGCCTTAGCCGAAAGCACGCCGCCCGTCCTCGCCTCCATGAGCACGGCGCTGGGCGAGGAGACTTCGACCGCCTCGTCGGCCAGCGCCGGCCCGCCGGCACATACAAGCAGCGCGCAGAGCGCCGCGCAAATCCTCTTCATGGCGCACCTCCCGGGCTTTTTGCAGTAATCTATGCAGCGCGCGGAGGATTTATGAGGCCCTCAGGTTACGTCAATTATGCGCCTGTGATTTTTATTCGTAACCGCTTTGTGAACTATATGTAAAGCAAAAACCCCGCCGCGGCGGGGTTTCGCACATTTCCAACAGGGTTTTCAACACAGTATTATGTCGAGCTGCGTCGAATAAATCCCCCATATCGCTTTACATAATACTCCCGCCTTGACGCATTGCGCCGCGGCGTATATAATCACCTGTGCGAGAGGCTCTCCCGCGCGGCCGCGAGGGCGGAGCAGAACTCGTCTATCTCCCCGGCCGTGGTATAGCGCGAGAGGCCCACGCGGATGGCGCCGTCTATGACGCGGGCGGGCAGGCCCATGGCCTCGAGCACATGGCTGCGCGCGCCGCGCTTGCAGGCCGAAGAGCGCGAGACGTAAATCTCCCGCGCTTCCAGGAAGTTCATAAGCACCTCGCTGCGGTAGCCCGGCAGGCTTACGGAGAGGATGTGCGGCGCGCCGCCTCCGATTATGACGGCCCCCGGGTTTTCCGCGCAGATCCGCTCCACGGCGTGGGCGCGGAGAGCGCGCATACGCTCCTGGGCCGCGGCGGCCTGGGCGAAGCCCACGCGCGCCGCCTCGCCGAAGGCGCAGATATACGGCACGTTTTCGGTGCCGGCCCTGCGCCCGTCCTCCTGGGCGCCGCCGGTGATAAGCGGGCGCAGGCGCACGCCGTTCTTTATGTACAGCGCGCCTATGCCCTTCGGCGCGTGTATCTTGTGGCCGGAGACGCTTATCATGTCCGCGCCCAGGGTCTTGGCCGAGAAGGGGACCTTCATGAAGCCCTGGACCGCGTCCGTGTGGACAAGGACCTGCGGGTTGGCCGCCTTGACGGCCTTGGAGACGGCCCTGATGTCCGTCACCGCGCCGGTCTCGTTGTTGACCAGCATCAGCGAGCAGAGCACCGTGTCGGGGCGCACGGCCCCCGCCGCCTGCTCCGGCGTCACCGAGCCGGAGCTGTCCGGGGCGAGGCGGGTCACCTCATAGCCGCGCCGCTCCAGCTCGTCGAGGGCCCTGCGCACGGCGTCGTGCTCCACGGTGGAGCTGATGATGTGGCCGCCCCTGCGGCTCCCGTACTCAGCGCCGGACCAGAGCGCCCAGTTGTCGCTCTCCGAGCCGCAGGAGGTGAAGGCCAGCTCCCAGCTCTCGCAGCCGAGCGCTTTGGCGAGCTGCTTGCGCGCGGCCATGACCAGCTTCAGCGCGGCGCGGCCCTTTGCGTGCGTGGAGCTGGGGTTGCCATAGTCGGCCACCATGGCGTTCATCGCGGCGTCCGCCGCCTCCGGGCAGACGCGGGTGGTCGCGGCGT
>CALWYP010000032.1 GCA_944385795.1 uncultured Oscillospiraceae bacterium | reverse complement strand
CCAGCCAGGGCTCCATCTGCGGCAGCACCCTCGCCCTCATGGACGCGGGCGTGCCGATAAAGGCCCCTGTCGCCGGCATCTCCTGCGGCCTCATCCAGGACGGCGACGAGTTCACCACCTTCATCGACATCCAGGGCGTCGAGGACTTCCACGGCGAGATGGACTTCAAGGTCGCCGGCACCAAGGCCGGCATAACCGCCATCCAGATGGACCTCAAGAACGACGGCCTGAGCCACGCCATCATCAAGGACGCCCTCGCCAAGACCCGCGAGGCCCGCTACCAGATCCTCGACGAGATCATGCTCCCCTGCATAAGCGAGCCGCGCCACGAGCTGGCCAAGACCGCGCCCAAGATGATAAAGATGACCATCAACCCCGACAAGATCCGCGAGGTCATCGGCTCCGGCGGCAAGACCATCCAGAAGATCTGCGCCGACACCGGCTGCAAGATAGATATCGAGGACTCCGGCAACATCTATATCGCCAGCGCCGATATCGAGGCCTGCCGCGCCGCCCGCCAGACGATAGAGAACATCGTCTTCGAGCCCGAGGTCGGCAAGCTCTACTACGGCCAGGTCGTGCGCATCATCCCGATCGGCGCCTTCGTCGAGCTCGCCCCCGGCAAGGACGGCATGATCCACATCAAGGACCTCGAGTTCAAGCGCACCGAGAAGGTCGAGGACGTCCTCAACATCGGCGACTGGACCTGGGTCAAGGTCACCGAGATCGACGACCGCGGCCGCGTCAACCTCAGCCGCAAGGACGCGCTCAAGGAGCGCGAGGCCATGGGGCTCAAGGACTGAAAACAAACGTATAAGCGCGCCCCCCGGAAACAAACCGGGGGGCGGTTTTCGCCCGCGCGCGCTCCATTGACGCGCGCGGCGGCGGATGATAAAATAAAAACGCGGCTGGCCGCCCCGGCGGCCGGCCTTTTTTACTCGGGAGGTGTTCGCCATGCGCGTACTCATAATAGGCGCGGGGGCGTCGGGGATGATGGCGGCGCTGAGCGCGGCGCGCTCTGGCCACGAAGCCGTGCTCTTCGAGCGCCAGGCCCGCGTCGGGCGCAAGCTCGCCGCCACGGGCAACGGCCGCTGCAATATTACGAATACCGGCGCGGATGTGAGCCGATACCACGGCGAAAACCCGGAGTTCGTCCGCCCGGCGCTCTCGGCGCTGCCCGTCGCGGACACGCTCGCGCTCTTCCGCGGCATCGGGTTGCTGGCCCGCGAGGAGTACGGCGGCAGGGTGTATCCCCTCTCGAACAGCGCCAACTCCGTCACGGACACGCTGCGCTTCGCGCTCGAGGCCGAGGGCGTCAGGCTCGTGAGCGGCGACCGCGTCAGGGCGCTCAGCCGCACGCCGGAGGGCTTCGCCGTTTCGACCGAGAGCGGCGCGCGCGTCGAGGGCGCGGCGGCCATAGTCGCCTGCGGCGGGCTCGCGGGCGAGAAGCTCGGCGGCGGGAAGGACGGCTACGAGCTTTTGAAATCGCTCGGGCACACGCGCACGGCGCTCTACCCCGCCCTCGCGCAGATAAACACCGCGCCGGAATTCCCCCGCTCGCTCAAGGGCGTCAAGGCCGACTGCGCCATGCGCCTCATGCGCGGGCGCGGCGTGCTGGCGGAGAGCGCCGGCGAGGCGCTTTTCGCGGAGACGGGCGTCTCCGGCCCCGCGGCCTTCGACCTGGCGCGCGCGGTGTCCACGGAGGGCGGGGAACTCACGCTGGCGCTCGACTTTTTGCGCGATTACAGCTTCGGCGAGGCGCTCGGCTACCTGCGCTCGCGGGTCGAGGCCGCGCCGCAGCTGGCGGCGGGCGAGCTCTTCATAGGCGCGGCGCCGAACCGCCTCGCGCGTATGCTCGCCAAGTACGCCGGGCTCAGGCAGGACGCGCCCGCCGCTTCCCTCGACGCGCGCGCGCTGAAGGCTCTGGCGGGCGCGGCCAAGGGCTTCGCCCTGCCCGTGCGCGGCACCGGGGGCTTCGACACGGCTCAGGTCACGGCGGGCGGGATAAAGACCTCGGAATTCGACCCGGCCACAATGCGCAGCCGCCTCGTACCCGGGCTCTACGCCTGCGGCGAGGTGCTGGACATAGACGGCGACTGCGGGGGCTTCAACCTCCAATGGGCCTGGTCCAGCGGTTATCTCGCGGGGAGTCTTTTATGAAAACCGTACCAAATCTCACGCTCGCGCCCGGCGCGGACGAGGGCGCGCTCTATTCCCTCGCGGCCAAAAAGCTGGGCGTCCGGCCCGGGGCCATAGAGGAGCTGCAAATCAAGCGGCGCAGCCTGGACGCGCGGCGCAAGGGCGCGATTAAATACGTCTACACCGTCGACGTGCGCCTGCGCGGCGAATCGGCCGAGCCGCCCGGCGAATACGAAATCCCCCGCCTCGCGCCCTCGGGCGCGCCGCCGGTGGTCGCCGGCTTCGGCCCGGCGGGGATGTTCTGCGCGCTCACCCTCGCCCGCGCGGGCCTGAAGCCCATAGTCCTCGAGCGCGGCTCCGACGTGGAGACGCGCGCGGCGAAGGTCGCCGCCTTCCGCGCCGGCGGGGCGCTGGATAGCGAGTGCAACGTGCAGTTCGGCGAGGGCGGGGCCGGGACCTTCTCCGACGGGAAGCTCAACACGGGTACGCACGACAGGCGGATAACGCAGGTCCTGCGCGAATTCTACCTGCACGGCGCGCCGCGCTCCGTCACCTACGACGCCAAGCCGCATGTGGGCACGGACGTGCTCTCGCGCGTGGTGAAGTCCATACGGGAGGAGATAATCTCCCTCGGCGGCGAGCTGCGCTTCAATTCCCGCCTCGCCGGCCTCGTGACCGGCGCAATGGGCGAGGTAGTGGGCGCGGGAGTCGTCTCCGGCGGGCTGGAGTACGTTGAAAAATGCTCCGCGCTGGTGCTCGCCACGGGCCACAGCGCGCGCGACACCTTTGAGATGCTGCTCTCGGGCGGCGTCCCCATGGAGCCCAAGGCCTTTTCCCTAGGCGCGCGGATCGAGCACAGCCAGGCCGCGCTCGATCTGGCGCAGTACGGCGTCCCGCGCGGCAGGGCGTTGCCCGCCGCCGACTATTCGCTTTCCGTCCATCTGCCCGGCGGGCGCGGCGTCTACACCTTCTGCATGTGCCCGGGCGGCGAGGTGATCGCCGCGGCCAGCGAGCCGGGCGGCGTGGTCACGAACGGCATGAGCTACTCCGGCCGCGCCATGCCCAACTGCAACAGCGCCCTGCTGGTGGGCGTGAGGCCGGAGGACTTCCCCCATCCCGGCCCGCTCGGCGGCGTGGAGTGGCAGAGGGAGATAGAGCGCCGGGCCTTCGAGTACGCGGGCGGGGACTACCGCGCGCCCGCGCAGCTCGTGGGCGATTTCCTAGAAAACCGCGCGAGCACGGCCCCGGGGCCGGTGCGGCCGAGCTACCTGCCCGGCGTGTCCTGGGGCGACCTGCGCGAGGTGCTGCCCGGGGTTGTGACGGATTCCCTGGCCGCCGCGCTGCCGCTGCTTGCGAAAAAGCTCCCGCTCTTCGCCGAGGGCGGCGCCGTGCTGACCGGCCCGGAGACGCGCTCTTCCAGCCCCGTGCGCATACCGCGCGGCGCCGACCGCCAGTGCGCGCTGAAGAACCTCTACCCCTGCGGCGAGGGCCCGGGCTGGGCCGGGGGCATAACCAGCGCCGCCGTGGACGGGCTGCGCGTCGCCGAGGCCGTCATGGCGAGGTATTGATACGCCCGGCCGGCGGATATGGAAAAAGGACGCCTCGCGGCGTCCCCTTCAGTTTGTCGAAAAAGCCTCGCTTGAGTTTCGCCGCTTTGCGGCGAAAGAAAATTAAGTCCATTTTCGGCGGCGGCGTGTACGTCGCCGAAAATACTTTGCGCGAAGCGAGCGTCAAATTGCCCGGCTTTGCCGGGCAACCGAGGCGCAGAGCGCAGCGCCGGTCTCCATTGGCCCTGCGGGCCAGGGGACGCTACTGTCTAAAAAGGCCGTCGAGGCCTTTTAGACAGCCTGAAAGGACGCCTCGCGGCGTCCTTTTTCGTTTTTTACTCTGTTCCCGCCACCCTGTCCGTTATGTAGCCCTCCACATCCTCGTAGGGGATGCCGAGAGCGGCGGCGAATTCGCCGTAGAGCAGCGTCTCGGCCCGCTTCATGAAGCGGGCGTCCACCTGGCCGAAGCGGCGGCCCACCCGTTCGGCGGCGCGCTTCTTGGCGTGGATGCTGACCACCAGCCCGGCTATGTCCGAGCACTTGTGCGAGCACAGCAGCTGCTGGTAATGGGCGGCGAGCTGGGTGAAGTTGCGCTCGTGTATGTCCTCGGCCTCCATGCCGGGCATGGCGTCGATGATGGCCTCGGCCTCGCCGCGGGAGATTACCGGGCGCATGAAGACCTTGCCGTCCACGGGCACGGAGATGGTGCCGCTCTGGTAAAGGGGCCGGAGCAGGTAATAGCTGCGCGCCGAGCCGTCGGCGCCGCGCCTGGCCTCGACCGCCTCGACCTCGCACACGCCCGTGCCGCCGTAAACCAACAAGTCCCCCACTGAATACACCGAAAGCGCCTCCATTTACAAAAATTCGCCGGGGCCGCCGGCCCCGGAGCTCTATTACACATACATAATACCACAAAATCCGCGCCCCGGCAAAGGGAAATTTCCGTTCAGGAGCGTTTTTATTTGAAAAAGCTGCGGACTGTGTTATAATGGATGCAAAGGAGGGGAGTTACAATGAGTATCAAGGTAATCACGGTCAGCCGCCAGTTCGGCTCCGGCGGGCGCAGCGTCGCCAAACTTGTGGCGGAGAAGCTCGGCTGGGCCTACTACGACAAGGAGCTGGTAAAGAAGATAGCCGCAGAGAGCGGCCTTGCGGAGAGCTATGTGCTCGACAGCGGGGAGTACGCCTGCTCGACGAACTCGTTCCTCTTCAACTGGGCCATGAGCGCGGAGAGCGGCCGCAACCCCGGCACCCTGCCGGTTTCCGACCAGCTCTACATAGTGCAGAACAACGTCATCCGCGACCTCGCCGAGAAGGGCCGCTGCGTGGTCGTCGGCCGCTGCGCCGACTACATCCTGCGCGACAGGACGGACGTGCTGAACATCTTTGTCCACGCCAGCCAGGAATTCCGCGCCGACCGCATCGTCCGCCTCTACGGCGAGACGCTGGATAAGCCGGCCAAGCGCCTCAAGGAGAAGGACGACAAGCGCCGCACCTATTACCGGCACTACACGGGCAAGATCTGGGGCGCGGCGGAGAATTACGACATCACCCTGGACTCGGGCCGCCTGGGCGTGGACCACTGCGCCGACATAGTGGCCGACATAGTGGCCGAGCTGAACAAATGAACGGAGCACAAAGCCGCCGGGAGGCCTCCCGGCGGCTTGTTTGCTCATATGAAGGTTTCCGGCTCCCTGCGCGCGGCGCAGGCCTTTTTCAGCATCGTGCGCGTGGCGGCGAGCATCAAGGGGTTGAGGCCGCGCGCGTAGTTGGGGCAGGCGCAGACGCAGTGCATACAGGTTATGCACTTCTTGTTGTCGGTCCTGTACGGCGCGTCCTCGGGTATGGCCCCGACGGGGCACTCGCGCGCGCATTTGCCGCACTTGACGCAGCGCTGCCTGTTGGCGGACGGGTGCAGCGGCACGCCGTTGTACTCCTTATATGGGCGGCCGCCCGGGATGGCGGGCTCGGAGAAATCGTCCGCGGCGAGCTTGGCGCGCACCGCCGCGCCGAAGGCGGCCATGGCGTCCCTGTCCGCGGCGTCGGGGCGGCCGGAGGCTATCTCCGGCACCATGGAGTGGCGGGCGATGAAGGCGCCGGCGGCGACGACCCTGAAGCCGCGGGCCTTTACGCAGCCGGCCAGCTCGAGCAGGGCGTCGTCGTAGTCGCGGTTGCCGTAGACGGCTAGGACCACGGCGGGGGAGCCGCGCCCGGTCACGGAGTCCAGGAAGCCGGCGAAGGGGGCGGGTATGCGCCCGCCGAAGACGGGGGCGGCGAAGACGACGAGGTCGTTTTCGCCGAAGCCCAGGGAGTCCGCTCGGGAAGTAAAGTCGCAGTCGCGGTACTCGCCGCCGGCCCCTCCGGCGACGGCGCGGGCGGCGGCGCGGGTGGAGCCGCCGGGGGAGAAATACAGCGCGGATACGGAATTTAATGTCATGCTGGTCCCTCCAGAAGCGTTGTCGGCAACATTTTACCACGCCGGGCCGTCATATACAAGCGCCCGCGGCGGCGGAGCGCAAGTTCGTTGCAATAAGCCGCGGGACGTGATAGAATACTATAGATTGTGGAATTTCTCAGGAGGTGCCCCGTGAAAAGGTTGGCTGCCCTCGCGCTTACCTGCGCGCTCATCATATCCCTCGCCGGCTGCGGAGCGTCCGGCGTGAAGCAAAACGCCCTGCCGGAGGCGGAGCCCGCCGGCGGGGACTACGGCCTCAGGGCCGCGGTGCTCTATAACGGCGAAAACAACGACGGGCTCTGGGCCGACACGCTCTCCCGCTTCGGCCAGGCGCTGCTGCTGGGCCTGGAGGCCGAGGCGGTGGACGTCTCCACGCTGGACCTGGGCTCCGGCGCGCTCGCGGAGGAGTACGACATACTCTACCCCGACGAGAGCATCATGACGGCGCGCAACGCCGCCGCCCTGGCGGAGTGTATAACGGAGTTCGCCGGAAGCGGCGGCGCGGTCTTCTGCACGAACGGCTTCTACGACTTCTTCCCGGCCGAATTCTTCGGCGCAAAGGGCTTCGCGTCCGTAGAGGAATACCCCTACCACATGGTATACCCCGAGGTCGGGGAGGATTTGAGCGAGATACAGGACATAACCCGCGACTTCTACACGCTCTACGAGGCCTACGCCGAGTTCCCGGAGATCGAGGGCCTGGAGCGCGGAGTGGGCATGGAGCCGGACACCGCGGTGACCATCGCCGCCAAGAACGGCCTCGCGCTCAGCGCCGTGAACAGCTACGGCGAGGGCTGGGTCTTCTTCTGCTCGGGCCTGCTGCCCAACCCCTACTATACCCTCGGCACCACGCTTGAAAACCGCACGGACGGCCAGCGCTTCCTCTCCGACACGGCCCTCTCCGCCGCGAGGATACTGGAGAGCGCCTTCGCCTCCTTCGTGCTCAAGCGCTCCGTCGGCTACAGCGTCTGGCGCGTTTTCGGCAGCCACGGCGGCCCGGCCATGAGCTGGGAGCTGCACTTTGAGGAGATAACGGGCTTTGAAAACGGCTCCGGCGCCGTTTTCGCCGAGATACTGCGCGATTACCTGCAAATCCCCAGCTACACCCTCATCCGGAACAGCTATACCTGGTTCCTGCGCGCCGAGACGGTGACAAGCCTGCTCGCCCAGGGCGAGGGCGCGATGGGCTTTGAGATGGACATGGACGAGAGCGCCTATTCCTCGGGCACGCACGCCGCCGCCGGGGCGGAGTGGCTCACGCTCTACGAGGTGGAAGACGGGGGCAGCTACTTCATCGACGATGCGAAATACGACCAGCGCGCCTACCCCTGCCTGGCGGACCTGGACGGCGACGGCCTCGCCGACATAATCTCCGGCAGCGCGGACGGAGGCATATACTTCTTCCGCGGCCTCGGCTACGACGGGCGCATAAAGACGGAGGAGGCCGTGAAGCTCGGCTCCGTGGAGGCGTACAGCGCGCCCGTGGCCTACGACGTGGACGGCGACGGCGTGACCGACATCCTCTGCGGCGCGCAGGACGGCAAGCTCTACCTCCTGCGCGGCGAGGGCGGCCTTGAGTTCGCGCCGCCCGAGCTCTGGCTCGAGACGGGGCTCGAGGGCCAGGCCCTGCCCGACATAGGCGACCTGGACGGCGACGGCCGGGCCGACCTCGCCGTGGGCAGCAACGAGGGCCGCCTGCTCGTCTACTACGGCTCGGCGGCCGGGGGCCTCGAAGTGGGCACCGCCGGGGAGCCCGCCGGCATGGCCGTGGAGGGCAGCTGGCTCGCCCCCTGCATAACCGACCTGAACGGCGACGGCCTCGCCGACCTGGCCGTGGGCACCTCCGACGGCTATGTCGCCCGCTTTATCAATAACGGTTCCGGCTTCGACGGCGCGGGCTATATAGAGCTCGACGAGATGAATTACAAGGGCAACTACAACGCCAAATTCGGCACGAACTGCGTGCCGCGCTTCGCGGACCTGGACGGCGACGGCCTCGCCGACCTCGTCTGCGGCTGCCTGGAATACGGCGTGAACTACCCCATAGACAGCGAGTATTTCCCCGCGCGCGAGGGGCTGCAGGAGCAGCTAGATTACTTCAAGGAGCAGGGCTATTACGTCGGCGTCCACTTCTACACCAACCGCTACGCCTCGGCGGAGCGCGAGGCCTACGAGCTCGGCCGCCATCTGGAGGCCATGCGCTCCTACGGCCTGGACACGTCGGGGATAGGCGCGAACCAGCACACCTGGTACACGAGCTCCAATTCGCCCACGCAGAGCTTCGTCTCGCTCTGGGACGCGGGCATACTCTTCAACACCGGCTTCGCCGCGCCCGGCGACCCGGACCCGTACCCGCAGACCAGCGCGCGCAACGTCATAAGCCTGCCCTTCTACCTCACGACGGAGGAGGGCGAGCGCACGATGCTGCTGCAAAACTGCTCCACCCTGCCCTACTCGGACAGCGCCTGGACGGACATCTCCGCCCGCTGGGACATGCCCGTCGCGGTCTATTACCACTGCGACTTCGCCGCGACGGACGAGGCGGGCACGCGCGAGGCCATAGAGAAGGTCGAGGCCTTCAGGCAGGAGCACAGCTACAACTTCGTGATGGAGGACCAGCTCATGTACGCCTCGGCCGCGGCCTGCAACATGACTGCCGATGTGGAGAACGCCGGCTCCGGCGGCGGCCTCGACGTCACCATCAGCGCCGGGGCGGAGCACAACCGCTCGGCCATGTACGACGGGGACTATCAGAGCTCCACGGGCGTCAGGGTCAGCCTCGGCGAGGCCTTCGCGGAGGAGGACATAGCCGTCGAGGCCTGCGTCTGGCGGCGCGACGGGAACGACATATACGTCTCCCTCGCCCGGCCCGCGCGCCTTGTGAGCGGCGAGCCGGCCGCGACGGCGCACCTCACTCGCATAAACCTGCCCGCGGCCGTGCTTGTTGAGGACGGCTACGCCACGGTGCAGTTCAAGGACGCCGGCATGATGCAGGTGGCCGTTATGGGCGAGGCCTCCACGGACGCCGCCGGCTGGGCCGTGAGCGAGAGCGCGGCGGGCGAGACGGTCTTCACCTGCTACGGCAGCGAGCCGCGCACCATAGTTATAAACCTGGGGGAGGAATAAAAGCATGAACAGCGCCGTATGCCTGCTCGAGCGGGCCTTTGAGCTGTATCCGGACAACGCCGCCGTCAGCGACGGGGAGGTTGAATACACCTACGCCGCTCTGCGCGCCAGGGCGCGCCGCGCCGCGACCGGCCTGATGCGCGCCGGCATATCCCGCGCGCCTGTGATGGTCTACCTGCCCAAGAGCGCGGACATGGTGGCCGGCTTCTGCGCCGCCATGTACTCCGGGCGGCCCTACGTCCCCACGGACGCCGCCGCGCCGCGCGGGAGGCTGGAGAAGATAATAGCCAACCTCGCCCCCTCGGCGGTCGTCACCAACGAAGCCCTGGCCGGGAACCTGGAGGGCATACCCGGCGGCTACAGGGTCTTTACGATGGACGCGCTCGCGCGCGGCGAGGCCGACGGCAGGCTTATAGACGCCGCGCTCGGCACGGTCACGGACTCCGACCCCATATATATCATGTACACCTCGGGCTCCACCGGCGCGCCAAAGGGCGTCACCATACCGCACCGCGGGGTGCTGCTCTTCGCGCGCTGGGCCGAAAAGACCTTCGGCTGGACGGACAGGACCGTCATAGCAAACCAGGCCCCGCTCTACTTCGACGTCTCCGTCATGGACGTCTACGGCGCGATGCGCTGCGGCGGCAAGCTCATACTCACGCCCGAGGCGCTCTTCCACTTCCCGAACAAGCTGCCCGAGTTCCTGGCGGACAACGCCGTCACCCATATCTACTGGGTGCCGACGGTCATGATAAACATAGCCAATTCCGGCGCGCTGGGCTCCGTGGAGCTCCCGGCGCTGAAGACCATCGCCTTCGCCGGCGAGGTCATGCCCAACAAGCAGCTCAACGTCTGGCGCCGGGCCCTGCCCGGGAGGGTTTTTGCCAACCTCTACGGCCCCACGGAGACGGACGTCTGCACGGCCTATATCGTGGACAGGGATTTTTCGGACGCCGAGCCCCTGCCCATAGGCTCGCCCCTGCCCGACATGCGCGTCCTGCTCCTCGGCGAGGACGGAAGGCCCGTCAAGCCCGGCGGGACGGGCGAAATCTGCGTCTCCGGCTCCGGCATCCTGCTCGGCTACTGGAACGACCCGGAGAAGACCGCCAAGGCCCTCGTCCCCGACCCCGACAACGCCGCCTACCCCACGCGCTATTACCGCACGGGCGACCTCGGCTGGTGGAACGGGCGCGGGGAGCTCATGTACTCGGGCCGCCGCGACGGGCAGATAAAGCTGCGCGGCAACCGCATAGAGCTCGGCGAGATCGAGGCCGCGGCGCGCCTCCTGCCCGGGGCGGAGAACGTCTGCGCCGTCTTCGACAGGCCCAGGCAGGAGATAGTCCTCTTCCTCGAGGCCGCGCAGGAGATAACGATGCGCGCCGTCAGGAAGGAGCTGCGCGGGGCCATACCCGCCTACATGATGCCCGGCCGCGTGGTGACGATGGAAAAGCTCCCGCATAACGCCAACGACAAGATAGACCGCGTCTATCTCGCCCGCTGGCTTGAGGAGAACTGAAGCGCTGGACAGGCGGGGCCGGGAGTGCTATAATTCAAAAGATTCAAGGACAAAAGGAGCGTTTTTATAATGGACGAGATAACCTCCAGGCTGGACGAATTTATACGCGAGCGCTGCGACGTGGGCGACGACCCGGACTATGGCCTCGACGTGAACCTCTTCGACACCGGCTTCATGGACTCCATGGGCGCGGTGGAGACGATAACCTTCGCCGAGCAGGCCTTCGGCGTGGAGATATCGCAGAAGGACATAACGCTCTACCCCATGAACACGGTCAACGAGATAGCGGCGGTAGTGGGACGCAAGAAGGGGCTCTGCTGAGGTATGTGGTTTCTTGAGGCCGATACGGCCGTGCGGATGCTCGCCGCCTCGCTTTTGTGGTCGGCGGGCTCTTTCTTCGCGCGCAGATACTGGTCGCAGGCCAAGTTCGACCGCTTCCTGGTACTCGTGGACATAGCGCTTATCGCCTATGTGAGCGAGTGGCTGGCCGTCTTCTACACGGGCTACACACTTGTGACCTGGCTCATAGCCAACGCCGTCCGGCGCTTCAGGCGCGCGAAGAGCTTCTGCTTCGTGCTCTGCTGCCTTGTCTGCGCGGCGCCCTTCTTCTACCTGCGCGTGAGCGAGGTTTTCCCGGAGCTGCCCATGCTCTTCGCCCTCACCGGCATAGCCTACAACATGCTCAAGGCCGTGGACGCGGTATACTACGTCCACTACACGGACGAGTGTATCCCGCTTGTGACCTACGCCAACTACATGCTCTTCTTCCCGGTCATAACCGCCGGGCCCGTGCTACGCTACCGCGACTTCGCGGCGAGCCTCAACAGCCCCATGCCCATCACGGGCGAGAGCCTGACGCGGGATTTCAAGCGGCTCATACGCGGCTACTTCAAGAAGGCCGTCGTCCTCGCCCTGGTGACGGAGCTGCTGAACAAGCTCGCGGCCGCCTCGCCGCGGCCCTGGTGGAGCCTCGCGGCCTGCTTCGTGAGCTACTTCCTCTTCTGGCTGGACATGAGCGGCTACGCGGACATAGCCATAGCCATGGGCGGGTTTATGGGCCTAAAAGTGCCGGAGAACTTCAAAAAGCCGCTTAAAGCGGCCTCCTTTACGCAGTTCTGGCGCAACTGGCACGTCTCGCTCACCGACTGGATACGCGAGCATATCTTCGTCGTGCTCAACGGCAAGCGCCTCACTAAATACCAGGGCGCGCTGATAGGCTTCGGCACCATGCTCGTCATGGGCTTCTGGCACGGCTTCACGCCCCAGTTCATCGTAGAGGGCCTTTTCAACGGCTCCATCCTCGCCGTGGAGAACCTCTGCGGCATCACCACGGTCAGCCGGAAGGCGAAGAAGCCGTACCTCTACTTCCGCCGGGCCGTGACGGCGCTCATATTCTCGCTCACCGCCATATTCTATACGCTCACCCCCGAGCAGCTGGCCAACGTGCTGCGCGGCTTCGTGACGCTGTAAGGAGGGCGCGGGATGAAATTTGCAGGTTTTATGAAAAAGGGCGGGCTTATAGCCCTGGCCCTCGTCATAGCGATAGCCCTGGACACGCTGCTCGCGGCCTCCGGCTGGGTGCAGTCGAGCGGCTACTTCTGGCTCGACGACTTCGAGCTGACGCGCCGCGACCACCCCGAGGAGGTGTGGGACCGGGTCATATACGGCTCGAGCGAGCTCACCAGCGGCTACCGCGAGGATATAAGCCGGAGCGGCTACGTCAACATGGGCATGGACTACGCCACCATATGCGACCTCGTCGAGATACTCGAGGGCGGGCACATAGAGCTGGGCAGCGAGCTGGTCCTGGCCCTCAACTGGGGCGCGCTGAGCGATATTATGGACACGAACCCGACCTACGAGTGGCACAGGAAGTGGTACGAGCCCTACGTCTACTTCCAGCGCGACCGCATAGCCGGTTTCGTCACCGACGGCTTCAAGGCGCTGATACGCGCCGGGGAGCCGCGCGCGAGGCAGTGGCTTACGCAGACGAAGGCCTATTACTTCGGCCACATGGACGGGGCCGAGCTCGCCGGGCGGGTCGAAAAGCTCCACGAGCTCTATCTCACGGGCGGGCTCGCCGACTTCGAGGAAAATATCGCCGCCCTGGACGAGGCCTTCGCCTTCTGCGCGGAAAACGGCGTAAGGGTTCGCGCGCTCTGGCTGCCCGAGAACCCTGCCGCCCCGGCGGACGAGGTGGATCTCGCCGTGCGCGAGGCCGCGCGCGAGGCCTGCGAGGCCGCGGGCGTGGAGTTTTACGACATGACGGACGCCCTGCCGGCGGACTGCTTCTACGATACGGGGCATATGGAATACGACCACGGGGCCGTGGTCTTTACGGAGGTGCTGGACGAATGGCTGCTCTCATGAAAAAAATAAGGGCCTGGCTTGAGGATACCGCGCCCGGCCAGATTATAGAGGCCGCGGCCTACGCCCTGATGCTGCTCATGGTGCTGGCCTACTTCACCGGCCACGGCGCCTTTATCTACGAGGCGTTTTAAGCGCCGCCGGCGTAAATATTGCTTGACAAATGTCATAGCGGCGTATATAATACATAAGCTAAAACAAAGCAGGACGGTATCCGCCGGACTCACCCGGCCGCCCAGGGCGCGCCGCGGTTAAGATTGACCTCATGCCTGAGGGCTATTTATGGTTATTTGCGCGGATGCTGTCATAAGCGTCCGCGCTTTTTGCGCACGAGCTATTTCGCGGGAGGTGTCTTTAATAGCAGTCACAGATTATCAGGTCAACGAGGAGATACGCGACCGGGAGGTGCGTCTCATAGGCGAGGGCGGCGAGCAGCTCGGCATCATGTCCGGCGCCGCGGCCATGCAGATAGCCATTGAGAAGGATCTGGATCTGGTCAAGATCGCGCCGGGCTCCAACCCGCCCGTCTGCAAGATAATGGACTACGGCAAGTACCGTTTCGAGCAGAGCAAGCGGGAGAAGGAGGCGCGCAAGAACCAGCGCGTGATTGAAATCAAAGAGATACGCATGTCCCCGAGCATAGGCGAGAACGACTTCCTCGTAAAGCTGCGCAACGGACAGAAGTTCCTCTCCGACGGCGACCGCGTCAAGGTCACCGTGCGTTTCCGCGGGCGCGAAATGGCCCACACGAACATAGGCGAGCAGCTTTTGCGCGATTTCGCGGACAAGTGCGCCGAGATTGCGAATCTCGACAAGCAGCCGAAGCTGGAGGGGAGGAACATGTCCATCTTCCTCTCGCCCAAGCCGCAGACCCCCGCCAAGAAGGCCAAGCCGCCCAAGGCCCCCAAGGAGCCTGAGCCGCAGGCCTCCGGCGAACAAGCATAAGAAGCAAGCAAGGAAGGAGACAAATACCATGCCGAAACTGAAGACGCATTCCGGCGCGAAGAAGAGGTTCAACCTCACCAAGACCGGTAAGGTAAAGCGCGGCCACGCGTTCAAGAGCCACATTCTCACCAAGAAAGACACCAAGCGCAAGAGGGGCCTCCGTCAGGGCGCCTACGCGGACGAGACGAACGTCTCCGCGATCAAGCGCATGATCCCGTATAAATAAGGAGGTAAGCAGCAATGGCCAGAGTTAAGGGCGCGATGATGACGCGCAAGAGAAGGAATAAGATGCTCGGTCTGGCGAAGGGCTATTGGGGCAACAAGTCCCGCCACTTCAAGATGGCCAAGCAGCAGGTTATGAAGTCCGGCCGCTATGCTTACGTCGGCCGCAAGCAGAAGAAGCGCGACTTCCGCAGCCTCTGGATCACCCGTATTTCCGCCGGCTGCAAGCTCAACGGCATGAACTACTCCACCTTTATGCACGGCCTCAAGCTCGCGGGCATAGACATGAACCGCAAGATGCTCTCCGAGACCGCCATCCACGACCCCGCCGCGTTCACCGAGCTGTGCAACAAGGCGAAGGCCGCCCTCTAAAAAGCAGGAGCGGGCCGGTTTGCCGGCCCGCTTTCGCTATGCCATGGCAAGGCCCGCCGCCCCGATAACGGGGCGGCGGGCCTTTTTGCGCCGCTCAGGGCAGGTTCAGCCGGCGCTTGAGCGACCAGGCCGCGAGGGCGTAGAGCGCGGCGCAGTACAGCGCCTGACAGGCCGTCACGGCGAACAGCGCGAGGGAGAAGATGCGGACATAGCCCGCGGCGGGCAGGCTGCCTACGGCGGCCGTGAGCTCGAGGGCAAAGCCGCCCGGGACATGGAAGACGGAATAGCCGCCGCCGGACTGGTAGAAGACCAGGGCGGCCCCGGCCGCGACGGCGGTCGTGGCTATCTGAGTGATAACGCCGATGCCGAGGAAGACGAGCACGCTCGCCAGCGCCTTGTGCCCGCTGAAGCCGAAGCCCACGCCCATGGCCGCGTAGAAGCTCAGGCACAGTCCGACGGAGGAGAGGAAGGCGGCCAGCAGAATACCCGCCGCAAGCGTCGCCAGCTCGACCGGGCCGACGCCCCAGGCGGCGGCGAGATGCTCCAGCAGCAGCGGCAGGGCGCCGAGCACGGAGCCGGCGACGTGCATCGGCGCGGCGGCGACGACTATGCTCAGCACTATGGCGAGGAAGGCCGCGATTATCCACACGGCGCCGGTTATCAGCTTGGCCCAGAGCTGCGCGTGCACGCTTGCCGGGAGGGAGAAGCTGAGATAGCCCTCGTTGGACAGCAGGCTCTTGTAAAAGCGGTAGACCAGCAGCACCACCGTCGCCGTGCCCGCAGCCATGACGGCGAGGAAGTAGGCGACGACGCTTATCGCGCCCGTTATCACAAGGCCGGGCGAGCGGTCCAGGAAGGTCACGCCCAGGCAGGCCGCGAGCGAGAGCACGAGCAGGCCGCCTAGGAGGGCGAGCATGACGCGCCAGGTGGCGGCAAACTCCCATTTTATCAGCTTACTGAGCACAGCGGAACACCTCCCTGAAAATCCCGTCTACGCTCTTGCCATAGCGCTCCCGCAGGCCGTCGGCCGCGCCGGCCATGACTATCCGGCCCCGGTCTATCAGGAACACGTCGTCGAGCACCCGCTCCACGTCCTGTATGAGGTGGGTGGAGATCAGCACGGACGAGCCGGGCGCGCAGTTCGCCATTATGGTCGAGATTATATAGTCGCGCGAGGCCGGGTCTACCCCGCCCATGGGCTCGTCCAGCAGGTAGAGCTTCGCGCGGCGCGACATGGCGAGTACAAGCTGCACCTTTTCCTGTTCGCCGCGGCTGAGCTGCTTCACGCGCTTCGCCGGGTCCACGCCCAGCCGGGACAGGAGCCCCTCGGCCCTGGGCCGGTCGAAGTCGGCGAAAAAGTCGCCGTAAAAGTCCAGCAGCCGCCCGGCGCGCATGGCCTCCGGCAGGGCCAGGCGGTCGGGGAGATAGCTCACGAGCTTCTTCGTCTCCGTGCCCGGGGCGAGGCCGCATATGGACGCCTCGCCGGAATCCGGCTGGAGCAGGCCGCACAGGAGCTTTATCAGCGTGGTCTTGCCCGCGCCGTTCGGGCCGAGCAGGCCCGCCACGCGCCCGGGCTCGAGCTTGAGCGTCGCGCCGGCGAGCGCCTCCGTGCCGCCAAAGCGCTTTTTAAGTTCCCTGCACTCAAGTACCGGCATTTCCATCCTCCTTCACGCGCCCGGTTATGAGGCGCAGTATCTCGCCGGGCGTACAGCCCAGCCCCTCCATGGCGCGCATGTACCTTTCGGTCTCCTCAAGGGCCAGGCGCTCGCGGGAGCGCGCTATGGCCCCGGCGTCCTCCGTAACATAGCGGCCGGAGGTCCTCTGCGGGAAAACCAGCCCTTCGCGCTCCAGCTCGGCCATCGCGCGCTGCATCGTGTTAGGGTTCACGCCGGCGGACAACGCCAGCTCCCTCACGCTCTCGAGCTTCGCGCCGGGCGCGCAGCGGCCCGAGGCTATCTCTATGCGCATCAGCCGCGCGAGCTGGGAGTAGATGGGCATGTTCGAAGCGAGCTGCCAGTCCATTTTAAAACCCGCCTTCTGTATTATTGTACTAAGCTAATAATACAATACTGCCGTAGCCCTGTCAAGCCCGGGCGAAAAATTTGGGGCTAGGATTTTCCGCCGCACTCTGATATACTGGCCCTGGGAGTGATAAGAATGAGTTGCGACTGGTATAAGGACGCGGTGTTCTATCAGATATGGCCGCGCAGCTTCTGCGACGGCAACGGCGACGGGATAGGCGACCTCTACGGCGTCTACTCCAAGCTGGACTACATAAAGGGGCTCGGCGCGGACGCGATATGGTTTTCGCCGCTATACCCCTCGCCGAACTTCGACTTCGGCTACGACGTGGCGGACTACAGGGCGATAAACCCCGAGTACGGGGACATGGAGATATTCAAGAAGGTCCTCGCCGGGGCGCATGAGCGCGGCATGAGGGTAGTTATGGACCTGGTGGTGAACCACACCTCTGCCGAGCACGAGTGGTTCAAGCTCAGCCGGGACAGGGCCGACCCGCATCACGACTACTACTTCTGGCGCGAGCCGCGCCGCGCGAGGAACGGCGCGCGGAAGGAGCCGAACAACTGGGACAGCCTTTTCGGCGGCGAGGCCTGGGAGTACGACGAGCAGCTGGGCGAATACTACCTGCACGTCTTCGCCAAGCAGCAGCCGGATTTGAACCACGACAACCCCGCCGTGCGACAGGAGATAGCCGAGGTCATGCGCTTCTGGCTGGAGCTGGGCGTGGACGGCTTCCGCGCCGACGCGATAGTGTACATCTCCAAGCCCAAGGGCCTGCCCGACGAGTTCCCGAGGCGGCCCGCGGCCAACGGGCTTAAAAAGTATACCGACGGGCCCAACCTGCACGATTACCTGCGCTATTACCGCAGCGTCACGGACAAGTACGGCGCCGTGCTGATTGGCGAGGCCGACAATATCAGCTCGGCCAAGGCGGCCGCCTTCCTGGAGAGCGGGGAGCTGGACATGATGTTCACCTTCGACCACATGCGCGCCGACTGCCGCGGGACAGACTTTGTGCGCAGGAAATTCTCCGTAAAGCGTTTCAAGCGCGCGCTGAGCGCCTGGCAGGCCGCCCTGGAGGGCCGCGGCTGGAACGCGCTGTATCTGGAGAACCACGACCACGCGCGCATAATAAGCCGCTACGGGAGCGAGGACTACCGCGTAGAGAGCGGGAAGGCCCTGGCGGCGTGCTATATGCTGCTCAAGGGCACGCCCTTCATCTACCAGGGCCAGGAGCTGGGCATGACCAACCTGCGCCTGCCCAGCAAGGACATGTACCCCGACGTCATGACGCGCGGCCAGCTGCTGAAGGTCAGGAACTGGCTGCCGGAGTCCGTGCAGCTGCGCTGGACGCAGGAGTCCGCGCGGGAGAACTCGCGCACGCCGGTGCAGTGGGACGCGAGCGCCAACGCCGGCTTCAGCTCCGGCGAGCCCTGGTTCTACGTCAACGAGAACTACCGCAGCGTGAACGCGGCGGCCGAGGAGCTGGACGAGGACAGCCTGCTCAACTTTTACCGCGCCCTGATCGCCTTCCGCAAGAGCGAGCCCATAGTCAGGTATGGAAGCTATACGGAGCTCATACCGCAGAGCCCGAACTTCTACTGCTACTGCCGCGAGCACGAGGGCCGGAGGCTGCTGGTCATAGCCTCGCTTGTGCCGCGCGAGACCTATTTCACCTGCCCCGAGGGCTTCGACCTCATGGACGGCGAGCTCATCTTCAAGAACCACGACCTGAACGTGGTCGTCGGCAACGCCTTTACCGCGCGGCCCTACGAGCTGAGGGTGTACCTCTTTGAATAAGCGTAATCCCTCATGATAATACCCCCTGACGCAGGAAACAGGCTGCATCAGGGGGTATTTTGCTGCCCAGTTTTACCTGGGCCGTTCAATTCCGGGCGGGCCTTGGGTTTTCCTAGGCTTCGCGGGCTCAGGCCATCCTCCAGCCGCGGGCGGGGCAGGCGAGCTTGCCTTTCGCGCGGGTTATCGTTTCGGCGGCGCTGTTGGGGCAGTCGGGCTGAGGCTCTCGGAGTTCAGTATGACCTCCATGGCGGTCGGCTCGTCGGCGACGGAGTTCAATATGACCTCCATGGCTTCCGGCACGGCTCCGACTGAGGTGGCTATGACGCCGCCGCCGGCGACTTCGCCGAGCTCATCCTCGCTCAAAGGGACGTTCTTCTTCTCTTCGGACATAGTTTTTCCTCCTTTTTTATTATGCCTTCCAGCCGCAGTTCGGGCAGACGAAGTTGTACTCCACGCCGTTGTAGCGCCCGACGTGGGTGCCGCATCTGGGGCAGTCGGGCCAGATCGACTCGTCTGGGAAGAGGTCGTTGTCGGCTATGATGGCGCCGCCGGCGACCTTGCCTAGCTCGTCCTCGTTCAGGGGGACGTTTTTCTTCTCTTCGGGCATGTTTTTCCTCCTTGTCAGACAAATTTGGGGACGTTGCGCTGGATCTTGACGCTCCAGCCGCATTTGGTGCACATCGCGCTGGTCACCGTCTCCATCATGGGCGCGCCGCACTTGCTGCACACGCTGGGCGCGTAGGAATACGTCGGCTCCTTGGGTATAAGGCCGGTGCCACCGGCGACCTCGCCGAGCTCGGCCTCGCTCAAGGCGTTTTTCTTCTCCTCGGACATGGTTTAAGCCTCCTTTATCGTTTTTCCGGATAGCCGCAGGCGGGGCAGGTGACGTCCCCGTTCGGGCTGTCGAAAATGCACAGGCAGTTGGGGCAGATCATCTGGCCTGCGGCGCGCTTCCCCTCGGGCCAGTAGGTATAGCCTCCGGCGACCTTGTCGAGCTCGGCCTCGCTCAGGGGGACGTTTTTCTTTTCTTCAGACATGGCTGTTCCTCCTTTTCCTGCTCAGAGCAGGTCCTTTACTCCGTTTTTGCTCTCCTTGAGCTGCTCCTTGGCCGCGCTTGCGCCCAGCGTGTGCACAAGGCGGCGGGCGTACTCTATCTGCTTGCGCACCATCTGGTCGTTGTAGCCCGCGAAGCGTTCGCCGCAGCCCGGGCAGAAATACTCCACGCCGTAGTGCGCGCGTATGCCCTGGAGGCTCACAAGCTCGCACGCGCAGTAGGGGCAGAGTATGTGCCCGCCGCCGCGCTTGCCCGCGCCGCCGGTGACGGAGGCCAGGGCCTCGTCGTCCTCCGGGGCGGGTTTTTTCCTGTCGTCCATACTGTTACCTCCTTATCCGGCGTCCGGCGCGAGTTGCTGCCGCTCCACAAGGGCGGCGAACCTGCCCTTCAGGGCCATGAGCTCGCCGTAGCTGCCGTCCTCGACTATATGTCCGCCCTCCAGGTAGAGTATGCGGTCGCAGCGGCGTATGGTGGAGAGGCGGTGGGCTATGACTATGCGCGTACACTTGAGGGCGTCGAGCGCCTCGCTGACGCGCTTCTGCGTGATATTGTCCAGGGCGCTGGTGGCCTCGTCGAACATGAGTATGCGCGGCTTGCCGGCCACGGCCCGGGCTATCATAAGCCTCTGGCGCTGGCCGCCGGAAATGCCTCCCCCGCCCTCGGAGAGCATGGTGAACATGCCCATGGGCATACGGCGGATATCCTCGGCGAGCCCGGCGGCCTCCGCGGCCTCCCAGGCCTCGTCCATGCTCAGCCCCGGCGACGCGGCGGCGATGTTGGAATAGATGTCGCCGCGGAAGAGCTTCCCGTCCTGCATGACCACGCCCATCCTGCGGCGCAGGCTCTTGAGGTCGAGGCGCGCAATGTCGCGCCCGTCGTAGTACACCGCGCCCTTCTGCGGCGTCTCGAAGCCCAGGAGCAGGCGCAGCAGCGTCGATTTCCCGCAGCCGGTGGGCCCGACTATGGCCACATACTGGCCGGGCCGGATCTTGAGCGAGAGGTTGTCGAGCACGGGCGGCATCGTCTCCGTATATCGGAAGGTGACGTGGCTGAGCTCCACCGCGCCGGAGAGGCGCGTCACGATCTCGCGGCCCTCCCCCGTCTCGGGGACAGTCTCTAGTATGGGCCGCGCGAGCTCGTATATGGGCTTGAACTGCGCCGCCGTGAGGGCTATGCCCGCGAGGGAGGAGAAGGCCCCGGAGACCATGCCGTAGGCCCCGGTGAAGGCGTAGTAGTCCGCGACGCTGACGCCGCTTTTGACCGCGCCGTAGTACATGATGATCGTGCCCGCGAGGCTTATCGCTGTCATGATGACGCCGTTGAGCTTTATGAAGAGCGGCGGGTTATATGTGACGGCCGCGCCGCGGGCAAAGAGCTTCGCCCAGCGGGCGAAGGCGCGCTTCTCGGCCCCGGCGAGCTTTATCTTCTGCACCCCGGCTATAAGCGCGTAGCTCATGCCGCGCTCCTTGGCGTCCAGCTCCATGCTGCGGCGGCTCAGGCGCATCTGCACGCAGGCGGATACGGCGGAAAAGAGCACGGTCGCCGCAATGACGCCCAGCGCGGGGCCGGCCAGGGCGGGGGCGTAGTTGAAGATCTGCGCTATGTACACGAGGGAAAACACGCCCGTGAGGCCCGTGGAGAGCAGGACGTTCACCAGCTGGTCGCAGAGCGCGCTGATGTTCTGCGCGCGCCCGGCGAGCTCGCCGGAGGCGAAGCCGCGGAAGAAGTCCGCGGGCAGCGAGATTATGCGCATCATGGCCGCGGCGCTGACGGCGGCGTCCATCTTCGCGTTCACGCGCGTGAGCAGCATACTCTTCACGACGAGGAGTATGAGCGAGCTCACGTTCACGCACAGGAGGAAGACCCCCATGGCGATGATGACGCGCGCGCCGCCGCTCACGACTATCTGGGAGAAGATTATGTTGTTGAGCTTGGCCGGGAGCAGGCCCACGAGGGTTATCGCAAGCGTCACGGCCGCGAAGAGGACGAAGTCCCCCGCGCTGAGGCAGCGCATTATGTAGCGGACCAGCTCGCCCAGCGAGAGCTTCTTGAGCGGGAAGGGCACGCAGAAGGCGGCGGCGTCCTCCTCGAAGAGCTTTTCCGTGGCGTCCGTCACGCGCACGCGCCTGCCGCTCTCGCGGTCAAGGAAGCTGTAGCCGCCGAAGGGGCCGGGCACGAGGGCCACTATGCCCCCGTCGGAGCGGCGCACGCCGAGCATGGCGCCGACGGCGTCCTTGTGCCAGCCGGCTCTGAGCTTCACCGTGCGGCGCATTATCCCGTGCGGGCGCAGGAGGTACTCGAGCTGCTCCTCCGTTGTCTTGAGCTCGGGCGGGAGCGGGCGGGAGTCCACGCGGTAGAAGCGCAGTATCTCCTCTATCGCGTCGCGGGAGGCGCGGCGCTCGTCCCGGAAGGCCGCCGCTGCCTTGGGGCCCAGCACTGCCCCGGCGATGTCGGCGAAGGCCCCGGCGAAGGCCTCGTCGTCGCTCAGCTTGCGGCTTCGTATCTGTTCGTCAAACCAACCCATGCGCTCACCCCCTATTCGCTGGCGACGAGCCCGGCGTAGAGCCCGCCCTTGGCGTGGAGCTCCTCGTGCGTGCCGCGCTCGGCGACGCGGCCGTGGTCGAGGACTATTATCTCGTCGCAGTCGCGTATGGTGGACAGGCGGTGGGCCACGACGATGCAGGTGACGCCGCGCTCGCGTATATGCCGCACGACGTTGTATTCCGTGCGCGCGTCCAGGGCGCTGGTGGCCTCGTCGAGTATCACTATCGTGGGGTCCTGCGCCAGCACGCGCGCTATCTCTAGGCGCTGCCGCTCGCCGCCGGAGAAGCCGCGGCCGCCCTCGGCGACGCGGGCGTTGTAGCCGCCGTCGCGCTGCATGATCGTCTCGTGTATCTCGGCGTCCCGCGCCGCGAGGATGACCTCGAAGTCCTCTATCGAGCTGTCCCACATCTTGATGTTGGCGGAGACGCTGTCCTCAAAGAGGATTATGTCCTGGTCGACCACGGCGAGGGAGCCAGTGAAGACGCTGCGGTCTATCTCCTTTATGGGCTTGCCGTCGAAAAGTATCTCGCCGCTCCAGGGCTCGTACAGCCCGCTCACGAGCTTGGCTATGGTGCTCTTGCCGCAGCCGCTCTCGCCGACGAGGGCCACGCGGCTGCCGGGCTTGAGGCTGAGGCTGAAGTCCTCTATAAGCGGCTCGGCGAGGCGGGAGTAGCCGAAGGTGACGTGCCGCAGCTCCACCGCGCCGGAGAGCTTGTCGTACCCGCCGCCCTCCGCGACGGGGTCGTCGCGCCAGTTCGGGTCCGTGCGGTAGCTGAGCACGTCCTCCACCTGCTCCATCTGCGTGCGCATCTCCTGTATGGTCTGGCCCGAGGTGATGAGCTGCGCGGCCGGGGCCGTGAAGGAGGCGAGGAAGCCCTGGAAGGCCATTATCATGCCCGCGGTGAACTCGCCTTGCACCGTGAGCCAGACGCCGAGCATGAGCACGGCGGTATTGGCCGCGGAGGCGGCTATCCTGGGGACGAGGCCGAGATAGTGGTTGAGCCTGGCGAAGCGCGCCTGCTGCGTATTGACGCCCGCCTGATAGCCGGCCCAGCGCTCAAACCAGCCGTCCTCCGCGCCGGCGGACTTTATCGTCTCTATCATCTCTATGCCGGAGACGGTGGCCCCGGCGAGCCTGCCGGCGTCGCGCGTCTGCAATCTCGCTATGTCTATGCGCTTTTTGGAGATGACGCGCGAGACGATGAGGTTGACGGCTATGCCCGTTACGCCTACGAGCGTGAGCATGGGGCTGTAGCGCAGCATGACGGCGAGGTAGAAGGCCATCATCGCCATGTTGAGCGCGAGCGGCGCGAGGGTGTTGACGATGGTGTTGGCGATGCCGGCGTTGGTGTCCTTCCGGCTCTGTATATCGCCGGCGACGCGCTGGGCGAAGAACTCCATGGGCAGGCGCAGCACCTTCCACATGAACTCCGTGCTGCCCAGGGCGGCGAGCTTGCCGTTTATCTTGAGCGAGTAGACGGCCTGCACCCAGGCGACGGCTATCTGCACCACGCCGAGCGCCGCGAGGCCGAGGATGAAGGGCGTGAGCCAGCCCGGGTTCACCCCCGTCAGCAGCCGGTCGAGGAAAACGCGCGAGAACGCGGGGTTGATTATGCCGATGAGGGCGGATATGACCGTCGTCAGCGTGACGAAGGCCACGGCCGCGCCCGCGCCGCGCAGCCTCGCGGCGGCGTAGGCGAAGACGCTCTTGGGCTTGCCGCCGGGGACGAAGGCCTCCGTGGGCTCAAAGGCGAGGCAGATCCCGGTGAAGCCGCGGTCGAACTCCTCGAAGCTCATGGCGCAGCCGCCGCGGGCGGGGTCGTTCACATAGACGCGGCCGCCCTTGAAGCCGGTGAGGACGATGAAGTGGTTGAAGTTCCAGTGTACGATGCACGGGAAGCTCCCCTCCTCGAGCAGCGCCTCCGGCTCGTAGCGCCAGCCGGAGGCCTCGAGGCCGTAGCTGCGCGCCGCGCGCAGGATGTTCTTCGCGTTGGAGCCGTCGCGGGAGACGCCGCAGTCGGCGCGCACCTGCTCGAGCGGCACCCATTTGCCGTAGTATGCGAGTATCATGGCGAGGCAGGCGGCGCCGCACTCCGGGGCCTCCATCTGCATCACCACCGGCACCTTTGCCCTCCCGTGCCGGACGGGGCTTGGAACGCGCTCAGCCATGGCCTAGTTGAGCACGAAGCTCATGGGCGCGACGCTCTCGACGACGAGCTTCGCGGCGTACACCCCGGCGGGGGGCGCGCCGGAGAGCGCGGCCAGGGCGTAGGGCTCCCCCTCGCCCACGCCGGCGATAGACGCGGCCTCGGAGCTGACGCCCCCGCCGCTCTCTATGTACGCGACGGTGAAGCGCTCTCCCTGCGCCTCCACCTCCATGCCCTCGGCCGCGCCGTCCATGTACTCCGCCGGCACGACGCAACAGGCCCGCTCGCCGTCGGAGACGACGGCGGCGTCCACAACGGTGTCCAGCCGGCCGAACACGCCCCAAACGCAAACGCCTGCCAGCAGCACAATAACGGCCGCCAAAAGCGTCCACACGCCGGGGTTGGCGACGCGCATATAGTCGTCCAGCTGCTCGGGCGAGCTTATGCGCCCCATGCTCTTTTCGCGGAAAAGCCCGCTTCCCTCAGCCATTGCCTTACCTCCTCATATAAACTTTTTGACGCGCAGGATGTTCCGCCCGTCCGCGCGCTCGTAGCTCATGGCGTCCATCGTCTTCTTGACGATGTAGACGCCCAGCCCGCCGGGGGCCCGCTCCTCTATGGGCGCGCCGGTGTCGGGGTCCTCGCGCGCGAGCGGGTCGTAGGCGGCGCCGCTGTCGGTAAAGGTGAGCTCCACGGCGCGCGGGCCCTCGAGCGCCTCCACGCTCACGGTGGCGGCGCCCGTGCCGGGGGCGTAGGCGTAGCGCGCGATATTGCTGAAAATCTCGTCCACGGCCACGCCGAGCTGGGCCTTGGCCTTCATGGGGCAGCCCAGGGCCTCGAGCTCGCCGTCCACGAACTCCGCGACGGCGGGGATGTTTTCAAGCCTGGCCTCGAGCGTGAGCTCCCTCGCGCCGGAGCCCTCCGCCCGCTTGATGCAGAGCATGGTGATGTCGTCGAACTGCGGCGCGCCGCCGGCGAAGGCGTCTATGTCCTCCTTCACGCCGCGCAGCAGCGCCTCGGGCGTGTCTGAAGCGCAGGCGTCCAGGGCCGCGAGCATACGGCCCGTGCCGTAGAGCGCGCCCGCCTCGTCCGTGGCCTCGGTGACGCCGTCGGTGTAGACGAACAGCTCGTCGCCGGGCTCGAGCGTGAACTCGTACTCGCGGTAGCGCATGTCCTCCATCCCGGCGAGGACAAAGCCGTGCTTATCCTTGAAGAGCTCGAACCCGCCGCCCCTCCTGCGTATGGCGGGGTACTCGTGGCCGGCGTTCGCGGCCACGACGCGGCCGGTGGAGATCTCGTATACGCCGAGCCAGACGGTTACGAACATCTCCGCGTCGTTGTTCTCGCAGAGCTGGTTGTTGACCGTCTCGAGTATTTCCTTCGGCGACGCGCCCATCTGCGCGCGGTTCTTGAGCAGGGTCTTGGCGATGACCATGAAGAGCGCGGCGGGGACGCCCTTGCCGGAGACGTCGGCGATCACCAGCGCCAGATGGTCCTCATCCACGAGGAAGAAGTCGTAGAAGTCGCCGCCGACCTCCTTGGCGGGGGTCATGGAGGCGTAGACGTCGAACTCGCCGCGCTCCGGGAAGGCGGGGAAAATGCAGGGCAGCATGCTCGACTGTATCTGCGTCGCCACATGCAGCTCCGCGCCTATTCTCTCCTTCTCCGCCGTGACGCGCGCGAGGTTGTCTATATAGTCCCTGAGCGAGGCGGTCATGTGGTTGAAGGCGTCGCCGAGCACGGCCGTCTCGTCGTCGCCCGTCACCTCGAGCCTGAAGCCGAGGTCGCCGCCGCTTATGCGCCGCACGCCCTCCGTGAGCCCCGTGAGCGGCTTTGTGAGCCGCGCGGAGAACTTCCAGCTCGCGGCCACGACGACGAGCGCCGCGGCGAGGGCGATGGCGGCGAAGAGCAGCATTGTCTGCGTGAGCCGCGCGCCCATGTCCTCGCCGGTCTCGGCGGTGACGGCGCCGATATTGCCGCGCAGCTGCTCTATTGGCCCGGTTATGGTGGCGTCGTCCAGGGAAATGACCGTGACCATGGACCAGTCCGCCGTCTCCAGCGGGTGGTAGGCGAGGTAGACGCTCTCGCCGTCTATGGGCAGCTCCGTGACGCCGCTCCCGCCGCGGTTTATGGCCGTGAGCGCGCGGGCGAGCGCGCCGTTCGGGGTCAGCATGAGGTTGCCGCTGCCGCCGAGCTCGCTTCCGGGGTCCGGGTTCGCGCTTGCGATGACGTTGACCTCGCCGCTGCGGCGGCGGCTCACGAGCATGGCGTAGCCGCTCTCGCCTATTGTGGTGCCCTGCACCATCTCGCGTATGTTGTCGATGTCGCCGCCGGAGCCCGCGACGCCGATGAGCTCGCCGTCCACATAGACCGGCATGGCGCAGATGAGCGAGGAGCCGCGGCCGGAGGCGTCCTGGAGCGGGTCGGTCCAATAGACCTCGCCGGGGCCGAGGTTCGCCGCCTCGATGTACCACTCGCTGCCGCGCGCGTCGTACTCCACCATGTCCATGGTCAGCGTGTCGGCGAGTATGTCTATGCCGCTCGAGGCGAGGCAGAAATATGTCGCGCCTATGCCCGTGTAGGTGCCGTCGCCGTTATCGAAGTTTCGTATGCCGCCGAGCGCCGTCTTGAGGAAGCCCGCCAGGTACAGCTCGCGCTTCTCCTCCGCCGTCAGCGCGCCGGCGTCCAGGTCGGCGGACAGGACGGTGCCGTGGTGGTCCTCGACTATGTTCTTGAGCACGGCGCGCGGCGCGCGCAGGTGGTAGGAAAAGCCGCCGTGGACGCTCTCATCGTAGTTGCAGGAGAAGTCGTAGGCGTCGAGCGGCGGGTCGTCCGGGTCCACGCCCGCGAGATAGGCCTCGGGGTTCGAGTATATCTCCTCCGCGGCCATGGCCACGAGCCGGGTCTGGTTCAATATGAGGTTCAGGCTCGTGTCCGCCTGTGAGCTCTTGTTCTCCACCAGCGTCACGAGCTCGGACTGCGCCTGGGAGCGCAGCGCGGCCGTCGCGTCGGCGGCGGTGCGCGCGTTTATCTCCGCGAGGTTCGCCATCGTGTCGCCGCGTATGCTTGCGAGGCCCAGCGCCGCGGCCAGGCCCATGAGCAGCACCGTGGAGAGGGATACCGCCAGCACCAGCAGGGCGACCTTCTTGCGTATTGTGCGCTTTGTGCGTGTCTTCATGCCTTGGCCTCACAATCCAATGTAGTCCGCGAGCCACTGCCCGCCCTCCGTCAAATGCAGCGTGCCGCGCCATTCGCACGCGGCGCGGGCGAGCAGCATGTACTCCTCGCCGGGGCCGAGCGGCTTGAAGCCCGCGAAGGAAAAGCCCGCCTCCGCGAGCGCGGAGTAAGCCCGCTCCGCGCCGGGGCTCTTGAGGTTCAAATAGCAGACCGCCGCGGCGTCGTCCGCGGGCAGGGCGGCGAGCCGCCCGGGGAAATCCTCCCCCACGGCGCGGACGATGAGGACGCGGCCGCGGTGGCGCGGGTCGTATTCCTCATCTATCCCGCTCTCCGCGCGCACGGCGCCGGGGACGGAGTCCGCGAAGCGCACCGTGGCGCCCAGCGCGGCGTAGACGCGCCCCGCCGCCGCCCTGTGCCGCGCGGGGCAGAAGATCTCCCCGGCGTCGGAGAGGGCCCAGCGGCGGCACATGACCGCCTGGCTGAGCCTCGCGCCGGGCCGCCACTCAAAGCCGGGCAGCATCACTGCCGCGTCGTAGAGCCCGGGGCGCAGGCCGGTGAGCGCGAAGCCGTTCTTCTCCAGGCCGTGCTGGCTGACGCAGTCCTGGGTCATGACGTCGGCGTAGAGCGAGGCGGCGCGGAGCGTTTTCGCGTACTCGAGCTGCACCCTCTCCTGCTCTCGGCCTATGCCCAGGCCCTGGTAGCCCGGCTTCACCCCGCGCAGCAGCATGAGCCCCGTGCCGGGGAACTCCCCGTCGAGGCGTATTGCGCAGGTGTTGACGATCTCGCCGGTGTCGGGGCGCGCGCCGCAGAGCACAAGCATCTCCCCGGCGGCGCACTTGCCGGCGAGGAAGCCGGGCTCGAAGTACTCGGGATAGGGGTAGCCAGCGCCGTAGTAGGCCTCTATGCAGGCGCGGAAGCCCTCCTCGTCGCCCGGCGCGAAGGGCCGGAACACGACGGGGACGCTCTCGCCCGTTTTGCGGTTTGTGAATACCATAGCTTCGCCCCTTTAGAAGCGCACCAGCAGGTTGTTAGTGCCGAAGGTCTCGCGGAAACTTATCTCCTCCGCCTGGGCGGCGACGAGCTTGACGCCCAGCGTGCTCTCGGCCATTTCGGGGTCGGACTTGTTGTCCTCGTACCAGCGCAGCGGGTCGAAAATGCGCCCGGCCCAGCGGAAGCGCAGGTACACGCCGCCCCCGGCGGTGAAGATGCGTATGTCCACATAGCTGCGCTTCCCGCCGCCCAGGCAGCGCTGCAGGATAACGCCCAGCAGCTCCTCGAGCGCGAGGGAAACGCGCATGGCGCGCCGCGCGCCGAGCCCGGCGTCCTCGCAGAAGCCGGAGATCTTCTCCGAGGCGAAGACCACGGCGTCCACCGTGTTCTCCACGGAAAAGCTGATCTCCCGCTCGGGCAGGAGGCCCCTGTCGAGCAGAAGCGAGTCCAGGCCCGGGTTGCCGCGCCTGATGATCGCGGCCGCGGCGAGGATTATGAGCGTGGTCAGCGCGTCCGCCGCGATGAGCGCGAGCCACACGCCGCCGATCCCGAGCGCGCGGCCCAGGAGCGCCGCGCAGGGCGCCAGGCAGGCCAGCGTCCTCAGGCCGAGGATGAGGTTCGAGAGCATTGGGCGGCGCACTGTGTTGAAGTAGCCGGAGCACATGAGGTTCACGAAGCCGAAGACAAAGCTCGCCGCGAGGCAGGCGAGCCCGCGCCGCGCCGCCGCGGCCGCCGCGGGGTCCGTGATGTTGAAAAGCCCGCACAGCGCCCCGGACAGCAGCGCCGCGGCGATGGCGAAGGCGGCGGTTATGGCGCCGCCCATGCGCGCCGCGCGGCGGCACACGCCGTGTATGCTGCCCCAGTCGCGCTCGCCGAAGTAGACGCCCACAATGGGCATGAGCGCGCCGGCGACGCCGTTGACAACGCCTGTGAGCAGGTCGCCCACGCTCTTTACAAGCGAGAAGCTCGCAAGGTATGCCTGTTGGCCGAGGCCGAGTATGACGCCGTTCATTAGCATTATCTTGAGCGCGTTGAAGAGGTTGTTGCAGCCGTTGGGGCTGCCGCAGAGCAGGATTTCGCCCAGCGAGCGCCATATTTTCACCCCGCGCAGGGAGGTAAAGCGGGTGTTTTTGGCGCGCTTTGCAAGTATGAGCGCGCCAACAAGCACAGAGAGGCCCATGCTCAGCTGCGTGCCTATGGCCGCCCCGGCGATGCCGAGGCCGCAGGCCGGGCTCATGAACAGCCAGGTGAAGGCCACGTTCAGCCCGCTGGAGAGGACGAAGAGGAAGCTCGCCGCGCGCGGCAGGCCGTCCATCTTGCAGAAATTTATAGGCACATAGATAAACAGCGTG
Source organism: uncultured Oscillospiraceae bacterium (assembly GCA_944385795.1). Classification (GTDB taxonomy): domain Bacteria; phylum Bacillota; class Clostridia; order Oscillospirales; family Oscillospiraceae; genus Scatomorpha. Next base: position 25,750 of record CALWYP010000032.1, on the reverse strand, counting down.
CAGGCCCCGCCGAGGATGTACCAATATAGGTATTCCCGCGCGTATTCCCCCGCCCTGCCCTCGCCGCCGAGCGCGGCGGCGAGCCCGTCGAGGAAGATTAGGCCGAGCGCCGTCATGAGCGCGGCCGCCGCGGCCATGGCCAGCGTGGTCAGCGTGAAGAGCTCGCGGTAGCGCTTGTAGTCCGCGCGGCCTATGGCGAGGTTGCCGGCGATGGAGCCGCCCATCCCTATGACCGCGCCCACGGTGAAGTAGACGAGGCCCACGCTGCCCGTGAGCGACATGGCCGCGAGGCCGTCCTCGCCCAGGAACCGGCCGGAGAGCACGGTGTCTATCATGCCGGACACGCTCGTCGCCAGCATGCTCAGCACACTCGCGGCGAGGTATTTCCCGTAGACGCGGCTGAGGAAAAAGCCGTTGCGCCTCAGGCCGCCGGAGCCCGCCTCACTCAATGGTCAGGATGTCCGAAAACCCGGTGACCTCGAAGACCTCCGAAACCACCTCGTTCACATTGCGTATGACCATGGCGCCCTGGCGGTTCATGACCTTCTGCGCGCTCAGCAGCACGCGCAGCCCGGCGGAGGATATGTACTCGAGCCCGGAAAAGTCGAAGCAGAGCTCCGTCACGCCCGCCACGGAGCGCTTGAGCTCGCTCTCGAGCTGGGGCGCGGTCGCCGTGTCCAGGCGGCCCGTGAGGGCGATGGTGAGGGCGCTTCCGGAGAGGTTCTTGTCTATAGTCATAAGGCTGCCTCCAAACGGGCTGTTTCGCCCGACAGTTTTTCACTATATAGAATACAATGTCCACGCGCAATGCACAAGCGCGCGGGGACAAACTTGCAGCAATCGGGGACAAACTGGTAGGCGGCGCGACCGCCCGGCCCGCCGTCCCCGCCCTTCGCGCCCTCCTCCTACATTATATGTAAGCGCGAGTTCCGGCCCGCGCCCCCTGTTCGAGGGCGCGGGCTTTTCCCATATGCCGCGGCAATAATTGGCTCTTTCGCCCGCTTTTATTGTGCGTTCGCACAACGCAAATTGTGCGGCGGCATATCCTTAAACAGGTTATTTTGCCCTGAAATCAGTAACAATAACCGGCAATCATTAAAATTATTCATCTATATTCATCAATTTTGTCATGTCCGATGGCTTCCACTGTTTCCCTTTTCATTACGCGCGTAAAATTTCGCCCGGCCAAAACTGTGAAATCTCACATACTAAATTATTCAACACTTGGGCGGGTTGTATGCGGACACAATATTTCAGTTTTTCGTCATAAATAATAAGTCGGTCACACATTGTAGCGCCGTTGTTAAAGCTATATCATTCTTGACAAATCATGAACACATCCAGCTTTGTTGCAAAAGGAAGGTGCGCTGCCTATGCAAATTACCGTAGACGGAAAGGTGATATCCGCCAAGGAGGGCCAGAGCGTCCTGGACGCCGCCCTTGACGCGGGGATATTCATCCCGAACCTCTGCCACCACCCCGACCTTATGCCCTACGGCGCCTGCCGCCTCTGCCTTGTGGAGATAGAGGGCGAGGACGGGCCGCAGGAGTCCTGCTCGACCATAGTCCGCGAAGGCATGGTCGTGAAGACGACGAGCGAACACATCGACCGCCTCCGCCGCCTCTCCCTCGAGCTCATGCTGGCGGAGCACCCCAACGATTGCAGCGGCTGCCCCAAATTCGGCAGCTGCCCGCTTCAGTCCATGCTCCAGTACCTTGGCGTCACCGGAGGCAGGATGCGCAGCACGGGCCAGATCATGCGCAAGGAGACCGGCAACCCCCTCTTCGTGCGCGACATGGCGCGCTGCATAAAGTGCGGGCGCTGCGTGCGCGCCTGCCGCGCCCTGCGCAAGGCCAACGCGCTGGACTACCACAGGGATAAGAACGGCGACGTCGTGGTTGAGAACGACCTCACCCTCACCGAGACGGACATGTGCCGCTACTGCACGGCCTGCGTGGCCGTCTGCCCCACCGGCGCGCTCCAGGACAAGCCGGAGACCTTCCGTCTGCCCGAGGGCACCGCGCCCGCCGACGAGCTTGTGCCCTGCCGCGCCACCTGCCCGGCCCACACCGACGTGCCGCGCTACCTGCGCTACGTCAAGGAGGGGCGCTATGACGACGCCCTCGCCGTCATACGCGAGGCCGTGCCGTTCCCGAAGCTGCTCGGCTATGTGTGTATGCACCCCTGCGAGACGGCCTGCCGCCGCGAGTTTGTGAGCGAGCCCGTCTCCATCCGCAACATCAAGCGCTTCGCCGCGACCTATGGCAGCGACGCCTGGAAGGCCAGGCGCAAGCAGCTGCCCCCCACCGGCAAGCGCGTAGCCGTCGTCGGCGGCGGCCCCGCTGGCCTGACGAGCGCCTACTACCTCGCCAAGCAGGGGCACAGCGTCACCGTCTTCGAGGCCCTGCCCGAGGCCGGCGGCATGACCCGTTACGGCATACCCGAATACCGCGTGCCGCGCGACGTGGTGCGCAAGGAGATAGCCGACATACAGGAGGTCGGCGTAGAGATCAAGACCGGCGAGCGCGTGACCAGCGCCGCCGAGCTGAAGGCCGCCGGCTACGACGCGGTGGTGCTGGCCATAGGCACGCACGCCGCCTCCGCCCTGCCCCTCGACGGGAGCGGCAACGAGGGCGTTTACAGGAGCGTAGACTTCCTGCGCGCGGCACGCCTTGACGAGCCCATGCCGGTAGGCAAGCGCGTGCTAGTCGCCGGCGGCGGCGACGTCGCCTTCGACTGCGCCCGCCTGGCCCTCCGCCTGGGCGCCGAGGAGGTGCATGTCGCCTGCCTCGAGGCCCGCGACGTCATGACGGCGCGGCCGGAGGAGATAGCCGAGGCCCTCGAGGAGGGCGTGCTGATACACCCGGGCCGCAGCTTCGTGCGCATAGAGGGCGACGGGCACGTCACAGGCATGACTCTCGAGAAGGTCAAGTCCTTCAGCTTCGACGCCAACGGCGCCGCGGTCATCGAGAAGGAGCCGGACTCCCTCGAGACGATAGCCGTGGACAACGTCATCTTCGCCGTAGGCCAGAAGCCCGCCGGGGCGGACGCCTTTGGCGTGGCGCTCAAGCGCGGCGCGTACTTCGAGGTCGACGGGGACCAGCGCTGCAGCGAGCCGGGCGTGTTCGCCGCCGGCGACGCCGTAACCGGCACCAGGAACGTCATCGAGGCCGTCGCGGGCGGCAAGAAGGCCGCCTCCGCGGTGGACCTCTTCCTCGGCGGCGACGGGGACATCTCCGAGAAGCTGGCCCCGGACGAGCCGCTGCCCAAGGAGATCGGGGAATACCAGGGCTTCTGCAGCCTTATGCGGCTCAGGCCCGAGGCGCAGGAGCCGGGCGGGCGCGTGCGCAACATGCAGCCGGTTGAGAGCTGCTTTGCCGAGGACGCGGCCAGGTTTGAGGCCGGGCGCTGCCTGCAGTGCGACCTGCGCACGCAGATCTGCAAGCAGCGGCTTTGGAGCAGCTTTGCGGGCGAAGGCAGGGAGGAAGCATGAGATACAGAAAAAAAGACGGGTTTGAATCCATAATCGCCGAGGAGCCCAAGCACGCGCTTGAGGAGATAGCCGACGATATCGGCGTCCAGAGCGCCAAGGGCGCCATCTCCGTGCTGCTGCGGACGCCCGAGGGCGAAAAGTCCGCCTCCTTCTCCCCGGAGGACACGCTGGACAAGGTCGTCGAGGCCTCCGGCTTCGGCGGCAAGGTGAAGCTGGTCCACGTCGGCCTGCCGCTCGGCGTCTTCGTCAAGGCGGACGACCTGGCCCAGACGAAGCTGGGCGAAGCGGTAAGCGGCCACGCCGCCTGGGGCTCCACCGAAATACGGGTCTGCGGCGGCGAGACCTGCGTGCTGAACTATCTCCAGAGCCTGCTCGGCGGGCTGCGCGCGGAGAGCTGCGGCCGCTGCGTCTTCTGCCGCGAGGGCATCAAGCAGGTGCTCTACGCGCTCAACGCCTCCGTGTCCGGCAAGGGCAGCGCCGAGGACGTGACGCTTATGACCGAGGTCGCCGAGGCGATGAGCGAGGCGTCCTACTGCGAGCTGGGCCGGGCCGCCGGCGCGCTGGTGCTCAGCGCGGTGAACGGCTTCAGGGGCGAGTTCGACGACCACATCAAGAGGAAGCGCTGCGACGCGGCCGTCTGCCGCGCCTATGTGACCTACCACATACTCGGCTCCAAGTGCATCGGCTGCGGCGACTGCGCCGACGAGTGCGACGAGGACGCCATCGAGGGCAAGAAGGGCTTCATCTACATGATAGACAACGACGAATGCGTCAAGTGCGGCGCCTGCATGGACGCCTGCGAGGAGGGCGCGATCGTCATGGCCGGCGCGGTCAAGCCGCGCACCCCCGAGCGCCTCACAAGGGTCGGCGCCTGGAAGGGCAAGTAAACCTGTACCTCAAGATAGCAAGGCTGTCTTTTAAATCTAAGAAAAGAAGGCGAAGAAATGAAAAAGAAAGTATTGGCAATCGTTTGCGGCCGTAAGAACGGCGAGACCGAGCGCGCCGCCCGCGTGGCGCTGATGGCGGCCAAGGAAGAGGGCTGCGACGTCGAGCTCATCAACCTCGGCGACCTGACCATCAAGCCCTGCATAGGCTGCGGCGTCTGCAGCCGCAGGCTGCGCGAGCCCCTGAACCTCACCCCCTGCCCGCAGCACGACGACGACATGGAGTGGCTCGACGAGCAGATCTGCTCCAGCGACGCCCTGCTCTTCGGCGCCCCGATGTACGAGCAGTCCCCCCCGGCCGCCTACAAGGCCATGTGCGACCGCTTCGGCCCCTCCCACGACGTCGCGTTCATCAAGCACATCTACGACGCCCGCGTCGAGGCCGGCATCGACCCGGTTTACGACCCGCGTTACTTCACCCATAGGCCCGCGGCCTTCTTCGGCCTGGGCGGCAGCGAATGGTCCTACATGGGCTTCCCCATCCTCGGCATCCCCGCCATCTGCCTCGGCCTCAAGGTCGTCGACCGCGAGCAGTTCAACTGGAACCGCGGCATACTCTGCTATGAGGACCGCGTCGAGCGCATGAAGGCCATGGGCCGCCACCTCGCCAAGATGGCCCAGCTCCCCTTCGAGGAGCAGTACTACAACGGCCCCGACAGCCTCTGCCCCGTCTGCCACAACAACGTCATGCTCATGACCCCGGGCACCGACGAGTGCACCTGCGCCCTCTGCGGCATGATAGGCAAGATGGAGATAAAGGACGGCAAGGCCGTCGCCCACTTCACCGACGAGGCCATCGAGACCTCCCACCTCACCGACACGGGCCGCGAGATCCACTATCTCGACCTGCTCGGCAAGGGCAAGCCGATGCCCGGCCAGCCGAAGCGCTACCCGACCCCCGAGGAGCGCAAGGAGGCCGACGCCTGGGCGCGCGAGATGATGAAGGAGATCCCCTCCACCAAGCCCGAAAGGTAAATCCCCGGCACAGATCCAACTGCGCGGCAAAAAAATTCCGCAGCCATATTAAAAGAAGGCGAGGATTAATTAAATGAACGGATTCTTAAAAACCCATGACTTCGGAGCCAAAGGCTGGAAAGTCGTTATATTCGCACTCCTGTGCTACTCCTTCGGCGGTATACTGACCGACAGCATGAACTCGCTGTACGGCTACTACGAAGGCCTGTACAGCTGGCCCAGGACCAACATGGCCCTCTGGGTCACCATCGGCACCTGGTGCAGCATGCTCACCGTCATCGTCTGCGGCGCGCTCGCCAACAAGCTCGGCGCGAAGAAGATGATGGCAATAGGCTTCATCGGCCAGATAATCATGTGCGTCATCATGGCCACGCTGAAGAGCTTCGCCATGTTCGCCCTGGCCTGCGTCGTCAACTACGTCTCCATGGCCTTTGTCACCAGCTTCGGCATCCAGCTGCTCGGCTCCAACTGGTTCCCCAAGAAGAAGGGCCTGTACATGGGCATCTGCACCATGGGCCTGGTTATCAGCCTCACGTTCATCAACGCCGTTTTCGGCTGGTTTCTCAACACCTTCGGCAGCGCCTCTTCCTACTTCTACGCTGCCGCGGCGCTCTATGCCATTATGCTCATCGTCACGATGACCATAATCCACAACTACCCCGAGGACGAGAACGCTTTCCCCGACAACGACTCCAACTTCGACCACGAGGAGCAGGCCAAGATACTCGCCGCCGCGCAGCAGTACAAGGCCTCCAGCCCCTGGACCATCAAGAAGATGCTCTGCGACCGCAACGCCTGGCTCATCGGTATCGGCTTCGGCATAGTCAACCTCATGGGCAGCGGCATCAACGGCCAGGTCTTCCCCGCCATGCTGAGCTTCGGCTTTGACGCGGCCTACATCAACGTCTTCCTCATCGTCATCCTCCCGCCCGCCCTGGTCTTCAGCTGGTTCGGCGGCGTGCTCGACGGCAAGTACGGCCCGAGGAAGGCCACGCTCTGGTTCGTCAGCATCGCGGCGATCATCGGCTGCCTGATGGTCGCGTTCCTGCACCAGTACAGCTGGGCCGTCGTGGTCGGCATCTGCCTGGCCATGTCTTCCACCAGCGCCGGCAACAACATGACGATGTCCATAACCAGCTCCATCTACGGCCGCTACGACTTCGTCAACGCCTGGACCGTCATCTTCGTCATCAGCAAGCTGGTCTCCGGCCTCGGCGCCTACCTTGTCAGCGCCCTCGCCGACCTGCCCGGCGGCTACTCCACCGCTTATCTCGCGCTCGCCATCATCACCGTGATCGACATGATCATCATCGCCTGCATCAAAGAGAAATTCGTCGGACGCACCGATGAGGACATCAAGAAGCTCATGGACGAGGGCAAGATCAAGGCCTGAAACAAACAGTAAAATACCGACGGGCAGTCCGGCCGTTGCCGGGCTGCCCGATTCGGGATTAATTAAGCAGGAGGAAAATTATGCAGAAACTTACTGCCGATATCGGCATCATCGCCGCCGGCCCCGCCGGCCTGTGCGCCGCAGTCGCCGCCGCCGAGAAGGGCGCGAGCGTCGTCGTCTTTGAAAAGGCCGCCAACGCCGGCGGCACCGCCAACATGGGCATGGGTCCCCTCGGCCTGGAATCTAGGCAGCAGAAGGAGCACATGATAGGCATCACCAAGGAGGACGCCTGGCGCACCTTCATGAACTACGTCCACTGGCACAGCGACGCGAGGCTCATGCGCGAATACTACTGGAAGAGCGGCGACACCATAGACTGGCTCGAGGACATGGGCGTCAACTTCTTCGGCCCGATGCGCTACTCCCCCGACTCCGAGCAGACCTGGCACGTCGTGCAGCCCGACGACGGCTCCCGTCCCGGCGGCCGTGCCGCGGCTTCCATGACCAAGGTCATCTATAACCGCGCGGTCGAGCTGGGCGTCGAGTTCCACTTCGGCACCCCGGTCAAGAAGATACTCGGCGACAAGAACGGCGTCCACGGCCTCTACGCCGTCGAGACCGCCACCGGCGAGGAGTACGAGCTCGAGAGCAAGGCCGTCATCGTCTGCACCGGCGGCTTCGGCGCGAACCCCGAGATGGTCCGCCAGTACGCCGGCTTCCAGACCGGCACCGACATGTTCCCGCTCTGCGGCCCCGACGTCGTCGGCGAAGGCATACGCATGGCCTGGGAAGTCGGCGCCAAGCACGGCCGTATGGAGATGGAGGGCATAGACGGCCAGTTCCTGCCCATGCAGACCTACCACTTCATGGACCTCTTCACCCAGTGCAACCTCGTCGTCAACAAGAGCGGCTACCGCATCTGCGACGAGAGCGTCATGCAGAACACCGCCATCGCCTTCAAGATCACCGACTACCAGCAGGACAAGATAGTCTGGCACATCCTTGACGACAAGCTGGTCAAGTACTACCGCAAGCACGGCCTCGACATCGCCAGCGAGGTCCGCCACTTCGACCCGACCGAGAACTTCGAGGAGAGCATCGCCGACGCCGCCGAGAACTATCCCAAGTACTGCTGCATCGCCGACTCCCCCGAGGAGCTGGCCGAGAAGATGGGCGTCGACGTCCAGAACTTCCTCGAGACCCTTGAGGAGTACAACGACACCTGCGACGCCAACTTCGACGACTACTTCTGCAAGCCCCGCAAGTACCTCAAGGCCTACCGCGGCAAGAAGTGGTACGCCCTGGCCAAGACCTGCGGCGCCTACGGCTCCCTGGGCGGCATAAAGACCAACTGGAAGCTCCAGGTCATCACCGACGAGTACAAGCCCATCCCGGGCTTCTACGGCGCCGGCACCGACATCAACGAGACCTACGACGGCACCTACATGTTCTACCTGCCCGGCAACACCATGGGCTTCGCCGTGAACACCGGGCGTATGGCCGGCGAGCGCGCGGCCGACTACGTCTTCGACCAGGAGTAATTACTTCCGTTCTCGTCATATTTCTTTCAGCACGGAGCCGCGGGTCCAGGCTCGCGGCTCCGTGCCGCCATATTCGGAGGTCGGTATGAGCCTTAGCAAGAAAAGATGGATAATCCTAGCCGCAAGCTGCTTCGTAAATATCTGCATCGGCTCCATATACTCCTGGAGCATCTTCTCCGGCCCGGCGGCCGAGCGCCTCTTTGAGATAACCGGCCGTGAGGTCGCCCAGATCTCCCTAGTCTTCACCGTCGCCAACGGCGTCGGCCCCATCACTATGATAAGCGGCGGCTATTTCAACGACACGCTCGGGCCCAAATGGGTCGTTTTCATAGGCGGGCTCATGTTCGGCGCGGGCATGATACTCAGCGGCCTGGCGACGAGCTTCGCAATGCTCATGGCCGGCTACGGCCTGCTCTGCGGCCTCGGCATGGGCATGGTGTACGGCTGCACCGTCTCCAACAGCGTAAAATTCTTCCCGGACCGCAAGGGCCTGGCCGGGGGCCTCACGACGGCCTCCTACGGCATCAGTTCCGTGCTGATACCCCCCATCGGCAACGCGCTCATAACGGGGCTCGGCGTCTCCTACGCCTTCATCATCCTCGGCGCGGTCATGCTGGCCATAATCTGCGTCAGCGCGTTCTTCATAAGCAAATGCCCCGCGGGCTTCGCGCCCGAGGGCTGGACCCCTCCCGCCGCCGGCCCGGGCGCCGGCGCCGCGGACAAGAACTGGCGCGGTATGCTCTCAAGCGGGGTTTTCTATGTGATGATTCTCATGCTGCTGTGCGGCGCCTTCTCCGGGCTCATGGCCGTGTCCCAGGCCTCCCCGGTCGCGCAGGGCATGATGGGCATGACGAGCGGCGAGGCCGCCGTGGTCGTGTCCGTCCTCGCCCTCTTCAACGCCGCCGGGCGCATCGGCTCCGGCGTGATTTCCGATAAAATCGGCTATGTCCGCACCTTCTCGCTCGTCTTCGCCGTGGCTGCGGCCGCGCTCACGGCGCTATACTTCTGCCGCGAGGGCATGACGGCGCTCTTCTATGTGGGCATGTCGCTCACCGGCGTCTGCTTCGGCTCGCTCATGGGCGTGTACCCGAGCTTCACCGCCGCCAGCTTCGGCTCCAAGAACAACTCCGTCAACTACGGCATCATGTTCATAGGCTTCGCGCTGGCCGGCTACTTCGGCCCGACCATCATGTCCGGCGTCTACCAGGACACCGGCGCGTACCAGAACGCCTTCCTGATTGCCGCGGCGCTCTCCGTGCTGGGCCTCGCCCTCACGCTGGTCTACCGGCGCATGGCCGCGCGCCGCTGACTCAGGCCAGCGGCGGCTCCCATTCGCGCCCCTCGTACTCGCGCAGCTTGAACATGTTCAGCGTGCGCAGTATGCGGAAGCCCATCATGAACTTGTAGATGTCCTCGCCCTTGGTGAGGTCGCAGCCTATGATCTCCTTTATCTTGCCGAGGCGGTAGAGCAGCGTGTTCTTGTGCACATGCAGCTTCGCCGCCGCGGCCGAGGAGCTCCCGAAGCACTCGAGGTAATAGTAAAGGGTAATCATATAGTCGAGGTTGGACTGCTCGTCGACGCGCAGCAGGTCGAGCAGCTGCGGCGTGCAGAAGCTCAGGAGGTCGTCGTGCTCGCGGACTATGTGCAGCACGCGGACGGGCGCTATCATCGAGAAATACGCCACCTCCCAGCTGTGGTAGGCCACGTTGAGGTCTATGGCGTCCTTCGCCTGGCGGTAGTGCTTCCTCGTCTCCGTCAGGTCGCGGAACATGTTGCTCACGCCTATGAGCAGGTTGTTCGTCCTCACCTGGTTCACCAGCGCCTCGTCTATGAAGCCCTGTATGTGCCTGTTGTTGGGCAGGTTCAGGAGTATGACGAGCTCCGTGTCGCGGATCAGGTAGAAGCTGCCGCTGAGCACAGGCTTGAGCTGCTGGGCCACGGTCTGGAATATCATCGGGTCTATCTGCTCCGAGCGGGTGTTGGGCTCTACGACCACGACGTAGAACTTGTCCTTTATATTCGCTATGTTGCGGAAGAGCAGCATACGGTCTATCGCGGGCTGCGTGATGTTGTTTATGCTCAGCAGCGCGTTGAGGAAATAGGCCTTGTTCTCGTTGCGGTTCTTCTTGAACTGGGTGTTCTTCTGCAGCTCCTGGCCGATAAATGGCAGCAGCTCGCGGAACATGCGCTCGTCCGCGGCGGTGAAGGGGTGGTTATAGGAGAACATGGACACCCTTGCGACCGTCACGCCCGACACCCTGACGCAGCCCACCATCTGGTCGAGGTCGAAGTACTCGTTATACCGCGAGGTCACCGGGTCCTCCACGGGCGAATCCTCCGTGACGGGCAGGCTCTTCACATAGTCGACGGCCTTGGCGTCCTCGTCCGGGTCCGGGGCCTCGGTCTTCAGGAAATACGCGAAGTTGCTCGACGGGTCCACGGCCGTGTCCCCTATCTCCTTGGCCAGGCAGTTCTCGCCGTTGTCCCAGACTATTATGGGGTTCTTCAGTATATCGTAGGCCGCCTTTATTATATGCTGCAGGCCGCGGTTGCTGAAAAGCGCGCTCGTGAGCTTCATGACGTTGCTGCGCAGCTGCGCCTCCTCGTGGAGGCGGCGTTTCAGGCCGTTCATCACCGTTACCTGGTCGATCGTTCGGTCTATGGTCACAAGGTTGACCCTCAGCGCGCGGAACTGCGCCGGGGCGGCGTTCAGCGTCCCGAAGACAAAGAAGGAGTAGAGCTGCTCCTCGGGCAGATAGCGCGGCAGGGTCTCCGGCTCGCAGAAATACAGGGTGTCTTCCCTCAGGATGTCGGAGCTGCTGTCTATGAACTCCACGTTGTTGAGCTCAGAGTTGCCGTCCGCGATGGTGTACGCTGTCATGGCAAGGGAATTCACCATTTTTACAGCCTCAAAGAATGTCATATAATCCCTCCGTTGACGTGATTCCGGCAGAAATGAGGAAGAAAGATGATACTTGGCGTCGGTATGGACCTCATGGATACAACCCGGCTGGCCGCGCTTGAGCTGCCCGGCGACCCGTTCTTCTCCCGAGCCTTCACCTCCCGCGAGCTGGACGAGGCGCTCTCGAGGGAAAACCCCCTCATGCACCTGTGCACGAAGTTCTCAATCAAGGAGGCCGCCCTTAAAGCGCTGAACGTGTCGGACGCCGGCGCTGCCTTCAACATGATAGAGGTTCTCAACGAGCCTGGCGGAAGGCCCGTTGTCCAACTGTACAAGGCTATGCGCACGGCGGCTGACACGCTCGGGGTAAAGTATATCTTCGCTTCCGCATCCTTCGATGGCAAATACTCGGCAGCTGTGGTAATTTGCAGTAATTAATTGCATTATAGCCGTCTAATTTATACTATTTTACATCAACGCCGTCATTTTCGCAACAATCCGGCGCCGTTTATCTTTGTGCGCGCACACAAAGATACAGGTCGAGCCGCACAGTTGATTGAACGTGTACACATTGCTTGTTTATTTTAAGACAAATATAATGCTTTTATAAGCTGTAATATTGGCGGGAAAAATACTATGAGCTATAAATCCGTGCGCATTATGGACGGGGTTTACCACATTTCCGACCCTCTGGGCGTCTATTCGACGCTTATCGTCGGTTCGCGCAGGGCCCTGCTGGTGGACACCGGCTCCGGGCTCGGCGACCTCCGCGGCGTTGTGGAGGGGCTCACGGACAGGCCCCTGACGGTTGTGAACACGCACGGGCATGTGGACCACATAAGCGGGGACTACCAGTTCGAGCGGGTGCTCATACCCGAGGCCGACTTCTCCGCCGCGCTTTTAAACTCCGGGCCCTATCCCAGGCGGCGGCTGCTGGAGCTCGCCCCGGAAATCCCCGAGGGCTTCGACGCCGGCGCCTACCTCTCCTACGGGCTGGCCAACGCCGTGGCCATGGCCCCCGGCGCGCGCTTCGAGCTGGGCGGAGAGACGGTGCAGTCCGTCCCGCTCCCGAACCATACCCCGGGTTCCACAGGCTACATCTGCCTGGAGCGGAGGCTGCTGCTCTCCGGCGACGCCGCCGCGCCGATGACCTACCTGTTCTTCGGCGAGTCCTGCACGCTGGGCGAGCACATCCGCATACTGGAAAGGCTTCTGCGCGACAGGCGCTTCGACGCGCTGCTCTGCGCGCACAGCGGTTCCGTATTCACCAAAAAGGACCTGGCCGTCTTCCGCGACTGCGCCATGCAGGCCGCGGCCACGGGCAGGGGCCATGTCTTCCACGACCCCATTTTCCGCGACTACGAAGGGGTCAAATACACCTATGTCTCACCCGACGACCCCACGGACTGTGCCGTCGTCGTATACAGCCGAAATAAGACCGAAAGGAGCAATACTATGGGCGCAGTAGAAAAAATCAAGGAATTCCAGGAGACCGTAACCGTCCACGCCGAAGGCCGCAAGGAGATCAAGCCGCCCCCGCCGCGCTACGAGCCGGGCAACGACCGCTGGAAGGTTGAGAAGCAGGAGTTCAAGGGCAAGGAGATAGACGTCCTCTACCGCAAGGGCGTCCCCGGCCTGACCAGGGAGGAGATGGACGCCGCCCGCGCCCAGGGCATTACGCCCTCCAACTTCAAGTACGCGGCCAAGCTCGACCCCGGCATGAACGAGGAAGAGGACGGCATCATCCGTATGCGCGACCTGCCCGTGCTCATGCGCGACGGCACCACGCTTTACACCGACGTCTATTACCACAAGGACACCCCGTGGCCCATGCCTCTGATCGTCTGCTGGAGCCCCTTCGGCAAGAAGCCGGCCGACGGCGCCGAGAACTGGAAGCTCATGGGCGTGCCCCCGCACACCGTTTCCAAGCTCGCCAAGTTCGAGTCCGCCGACCCCGCCTACTGGTGCCACTACGGCTACGCAGTCGCCAACCCCGACTCCCGCGGCATCGCCAACAGCGAGGGCGACACCAGCAACTTCGGCCTGCAGGACGGCGAAGACGGCTACGACTTCATCGAATGGGCCGCCAAGCAGCCCTGGTGCTCCGGCCGCGTCGGCCTGTTCGGCAACTCCGGCGTCGGCATGACCCAGTGGCGCATCGCCGCCGAGCAGCCGCCCCACCTCACCTGCATCGCCCCGTGGGAGGCCACCGGCGACATGTACCGCGAGAGCTTCGCCTTCGGCGGCATCCCCTCCGCCCAGTTCAACGAGGGCATCATGAATTCGCTGGCCAACAAGACCTACGTCGAGGAAGGCCCGAACATGCTCTACACCAATCCTCTTATCAATGAGTATTGGGAGTCCAAGATCCCCCGCTGGGAGAACATCCGCATACCCGCCTACGTCTGCGCCGGCTGGTGCCACTTCCACCTGCGCGGCTCCTTCGAAGGCTTCCGCCGTATCCGCTCCCCCAAGAAGTGGATGCGCGCCCACCGCGACATGGAGTGGCCCGACACCTACAACCCCGAGAACCTCGAGGACCTGCGCCGTTTCTACGACCGCTACCTCAAGGGCATCCGCAACGGCTGGGAGTTCACCCCGAAGGTCCGCGTAGAGGTCATGGACGCCTACGGCTACAGCAAGAAGGTCAACCGCCCCGAGGACGAGTTCCCCCTCGCCCGCACCGAGTACCGCAAGCTCTACCTCGACGCCGACAGCGCCAAGATGTCCTACAGCCCCTTCACCCAGGAGGCCGAGGCCGTCTACGACCCCGAAACCGAGCGCAGCTACTTCGAGTTCAAGGTTGAGGAAGAGACCGAGATCACCGGCTACATGAAGCTGCACGCCTTCGTCGAGGCCCGCGACCACACCAACATGGACATGTTCGTCTGGGTCAAGAAGTACAACGCCGACGGCGAATACGTCCCCGTCCACTGCATGAAGGAGAACTACCGCGGCGCCTGGGGCTATATGCGCTGCAGCCACCGCGAGCTCGACCCGAAGTGGTCCAGCGACTTCCAGCCCGTCCAGGCCCACCGCAAGGAGGAGCCCATGGAGCCCGGCAAGGTATACGAAGTCGACGTCGAGATCTGGCCGCACAGCCGCGTCTGGCACAAGGGCGAGATCATCCGCCTCGAGATCGCCGGCCAGTTCATCCGCACCGACTGGTACGAGGACAACAGCATGGCCTTCGACGTGGATAACGGCTCCCAGTGCGTAATCCACACCGGCGGCAAGTACGCCAGCTACCTGCAGATCCCCTTCATCCCGCCCAAGTACAAGAGCGGCGATTACGTCTACGAGGATTAAACGTTAAAGGAGAATCTACTATGACAATAAGAGAAGAGGTCGTCAAGGCCCTTGCCGAAAAATCCGCCTATCTTTTCAACACCAAGCCCGAGGACTACGGCCCGGAGACCCGCTTTATAGAGGACCTCGACGCCAAGTCCGTCAACTTCGTCCAGTTCAGCGCCATGCTCGAGGACATGTACGACGTGGAGGTCCCCTTCATGGAGTTCCGCCGGAAGAAGACCTTCGCCGAGGCTGCCGACTACATCGCGCAGATGCTTGGCGAGTAAGTAATATCTGCCCATGAAAGCGAGGCGGCTCCTTTTTGCAGGGACTGCAAAAAGGAGCCGCCTTTTCAGAAAAGGAGAGGACCATGAAAAGCAGCTACAGAGTTTTCGTCATAAACCCGGGCTCCACCTCTACGAAAATAGCCCTCTTTCAGGACGCGGACAAGCTCTTCGGCGTGAACGTCGACCACGACGCGGCCGAGCTCGCCTCCTGCCCCACCATCCCCGACCAGCTCCCCTTCCGCCTGAAGACCATACGCTCCGAGCTGGCCAGGCACGGCGTCGACCTGCACGGCGTGGACGCCATTTCCACCCGTTCCGGCGGGCTCATGAGCCTGACCGGCGGCGTTTACCGCATCAACGACCTGCTTTACCAGCACTCCAAGATGTGCCTCACCGTCCGCCACCCGAACACCCTCGGCCCCCAGATAGCCAGGGCCCTGGCGGAGGAGTACGGCATTGAGAACATATTCACCGTCAACCCGCCCGACGTCGACGAGCTGGACGAGGAAGAGCGCGTCTGCGGCTTCCATGAATTCAGCCGCGAGAGCCGCGGCCACCCGCTCAACCACAAGGAAAACGGCATCCGCTACGCCGCCAATATAGGCAGCAGGTACGAGGACCTCAACCTGATAATCTGCCACATGGGCGGCGGAGTGACCGTCGCGGCGCACCGCAAGGGCCGCATGTGCTGCGTCAACGACGCCATAAACGGCGACGGCCCGATGGCCCCGACCCGCGCCGGCTGGCTGCCAGCCACCAAGGTCGTGGACATGTGCTTCTCCGGCAAGTACACCCAGGCCGAGATGTACAGCCGCATCACCAAGAGCGGCGGCTTTGTCGACCACCTCGGCACCAGCGACGCACGCGAGATCGTCCGCCGCATCCAGTCCGGCGACAAGTACGCCAAGCTCATCTACGACGCCTTCGCCTACCAGGTCTGCAAGGAGATAGGCGCCTGCGCGGCCGTGCTCAAGGGCAAGGTGGACGCCATCATCCTCACCGGCGGCATGGCGCACGAGATAAACCTTGTCGACGCCATAACCAGCTCCGTCAGCTGGATCGCCCCCGTCGTCGTCCAGGCCGGCGAGTTCGAGATGGAGGGCCTCGCCTCCGGCGCCATCCGCGTGCTCAAGGGCGAGGAGCCCGCGCGCGAATACACCGGCGTGCCCGTCTGGAGCGGCTTCGACCGCCCTGAGGACGAAAAGAGCGAATAAGCAAGAAAGGACGATTCTTATGGATATAATGAGCCAAATCTACGAGAAAGCCCGCAGCAACCCCCAGCGCGTAGCGTTTTCCGAGTGCACCGAGACGAAGATACTCCAGGCCGTGCAGGAGTGCCTCGACCGCGGCCTGATAGTCCCCGTCCTTGTCGGCGACCCCGCCCAGATTAAGGAGGCGGCCGCCGCGGCCGGCCTGGGCCTCGACGGCGCCGTGTTCTTCGACACCACCGACGAGCCCGCCATGGACAAGCTCATCAACGCCTACCTGGAGCGCAGCCAGGTGCTGAGCGCCAAGAGCCTCAAGCGCAAGACCAAGGCCGACCCCATGTTCACGGCCATGCTGCTGCTCGCTCTCGACCGCGTGGACTGCTCCTTCGCGGGCCTCGTCCACACCACGGGCGACGTTATCTCCGCCGGCAACCTCATCGTCGGGCTCAAGCAGGGCGTCGTCACCCCCTCGAGCATCGGCATCTTCGACATCCCCGGCCACGAGGGCCCGGAGGGCAGCCTGCTCGCCTTCGGCGACAGCGCCGTCTGCACCAACCCGAGCCCCGAGGAGCTGGCCAGCATCGCCATTTCCGCCTGCAATACGGTCAAGGAGCTCATGGACTGGGAGCCCCGCTGCGCCCTGCTCTCCTACTCCACCGACGGCAGCGCCGAGAGCGAGATGGTGGACAAGGTGCGCGAAGCCGTGCGCATAGCCAGGGAACAGCGCCCCGACCTGCTCATAGACGGCGAGTTCCAGCTCGACGCCGCCATAGTCCCCTCCGTCGCGGCCAAGAAGGTCAAGCGCGAGAGCGCCGTGGCCGGCCGCGCCAACATAATCATCTGGCCCGACATCAACGCCGGCAACATCGGCGTCAAGCTCGTGCAGCAGTTCGCCCACGCCGACGCCTACGGCCCCCTGCTCCAGGGCTTTTCCAAGATTGTCTGCGACTGCTCCCGCAGCGCGCCGGTCAGCGAGCTCGTCGGCAATATCGCCATGGCCGCCGTCCGCGCCCAGCACAGGGAGTAAGCCGGCATGAGCGGTACGGATTACAGGATTTTTGCGATAAATCCCGGCTCCACTTCCACCAAGATAGCCCTGTTCCGCGGCGAGGAAAGGCTGTTTTCCAGGACCGTCAACCATGACGCCGCCGGGCTTGCGCGCTTCCCCGAGATCAGCGACCAGCTCGCCTACCGCCGCGACATGATACTCGACTCCCTCAGGGAGGCCGGGGTTTCGCTCGAGGACGTAGACGCCTATGTCGGCCGCGGCGGCGGCCTGCTCTCGATGGAGGGCGGGGTCTACCCGATAAACGACATCATGCTCGACCACGCCAGGACGGCGCGCAACGGCGTCCACCACCCGGCGAACCTGGGCCCGCAGCTCGCCAACGAGTTCGCGCGGCATTACGACAAGCTGGCCTTCGTCGTCAACCCGCCGGACACCGACGAGCTGGAGGACGTCGCCAGGATGACCGGCCTGAAGGGCGTGTACCGCGCCGTACACCTGCACGCGCTCAACCTCAAGGAGACGGCTATCCGCCACGCCAAAAGGATGGGCAGGCGCTACGAGGACTGCAACTTCGTGGTCTGCCATATGGGCGGCGGCCTGTCCGTCTCGGCGCACAGGCGCGGCAGGATGATAGACGGCAACGACATAGTCGGCGGCGAGGGCCCGATGGCGCCCACGCGCTGCGGCTCGCTGCCCGCGGCCGAGGTCATACGCATGTGCTTCGCCCCCGGCGCGACGGAGAAGGATATGATCCGCCTGTGCCAGAAATCCGGCGGCTTCGTCAGCCACCTCGGCACGAGCGACGCCCTGGAGGTCACCGGGCGCGCCGCGAAGGGCGACAAGGCGGCCGGGCGCGTCTGGGAGGCCATGCTATACCAGACCAGCAAATACATCTGCGCCATGGCCGGCGTGCTCGACGGCAAGGTCGACGGCATACTGCTCGGCGGCGGCATGGTGCACAGCAAAGAGCTTGTAGATTACATAAACGCCAAGTGCTCCTGGATAGCCCCGGTCTACGCCTATCCCGGCGAGTTCGAGATGGAGGCCATGGCGGCCGGAGTCATGCGCGTCCTGACAGGCGAGGAGAAGCCCAAGGTCTATACCGGCGTCCCCGTCTGGCAGGGGTTTAAGGACGGAGAATAACGGATGAGCAAAGTCAAAGATAAGATCTGGTCTAAATACTTCATACTGATTATGCTGGCCGCCATGTGTACCAGCATGTGCATGAGCATGCTGGACAGCACGCTCTCGCTCTACGCGAGCGACACATGGGATTCCAACCAGATGGGCGGCTATCTCACCTCCTTCTTCAACGCGGGCAGCATAATCATGGCCTTCTTCAGCGGCCGCATCGTGGACAAGTTCGGGCGCAGGAGGTGCTACGTCATCGCCACCGTCGTGTTCGCAATCCCGACCTTCGTCATGGCGCAGGTGCCCTACCGCTCCGTCGCCCTCGCCGCCCGCCTTATCCAGGGCTGCGCCAAGGGCCTCGTCTCTGTCGCCGCGGCCTCCGTGGTTTCCGACATCATCCCCACCTCCCGCCTCGGCGAGGGCATGGGCCTCTACAACATGAGCCAGACCCTGCCCAAGGCGCTCGGCCCCGTGCTCGGCATAGCCATAACCGCCACCGGCAACTATGTGATGATGTTCACCATCTGCGCCGTCGCCTACCTGATGGCCGGCGTGTCCGCCTTCGGCGTCAAGTACGAGAGCGACGACGATTACCGCCAGAAGCTGGCCGAGAGGCAGCAGCCCGAGGAGGGCAAGCCCGAGGCCGAGTACCGCGGCATCTGGAAGCTCATAGAGAAAAAGGCGCTCGCCGCCTCCTTCAACTATGTGCTCTACTTCTTCTCCACGGGCATCATCCTCATCTTCCTCGCCGTTTACGCGCGCGAGATCCTGCTGATGGACAACAGCCGCATCGGCTATTACTTCACCGTCTCGTCCATCACCGTGCTCGTGGTCAGGCTGCTCTTCGGCCGCTTCTCCGACACCGTGAGCGCGCCGGTCATACTCGTCCCCGGCCACCTGTGCCACATAATCTCGCTTGTGCTGCTCGCCTACTTCTCCAAGGACAGCTACGTCCTGTTCCTGGCCTCCGGCGTGTTCTACGGCATAGGCCTCGCCACGATTATGCCCTCGCTCAACGCGGTCGCCGTGGGCGACTCGCCCAAGGGCCGCAACGGCCAGGCGAACGCCGCGTTCTACTTCCTCATGGACATGGGTATGCTCGTAGCCTCCGCCCTGGTCGGCATCGTCATCGACGGCGCCTCCTCCCCCGCCGCGGGCTACAACATCTCCTTCCTGCTGTCCATCGCCGTGTGCGCGATCTCCTGCGTCATGAGCGTCGTCTGCTTCAACGACAAGGCCAGGGCCCGCCGCAGGGCAAAATAAGCGTAAAAAAGCCGCCCGGCCGGGCGGCGGAAGACGCCGGGAAAGGCAAAACGCCTTTCCCGGCAATTTTTATTCAAATGGGCGGCTCAGCCCAGCCGCTCCGAGAGCCAGTCCTTTACGCCCTCTACTATGGAGCCGAGCCCTCCGCCGTCCCCCGTCTCCTGCGCTTCAGGCCCGGCCGGGGGCCCCTCCGCCTCCACGGGCCGGATATAGCTGGCGAGGACGTAGCCGCGCTGGCCGTTATACTCGACGCAGGCGAAGTCGCCGGCGGGGCCTATGTAAATCATCTCGCCCCCGGCGGGTATGGTGGCGACGGCGGCCTCGTTCACGTCTGGGCCGGCGCGCAGGGTTATGAACTCCTCGCACTCCGCGTACCAGCGGCTGCCGGCCTGGGCCTGGCCCTGGGACTCCGGCGCGGCGCTGAGCGCCCAGAGCTGGGCGATCTGGGGCTGCAATTTCTCAAAGCTCCAGGCCTTTCGGCTGAGCTCCACGCTGTTCGGGTCGTAGACGCTGAAGCCGAACATGCCGTGGCCCACTATGAGTATGAAATGGCCCGTCGTGGTGAAGTCGCCCGGGAGCATACTCGCGGCGAGGACCTGGCCGGAGTCCAGCCGGGCCTTCATGTCCTCCTCGTCCGCCGCGATGGCCTCGCCGCGCAGGCCCATGTCCGCGGCGCCCGTGGTAAAGAGCGTCCAGGCCGTGCCCGCGCCGGGCACATAGTGTCCCGCCGACTCCGCGTATCCGGCCACGCGCGCCGGCGTGAGCGAGGCGTCGCCCGTCAGGCCTATGGCCGCCATCGAGAGGCAGGTCGGGCCGCAGCCCGTGACGCCCATGACGGAACTGCCGTAGCCGTGATAGGCCCAGCGCGTGTCGTACTGTATGAGATAGGGTATCTCCCCGTCCTCCACCGTTATTACGGCGTTCTCGCCGCCCGCGTCCACGCCCCTGAAGGGCATGAGCAGCGCGAAGTCCAGCTTCTCCTCCCCGGCGAGCGCGGTCTTCACCGCGTCCTCCGTATAGATCTCCAGATGGTCGGCTATGAAGTTCAGCCTTTCGGCCATATCCGGCTCCTCCGCGGCCAGGCTGTCGAGCTCCGCCAGATAGCTCACGCCGCACTCGTCCACGCGCATCTCCGGGCGTATCTCCCCTGCGAGCGTCTCCAGGGAATAGCTGAGCTCCGCGCGCACGTTCTTCAGCTCCGGCCCGGCAAAGCTCGTGAAGCCCTCGGTGAAGCGCCACACGAACACCAGGGCGAGTACGAGTATCAGCGCGAAGATGATAAGCCCCGCCCTCGGCCTGCGCCTGCGCCGGCGCCGCGGCGGGTAATAACCGTCGTAATAATCGTAGGGCGCCAAAACCCCGCCTCCTGACTGTACTAATCTATGTAATACGGATTATAACCATCGTGGCTGTAGATGTCAAGTATACGAAAAAAGCCCCGGACGCTGTCGTCCAGGGCCGGTTTCCGGGGCCTTGCCCCGCCAGTTATTTATTTTATCACAGTATGCCGCAAAAGCGCAAGTGTAAAATGCGCGCGCGTTAATTTTTCGTTAAGTTCGCCAAAACTGTGAAACGAGTACATTTTATATTGACATTTCCCCTGATTAGTGGTATATTATGACCAGAGAGATAAAGACGAAGGCAAAACAAAGCCAACGCCTTTAAGTAACTTCCGTAAGCCGGAGGTTACGGGTATCGGAAACCCGCCGAATTACAGTGAAGCGCGGAAGACAGTTTTTGAGCAGCCATTGTAGAGAGCACAGGCTATGAAAAGCAAGTAAGTCGAGAAAAGACGGTAATTGGGCTGCATCCAAGTTGGGACTCAGGATATGTAAATTCCGGCGCAGGCACAGTTCTCACGGCAAACCGAAATCAGCAGAAAGAGAGGTTAAATTGATGTTAGATACCAAGAATCACCGCATCTGACCCTCACGGTCGTCCCGGTGAACTCTCGGTAAGCCAAATCTTAAAAGTTTTACACGGTTCCAGCAAGAACCGGAAAGCATGGATAGGCAGGTCAGAGCTGGTTTATCCGTAAAGGTTTTAAGGGCGAGGCTGAAAAGAGGACGTCAAAGGCAAATTTATACACCTTAACGATACGGATATGTATGGTCCGCATAGTAAGGGTCCAGGCCGAAGACGACGGGATCGACTAAAAGTGAGGGTCAGATGTTTTTTTATGCCCTTTTCCGGCTGCGCGGCGCGCGGCTTATTTTTTTTTGCCCGTTCCCAGGGGCCGCGGCCCCTGGGAACGGGCCCGGGCGCTCAGAAGGTTACGCTTACCGTCGTGCCGCGGCCCGGCTCGCTGTCCAGGGCGACCTGGGCGTTATGGTACTGCGCGGCGTGCTTTACTATGGAGAGGCCGAGGCCGGTGCCGCCCGTCTCGCGGCTGTGGCTCTTGTCCACGCGGTAGAAGCGCTCGAACACGCGCTCCTGCTGGTCCTTGGGAATGCCCACGCCGTTGTCGCTGACGGTGAGGCGCACATGCCCGCCGCCCAGGGGCGAGACGTCTATGCGGACGGAGCCGCCCGGCTTCGAGTATTTCACGGCGTTGTCCGCGAGGTTCCAGACTATCTCCCACAGGAGCTGGCGCACGCCGCGCACGCTCCCGCCCGCGCCCGTGACCTCGAGCCCGACGCCGCGCCGCCCTGCCTCGCTCTCAAGCGCGCGGGCCGCTTCGCGGGCGAGCGCGAGCATGTCCGTGTCCTCGCGCGGGAACTCCTCGCCCTCGTCTATGCGCGAGAGGTTTATGACGTCCTGCACCAGCCCGACGAGGCGGGCGGCCTCGGAGCGGATGCGGCCGAGGAAGCGGTTCTGGTCCTCCGGCCTTACAAGCCCGTCCTGGAGCAGCTCCGCCGCGCCCATGATGGAGTGCAGCGGCGTCTTGAGCTCGTGGGAGACGTTTGCCGTGAACTCGCGCCTCAGGCGCTCGGCGCGCATCTTCTCCGTCACGTCCACGGCGAGCAGCACGGTGCCGCGTTTTACGCCCTCGCTCACGACCGGGCTGGCGGTGAGCAGGTATTCGCGCTCGCCGCGGTTTATATGGCGCTCGGCGCGCTGCTCCCCGCCGCCCTTTTCCAGCAGCTCGCGCAGCTCCGGGCTGCGGTCCACGGTCAGCACGTCGCGGCCTTCGCTCTCGCCGTTTACGCCGAAGATGGCCTTGGCGCTGGGGTTTATGCTCACGACCTTCCCATCGGGGCCGAGCAGGATGAGGCCCTCGCTCATAGAATCCGTTATGGCGGAGAACTCCTCCTTGCGGCGGGCGAGCTCCTCGACCTGGGCGCTTATCTGCCGCTGCTGCCGCTCCAGCCGGGTTAGCAGGGGGCTGAGCTCGTCATAGGACTCGTTCTCCAGCGGCCTGTCCAGGTCTATCGCGTTCAGCGGGCCTACGATGCGCCGGGCCAGGCGGCCCGCCAGCCAGAACGAGAGGCCCAGGGCGAACAGGAGTATGAGTACGAGGGGCTGTATGATCCCGAGCAGCAGCGTGGGCAGGGTGTAGTGTGACTCGGCCGTGCGCAGGACCGTGCCGTCCGAAAGCCTTATCGCGTAATACACCGTCTTCTCCGAGAGCGTGTCGCTCGTGCGCTCGCCGGTGCCGACCCCGCCGCTCAGCGCCTCGCGGAACTCCTCGCGCCCGGCGTGGTTCTCCATCGTCCCCGCGTCGGCGTCCGTATCGTAGATGACCTCGCCGCCGGCGTCTATCCAGGTGAGGCGGATTTCGCCGTCGTCCAGGCCCTCGAAGTATTCAAGGCCCTCGTTCTCCACGCCGCGGGCGGCGAGGCGGGCCTCTACCGCGAGCTGGTTGGTCTGGCGCGAGGAAAAATAGTTGTACATCGTGCCTACGACAAGGGCGAGCCCGGCCAGGAAGACCAATAGGCTCGCCAAAAATACGCTCCTGAAAATCCTTCTCGTCATGGCTGCGCCTCCATGCGGTAGCCGACGCCGCGCACCGTGCCTATGAGCGCGCCCGCCTCGCCCAGCTTCTGCCGCAGGGTGCGGATGTGGACGTCGACCGTGCGCGTCTCGCCGTCGTAGTCTGTGCCCCAGACCTCGCTTAAAAGCCTGTCGCGCGTGAACACCACGCCGGGCTTCGCCATGAGCGTGCGCAGGAGCTCGAACTCCTTGAGCGTGAGCGTGACGCCCTCGCCGCCGACGGCGACGGTGTGGCTGGCGGGGTCGAGGGCGATGGGGCCCAGCTCGAGCCGGCCGGGGCCGCGCCCTGGCCCGCCGCCGGAGCGGCGCAGCACGGCCCGCACCCGCGAGACCATTTCCATCATCCCGAAGGGCTTTACAAGGTAGTCGTCGGCGCCGGAGTCCAGCCCGGTTATCTTGTCGTACTCCTCTCCGCGCGCCGTGGCCATTATGACGGGGACGCCGCGGGTCAGGGCGGAAAAGCGTATCCTCTTGAGTATTTCAATCCCGTCCTCCCCGGGCAGCATTACGTCGAGGATCACGAGCTCCGGCACGCGCTTCTTCATGGCCTCGAAAAGCTCCTCGCCCGAGCCCAGGCCCTCGGCCTCAAAGCCGGTGGAGCGCAGGGCGTAGACCTCTATGTCGCGGATGGCCGCGTCGTCCTCTACGCAGTAAATCATTGTATTACTCCCCTTTTAACGCAGTTGATCGCCTTAACGAACGGGCCGGCCGCCGGCCCCTCAAATTACCTCGCCGCCCTTATACAGGCCCGTCCCGGCGAACTCGACCCACTCGGCTATGTTGGTGGCGTGGTCGCCTATGCGCTCGAGGTACTTGGCTATCATCAGCAGGTCGAGCGCGTACTCGCCCTCGCCCCGGCTGTTGGCGAGGCGGTTGATGATGCCCTGCTTGATCTGGTCGAAGAGGGCGTCGGCCTCGTCGTCGCGGCGGATGACGGCCAGCGCGAAGGCCCGGTCCTGGCGCACGAAGGCGTCCACGCTGTCGGTCACCATGCCGACGACGCAGCGCGCGAGGTCGCCGAGCAGGCCGGCGTCCTCCGGGGCGAGCGGGCCCATGAAGCCGGCGGTGTCGGAGATGTCCAGGGCCTGGTCGCCGATGCGCTCCATGTCCGTTATCATCTTGAGCGCGGCGGAGATGAGGCGCAGGTCGCCCGCCACGGGCTGCTGCTGCAAGAGGAGCTTGAGGCAGAGCGTCTCTATCTCGCGCTCCTTCTGGTCTATCTGGTTCTCGAGCTCGCGCACGCGGGCGTTCAGGTTCCGGTCGTTGTCCATGACGGCGCGGCTGGTGGTGGCGATGGCCTCCTCGCAGAGGGCGCCCATGGCGATGAGTTCGTGGTTGAGCTGGGCAAGCTGCTCGTCAAATTTAATGCGCATATCAGCCGAACCTCCCGGTAATGTAGTCCTCCGTCCGCTTGTCCTGCGGGTGTGAGAAAATCCTTTCGGTGTCGCCGTACTCGACAAGCTCGCCGAGCAGGAAGAAGGCCGTCTTGTCGCTGACGCGCACGGCCTGCTGCATGTTGTGCGTGACCATGATGACAGTATAGCGGTTTTTGAGCTCCATGGCAAGGTCTTCTATCTTGCCGGTGGAGATGGGGTCGAGGGCGCTGGTGCTCTCGTCCATGAGCAGGATATCGGGCTCGACGGCGAGGGCGCGGGCTATGCAAAGCCGCTGCTGCTGTCCGCCGGAGAGGCCGAGCGCGCTCTTGTTGAGCCTGTCCTTGACCTCGTCCCAGATCGCCGCGTCGCGCAGCGAGCGCTCCACTATGTTGTCGAGCCTCGCCTTGCCGCGTATGCCGTGGGTGCGCGGGCCGTAGGCGATGTTGTCGTAGATGCTCATCGGGAAGGGGTTGGCCTTCTGGAAGACCATGCCTATCTGCTTGCGCAGGCGGGTGACGTCTACGTCCTTGCCGTAGATGTTCTCGCCGTTATAGACCACCTCGCCGTCTATCCTGACGCTGTCTATGAGGTCGTTCATGCGGTTGAGGGTCTTGAGGAAGGTGCTCTTGCCGCAGCCGGAGGGGCCTATGAGGGCGGTTATGCGGTTGGCGGGTATCTCGATGTTGATGTCCTTGAGGGCGTGGTTGTCGCCGTAGTAGAGGTTGAGATGGCTTGCGGATATTATGGTGCGCTCGTTCCCGGCGCCGTTGGGGTTATTGTTCACGATCTCGCTCATAACTTCTATTCTCCCTGCACTCAGTTTTTCTTGAGCTTCCTGCCGGCCAGCTTGGCGGCGAGGTTAATGACGAAGGCGATGGCGAGCAGCACGACCGCGACGGCGAAGGCCTCGTCGAAGTCGGCGCGCTCCTTGGCGTAGACGTAGAGGGACACGGTCAGCGTGCTTCCCGCCGCGCCGAAGAAGTTGGAGAAGAACTCGCCTAT
>CALWYP010000031.1 GCA_944385795.1 uncultured Oscillospiraceae bacterium | reverse complement strand
AGATAACCGACACCGGCGAGATAGAGCTGCGCGACGAGGACATCAAGATGGACGTCTTCCGCTCCTCCGGCGCGGGCGGCCAGAAGGTCAACAAGACCTCCAGCGCCGTGCGCCTCACGCACCTGCCCACCGGCATCGTCGTCTCCAGCCAGGTGGAGCGCAGCCACTTCCAGAACCTCGAGAACTGCAAGGACATGCTCCGCGCCAAGCTCGCCGAGATAAAGGAGCGCGAGCACCTCGAGAAGATAAGCGACATCAAGGGCGTGCAGATGAAAATAGACTTCGGCAGCGCGATACGCTCCTACGTCTTCATGCCCTACACCCTCGCCAAGGACGCCCGCACCGGCTATGAAAACGGCAACATCAACGCCGTCATGGACGGCGACATAGACGGCTTCATTAACGCCTTCCTGGCCATGAAGGCCGGCGAATAAGCCCGAACAGCGAAATCCCCGCCGGGAATCCCGGCGGGTTTTTTCACAGCAGCGGTTTTTTCAGCATCCTGGCCCAGCGGCGTGGGTACTGCGGCGGCGTGGGGCTGAGCTTGTCGACTATCACGACGGAGTGCTCCGTCCCCGTGCCCGGGATGGTATAGCGCTCCACGGCGCGTATCCGCCCGCCGAGCATCGCCGCGGCGCGCCCGGCCTCCTCGGCCTCCGCGGAGCAGTCCGCGCCCTTCATGGCGAGGAACACGCCGCCGGAGCGGACGAAGGGCAGGCAGAGCTCCAGAAGCAGGTTGAGCCTGGCCACGGCGCGCGAAACGCCTATGTCGTAGCGCTCGCGCAGCTCTATCGGGGCCTCCTCGGCGCGCATACACAGGCTCTCTATGCCCTCGAGGCCCAGGCGGGCTATGCTCTCAAGCGTGAAGTCCACGCGCTTGCGCTGGCTGTCCAGCAAAGTGACGCGCGTCGAGGGGCTCATGATCTTGAGCGGCAGGCCGGGGAAGCCCGCGCCGGAGCCCACGTCTATCAGGCTCGCGCCCTCGAAGCCGGCGTACCTGAGCAGGGCGCAGCAGTCCAGGAAATGCGCCCGGGCCGTGTTCTCCTCGCCCTCGATGGCTGTGAGGTCCATGACCGCGTTGCGCTCCGTGAGGAAGGCGTACCACTCGCGCAGCTTCCCCACCGCGCCCTCGGGTGGCGTCAGGCCCAGTTCTGCGAAGCCGGAAACAAGTATCTCTTCCATAATATCACCGTAAATAATAATTGGCGCCGCTAACGGCGCCAATTATTATATCATATCGGGCCCGCCCATGCAATCAGGCGTAGAAATCGTGGTCGCCTATGCTCGCGGTGAGCGTGAAGTTCGCGGCGAACCAGCCGCCCGCGCCTATCTGCGGGTTGACGAAGTACAGGCTCCTGCCCACGGTGTTGTAGCCGTCGAGGCAGAGCTTGGCCGCCACGACCGCCTCCTCGTCGGGCACGGTGTAGATCGAGCCGGTCTCCACAGGCGAGAACTGCACGCCGTAGCTGCGGTCAAAGATGACCTCGAACACGCTGTCCGGGAAGGCGGGGTCCGCCACGCGGTTGAGCACGACGCTGCCCACGCCTATCTGCCCGGCCAGGGGCTGGTTTCCGCTCTCGGCGTAGATTATCCGCGAGAGCCAGAAGACGTCCTGCTCGCCGTAGAACTCGTCGCCGCTCTCAAGCAGGCCGAGGCCCGTCATGTCCAGGTCTATGCTCCCGCTCGCGGGGTCCCAGTACACGCCACAGGAGAACATCTTGGCCAGCTCGCGCAGAGGCCAGAGCAGCTCCCCGCCCAGCTCGTAGAGCCCGTCGGGCAGGTAGAAATAGCGGCCGTTGACCTCGGCGTACTCGCCGCTTGCGGCGAGCTTGGGCTCGACGCCCCCAATGCTGTGCCCGTCGTAGCTCAACCCCGCGAGCGTGGCGAAGCACCCCAGGCTCATGCGCGCCGTCCCGTCCACCAGAAGGCAGTCGGAGACGAGCACCCCGTTTATGTAGAGCGGGACGGTGTCGTCCGCCTCCTGCTCCGGCACGGCCTCCGCCGTCCCGGCGCTCTCCGGCGTCTCCTGCGGCAGGCCGTCCGCCAGCGCGGCGGTGCCGGAGAGCGGCTGCTGCCGTCCGGCCCCGCCCGACGCGACAGAACCGTTCGCGGCCAGGCACAGCACCACGGCGCAGACCAGCAATATGATATGCACCTTGTCTCTTCTAACCATATTAGTATACCTCTAATTGCGCGTCCCTCCGCCGCGCGCGCGGCGGAAGCCTTAGCATATGTCCTCTTGTATCTCTTGCAATAATTATAGTCAAAATTGCAAGTCGAATTCAATCGGCATTACGCACAAAGAAGGTTTGCTGTTTTAATATAATCTGAACAAGACAAGCACA
The DNA here is from genome assembly GCA_944385795.1 of uncultured Oscillospiraceae bacterium. Taxonomy (GTDB): domain Bacteria; phylum Bacillota; class Clostridia; order Oscillospirales; family Oscillospiraceae; genus Scatomorpha. The sequence goes on along the minus strand of CALWYP010000031.1, from coordinate 4,822 downwards.
TTATATGGGTATTTTGAGTTTATTTCGTCGGAAACCACTACATATTGTGTTGTGCTATATGCCGACGGTTTTTGCATCGACACTTTTCGCCGCAAAATTTTTTGCAATTACGCAAGTTTGAGTGACAAAAAGCTCGAATCTTGTAACTATTGTAACCAAACCGCAATGTTATGTAAATCAATTTTTCGCTTTTTCGAGGCATTCGCGCAGGGCCCTGGAGAGCTGATCGGGGCAGGAAGTGGGTTTAAATCCGCAGCGGATGCCCTCGAGCCTTTCTATCACGTCTTCGGCCCTCATCCCCACAACGAGCCTGGAAATGCCCTTCAGGTTGCCGTCGCAACCCCCTTTTACGCTCAGGCCGAGGATAACCCCGTCTTCTATCTCCACCCGCATTTCACGCGAACAGACGCCGCGCGGGTAATAAATATACTCCATAACGCTCTTCCTTTCGACTTTATTCGCGCCGGGCCGGGCCCGGCCGCCGGGTAAATATACCACATTATGTAGATAAAAACAAGCTCCGCGGCGGGCTGCGGGGCTACTATTCCGGCCCGCGCGCGCATAGGCTTAGCGAGGGAGGTGACTGTATGGGCCGAGGGCGGAAACTGGCGGCCGCCGGCGCGCTGATACTTGGGGTGAAGGCGGCGGCGCTCTGCGGCGCGGGCGCGGCGCTGTCCGGCTGGCTGGACGAGCTGGCCGCTTCCGGCCGCATGGTCACGGCGAGCCTGGAGCTGGAGCTGGGGCGGCGGGAGCAGTGTTCGCCCACGCCAGGTATGCCGGCGGTCTACGCGCCGCGCGAGAGCGCGGAGGCGTCCGCCTCCCCGGAGCCGGCGCCGGAGCCTACGGAGCTTGTGACGGAGGACGGCGAACGGATAGTGCCGACGACGATACTCGGCGGCCTCACAATCAAAAACTCTACCAGCTTCGATATAGACGTCGGGGCCCTGGCCGCCGCCGGGCCCACGCAGACGCTGCCCGCCGAGGGGCCGCAGGTGCTCATAGTCCATACACACGGCAGCGAGGCCTACACCCCGGACGAATACGACCGCTATGAGGAGACGGACACGGACCGCACGGAGGACAAGAATTATAATGTAATACGGGTGGGCGACGAGCTGGCCTCGGCCCTCGAGGCGCAGGGCCTTAGCGTGCTGCACGACAGGGAGATCTACGATTACCCGAGCTACACCGGCTCCTACAGCCGCTCCGGCGCTTCCGTCGAGCGCTATCTGGCCGAATACCCGGGCATAGCCGTGGTTATAGACCTGCACCGCGACGCCCTCGGCGACGGCGAGGTGACCTACAAGACCGTGGCGGAGCTCGACGGCACGGCCTCGAGCCAGCTCATGATGCTGGTCGGCACGGGCGAGAGCGGCCTCTACCACCCCAACTGGGAGCAGAACCTGCGCCTCGCCGTATACCTGCAGCGGGCGCTCAACGCGAAGTACCCCACGCTCGCGCGGCCCATCAGCGTGGTGAAGGAGCGCTATAACCAGCACCTGAGTACGGGCATGTTTATCCTCGAGGTCGGCTCCAACGGCAACAGCCTCCAGGAGGCCATAACCGCCGTCAGGCTCTTCGCCGACGCCGCCGGGCCCGCGCTGCTGGAACTGGCCGGCGGCCAGGTTTAAGCCGCGGCCAAGGCGTCTACAATACTCCCAAACGCTAGGGAGGCACAGACGATGAAGGTATCTGACATTATGAGCAGCCGTGTCGTTACGGTCGACAGGAATGAGCCGGTCATTGCCGCGGCAAGGCTTTTAAAACGCATGAACCTGGGCGCCCTGCCCGTGACCGACCGCTCCGGCCGGCTCGTCGGCATGATAACCGACCGCGACATCGCCGTGCGCTGCGTGGCTTCGGGCTCCGACGCGCGCGAGCTGCGCGTGGACGACATCATGTCCCGCGGCGTGTACACCGCGGCCGCGGGCGAGGAGATAGGCGCCGCCGCGAGGACAATGAGCCGCGCCCAGGTGCGCCGGCTCCCGGTGGTCGAGAACGGCAAAATTATAGGTATGCTTTCGCTCGCCGACATGGCCCGGCGCTGCGACATGGAGGCCGCCGCGGCCCTCGCCGACATTTCCTCCAACCTGCGCCGCGCCTCGCCCCAAAAGCGGCCCGATGAGGGCTGAAGCCCCGCCCGGCAGTTTTTGCCGGGCTTTTTTACGCCTTCCGCCGGCAAGTCGAAAATTTAACATAGATTTTTTAAAAAAAGGCTTTACAAACCGCTTCGGCTGTGGTAATATCATAACCGTAATAAGAATCATTATTGTTTTGGTGAGAGCATGGAAGCACGCAAATTTTCAAGAAAGCGCGCGGCTATACTTGAAGCCCTGCGCGCAACGCAAGAGCACCCGAGTGCCGAGATGCTGTACGCGCGGCTGAAGGGCGAGTTCCCGGACCTGAGCCTTGGCACTGTATACAGGAACCTGGCGGTGTTTGTCGCCGACGGGGACGCGGTTACCGTAGGCACGGTGAACGGGCAGGAGCGCTACGACGCGGACACGGCTCCGCACGCGCACTTTATCTGTACCTGCTGCGGGCGGGTGCTGGACGTCTGCTCTCCCGATCTCGCCGGCATGGACCGGGAGATCGAGGCGGAGACCGGCGGAGTGGTTACGTCGAGGTCCCTCAGCTTTTCCGGGACCTGCGCGGGCTGCCTCGCGTCGGGCTGGGCCAAGGGCGACACCGCCTGAGGCTGAACAAGGTTTATACCACATTACATTATTATAAAAAACAGGAGGAAAAAATTATGGCTAAGTGGGTTTGCAGCGTTTGCGGTTACGTTCATGAGGGCGACACCCCTCCCGAGTTCTGCCCCCAGTGCAAGGCTCCGGCTTCCAAGTTCGTGAAGCAGGCTGAGGGCGAGATGAGCTGGGCTGCCGAGCACGTCGTCGGCGTCGCCCAGGGCGCTCCCGAGGAAATCATGGAGGGCCTCCGCCAGAACTTCACCGGCGAGTGCACCGAGGTCGGCATGTACCTGGCCATGGCCCGCGTCGCCCACCGCGAGGGCTATCCCGAGATTGGCCTCTACTGGGAGAAGGCCGCCTATGAGGAGGCCGAGCACGCCGCCAAGTTCGCCGAGCTCCTCGGCGAGGTCGTTACCGACTCCACCAAGAAGAACCTCGAGATGCGCGTCGAGGCCGAGAACGGCGCCACCGCCGGCAAGACCGAGCTCGCCAAGCTCGCCAAGCAGCTCAACCTGGACGCCATCCACGACACCGTCCACGAGATGGCCCGCGACGAGGCCCGTCACGGCAGGGCGTTCGCCGGCCTGCTGAAAAGGTATTTTGGCGAATAATTGAAATCCACGGGCGGGGCGCAGCCCCGCCCTTACCTCTAATTAAACGAAAGGAGCACACAATAATGAAGTACGTCTGCCCCTGCGGTTACGTCTACGACCCCGCCGCCGGCGATCCCGACAACGGCGTCGCCCCCGGCACCCCCTGGGAAGAGGTCCCCGAGGATTGGGTCTGCCCCGTCTGCGGCCTCGGCAAGGACATGTTCGAGGCTGAGTAAGCGGCGGCGTGTCGCCGCGGACGATGCGAGTCTTCGCGTTGGGCAATCAGCCTGGCTCGCCGCCCGGTAACGCGGGCCGGCTGAGGATTCTGCCCGGTGATGCGGCGTGTCGCCGCGGACGATGCGGCGGGCTGTGCCCGCTGACAATGCGAGTCTTCGCCCCGGCGTTAGGCAAAAGTTCTATGCCCGGTGACGGAAGTCACGCTATAATCGGCATATAATCGGCAAACTATAAAAAGGCCGGTCACGGGATGTGACCGGCCTTCAGTATTTTCTTGTGCGTCAGCTTATTCGTCCATGCCGGGCACGCCGGGGGCGGGGACGTTGTGCTCCTTGAGGTACTTGCGGCTTATCTTGCGGCCGCCGAGGATAAGGGCAGGCAGGATGATGACGAAGAGGTTGATGTAGCCGAGGAGCGAGTAGCCGTACTTGACGAGGTTCATGATGCCGACCTGGCTTATCGCGGCGCAGGCGGCGAGCAGCACTAGGACGAAGGCCGCGTCGCGCACGGGGTGGGCGAGGTGTTTCTTGTCCTTCGGGCGGTAGTACTTGCCGAAGCGGGCCACGCCGGCGAAGGCGAAGCCGACGACCGTGCTGATGACGGCGATGAACACGACGATGATGTACACCGTGGTCAGCCAGCCCATGCCGAGGCGGGCGAGGATGGAGTAGAAGGGCAGGGCCTCGGCGGTGACGTCGTACACGTTCGTGAAGCTGAAGAGCATCATGCAGAGCACGAGCAGCAGCCCGGTGTTTGCGATGTAGCCGGTTATCGCGGCGCGCTTGCTCTCGCGGCGGTCGGGCAGCGTGTCCGCGACGGAGGCGATATTCGCCACAATCGTCGCCTGGAAGCTGCCGTAGATTATGGCCTGCCACAGCGCCTTGAGCCAGTTGGACGCGCCCATGTCCGCGCCCAGGTTCGCCGCCTGGTTCTCCACGGCGCCCTTGAGGTCGGCGTCGCCGGCGGCGATGACCAGCGCCATGATGAGCAGCAGCACGCCCACGACGACGAACATCATGCAGGCCGAGCTCTTGCGCACCAGCTCTGCGCCGAAGACGCACAGCAGCATGGAGACGACTATCACTATGCCGACGCCTATCCAGTAGTTGACGCCCCAGAAGTCCTGGAGCAGGGTGGCGATCGCGTTCAGGCTGCCGCCCGCGGCGGAGATTATCGTGACGAAGAACGAGATGTCAAAGAGGATGACCACGTACTTGTTGCCAAAGAGCTTCGTAACCCAGCTCTCATAGTCGTAGGCGTGATAGATGCGCGAAAACTCCATCGAGCAGTAGAGCGCAAAGC
>CALWYP010000030.1 GCA_944385795.1 uncultured Oscillospiraceae bacterium | reverse complement strand
CAGGCAAAAAAAGACGCCGGAGCAAAGCGGACTTTGCCGTGACGAAGTAGCGGGAAAAAACGACGGCAGCCTCAGATGAACGCCCAAAAGCAAAACCGCAACCCAGCGAAGGCGGTTGCGGTTTTGGAAGGAGGGGCAAGGGAGCGGGCGGATGGCGTCATTTTTGCCGCAGGCAAAAAAAGACGCCGGAGCAAAGCGGACTTTGCCCCGACGTGGTCGGAGTGGCGAGACTTGAACTCGCGGCCTCATGGTCCCGAACCATGCGCGCTACCATCTGCGCTACACCCCGGGGAGCTTTCTTATTATAGAGGCTTGAAGCTCGCTTGTGAAGTGCGAATTTACCCGGGGTATTCCATGGGGTGGCCCGCGTTGTTGACGATATCCTCGCCGTTATTTTCGAATCTGCACCCGGGGAAGGACAGCACCTCCTCGCCCGGCAGGGCGTCGATAACCAGGGCCGTGCCGTTAGAGATAAAGGCGTTGTTGGCGTAGCTGGGGCTGCTGTAGCTGTAGGTGATATTGGTGTTGAAGTACAGCGCCGTGCCGTTGTTCTCGAAGCAGGAGTTGCTCACGCCCACCCACGAGCCGTCCAGGGCCATGGCCGCGGTGTCCCAGCCGCTGAAGTAGCAGTCTGCTATCGAGACGCCGTCATGGGCCACCAGGCCCGTGCCGCCGGAGCCAGTGAATTCGACGCCGATGATGTCCGTGAGCTGGGTCCTCGAGGAGTTGACGGTGACGGTGCCGGTGAAGCGCGTGCGGTTTTCACCGTCGGACGAGCCGTAGAGCGTTACGCCGTGGGTGCTGGGCAGGCTGATTTCCCCGCCGTAAGCCACGGGCGGGAGGTATATTTCAACGGCCTTGCCGTAGGCGGCCCCGGCGTCGATGGAATTGAGCAGGGCCTTCAGATCTTCGGCGGTGTCGAGCGGCGTATCCTCGTAGCTGTACTTCACAAGCTCCATCTCGGAGACTTCAAAGCGCTGGCCAAGCTCTATCACTGCGCCGTCCTTCATTGTCAGCGTCCAGATCAGGTCGTTCACGCCGGTGTCTACCCCGTAATTGATGTGGGAGGTATAGCAGGCGCCCGGGAAACTCACGTCGTAGGCGGGTACGGTGTGCTCTATCGGCGTCCCGCCGTCGCGCGGCACGCTCTCCACGCCGACGCTCTCCACAAGCGCCGTGAACTCGTCTACCCCGCCCTCGGCGGACTCGGCGCAGAGCTGCGAGGGCAGGCCGAGGTTGAAGCTGGCCGGGACGGAGTCCGTGCGCACGCCCTGGGCCTCGCCGGAGCTGTAGTCAAAGGTCAGGTATACGCGCCAGGGGCCGTATTCGGTCTCGGCGGGCAGGGGGGAGGGGATAACGCCGCCTTCTCCGGCCGGCGCTGCGCCCTGCCCGTCCCCGGCGGTGGCAGGGGCCGCGCTTTCACCCAGGGGCGGCGCGCTTACGCCGGCCGGGCCCTCGCCGCGCGTAGCGAGAGGGAAAACGATTGCCGCCAGCAGGAAGGCCGCCGCCGCGCCCGCAAGGGCCCAGGCCCAGGGCCGGGGAGCGCGCTTTGGCGCTTCAACGGCGCGCAGCTCTATCTGGCTTGTCTCACAGTGCGGGCAGAAGGCCGCCCCGTCGGGTAGTTCGGAGCCGCATTTTTTGCAGCGCTTGCTCATCAGACCGCTTCCTCCATACTCTCTATTTGCAGCGACGGCCTTCTCAAAGGGGCCGGATTCCAGCGCCTTTTGAAGGCTCAGCACATCCTGATAGCGTTTGTCCGGGCTGGACATAGTGCACCTTAGCACCACGCGGCCCAGCCTGCCCCCGGCGAGGCGGCGCGAGGGGTGGGTGCCGGTGAGCATGACGTTCAGCAGCACTCCGAGGGAATATATGTCCGCCCTGGAGTCGGACTGGGATATCCCGTACTGCTCGGGCGCGGCATAGCCCGTGGTGCCGAGCACGCGGGTATCGTTTGAATTCTCGCTTTTGAATATGCGCGCGGCGTCGAAATCTATGAGCACAGCCTCGTTCCCGCGCATTATTACGTTCTCCGGCTTGACGTCCCTGTGTACGGCGCCTATCGAGTGCAGAGCCCAGAGCGCTTCGCAGAGCTGCCCCGTTATGTCCCGCGCCTCGGCCGGAGAGAGCGGCCCGCCGCCCAGCAGGAAGGAGAGCGTATCGCCCTGTATGTATTCCTCAAGCACCGCGGCGGAGCCGTTCTTCTCGCAGGCCTCGTACACTCTGGGCAGGTGGGCGCAGTCAACGCCGAGCAGCTTCCTGTACACCTCGGCCGAACCGGCATAGCGCCGGAAGACGCGCCTCTGCCCGCTCTCCAGGTGCCTTATTACGGAGACGCTGCCGCGCGGCCCGCTCCTGAGCGTGCGCACGGGAACATATTCGGTTTTTACCGCCTCAAGTAGCGAATCGTAGACGTCCATTTAATTCGCCGCCTATGCAGCCGGCATATTGAAATTGCCGGCGTGAAATTGTAGAATTATAAAGTATTATAACTTAGAGGCCGAAATTTGTAAAGGCAGTGAATATTTATGTACAAGAACACCGACGACCTACAGTCTGAACTCATGAGCGCCCCGGGCCTGGACGAATTCCTCGCGGGCCACGAGGACAGCTTTTCGAGCGAGAACGCCTCCGAGATGCTGGCGCGCCTGCTTGAAAAGAGCGGCATAACCAAGGCCCAGCTGGCCAAGCAGTCAGGCGTGAGCGAAATTTACCTGCATCAGATTTTCGCCGGGCGTCGCAACCCCTCCCGCAGCCGGCTTATCTGCCTGTGCTTCGGCCTGGGCGCCTCGGTGGAGGAGACGCAGGAGCTCCTGAAGCACTGCGGCCTCGCCCCGCTGTACCCCAAGATACGCCGCGACGCGATCATAATGTACGGCCTTGCGAACGGTATGGACCTCTTCGAGCTCAACGACAAGCTCTTCACAGAGGACGAGGAAACGCTTTTCTGAAAAGTGCCTCCGGCCCGCCCCTCACGGCGGGCCTTCTCGCGCCCGCGGGAAGCCGGCTGGGCCGGGACGGCCGCGGCGGGCGGAGCAATTTAGTGTATTTATTAACAGACGCTGTAAATATTGAAAACCGGGCACTTATGCGTTGACAGCTCGCTTTTGGTCTGCGATAATGTTCGAGGCATACAAAAAATAGCAATCAGATACGTTGGAAAGGTTTTGGGGGCGAGGTTTTTGGCAGGTATAGAGAGCAAGTCGGAGCGGGCCTACAGGCTGATTTCCGAGAAGATAGCTTCGGGCGTGTACGCGCCGGGCACGGCGCTTGTAGAAAGGCTGCTGTGCGAGGAGCTGGACGTGTCGCGTTCCCCGGTGCGCACGGCGCTTACGCGCCTCGCCAACGAGGGGGAGCTCGTAGAGAAAACGGCGGGGGGCGGTATGCGCGTGAGCGTGCTGAGCGCGAGGGACGTCGGCGAGCTCATCGACTTGAAGGACATACTCGACTCCGCCGCGCTTGAACGCTTCATCGCCCGGGCGAGCGAAGAGGAGCTGGAAGGGCTTGCAAAACTGGGCTGCGGCGCCGTAAGGAGCTGCGAGGCCGGGGACACGGAGGGCGTCGTAAAGAATATCCTGCTTTTCCACAGGTATTACGCCGGCCGCTGCGGGAACTCGAGGCTGGAAAAGCTCACGGCCGCCGTGCTCGCGCCGCTGGAGCGCCTGCTTTCGGACGCCGTATCGGCGGCGGGGGCCTGCGGCGAGCTCGCCGGGATATACGGGCGGATCAGCGCCGCCGCGGCCGCGCGCGACGCGCGTTCCGCCTGCGAATACGAACGCGAGGGCGCTGAGCTCATACGCCGGGCGTACCTCCTGCGTTATAAAAACGGCGCCTGAAAACGGCGCCAGCCGGTTATGCCTCCGGCATGGAAAGCCCCCCGGCGGCCTCATGAGGCCGCCGGGGGGGCTTGGCTTTGCTTATTCCACGTCATTTCTCAAGCCCGAGCATGGCGCTGAATTTGGCGAGCGTCTCGGGTATCTCAATCTGCTGCGGGCAGACGGCGGAGCAGCTGTGGCAGGCCAGGCAGGCCGTGGGGAGCTTGCCGCTTTCAAAGGAGCCGACGCCGGACCTGACTATGGGGTCGTCCTTGCCGGAGAATACCGCCTCATTGTAGAGCTCCAGCAGGCGCGGTATATCCAGGCCCTGCGGGCAGCGGCTGACGCAGTAGTGGCAGGCGGTGCAGGGCACGCTGCCGCCGGCGAAGAGGCTCCGGCCTATGGCCGTGAGGGCCTCGAACTCGGCCTCGCTCAGGGGCTTGTCCTCGCTCCAGGTCCTGACGTTCTCTTCGACCTGTTCCATGGTGCTCATGCCGGAGAGGACCATAGTCACGCCCTTCACGCTCTGCTCGAAACGGAAGCACCAGCCCGGCAGGGTCTCTTCCGGGCGCAGGGCCTTGAGCTTGCTCACGGCGTCCTCGGGCAGGCTTGCAAGCCGGCCGCCGCGGACGGGCTCCATGACCCACACGGCTATGCCGCGCTCATTGAAGAGCTTGACCTTCTCGCCGGCGTGCTGAAGCGACCAGTCGACGTAGTTGAGCTGTATCTGGCAGAATTCCATATGCTCGCCATAGGCGCCGAGGAAGCGCCTGAGTGTGGGCATGGCGCCGTGGCAGGAGAAGCCGAGATGGCGGATACGCCCGGCTTTTTTCTGTTCGAGCAGGTATTCAAGTATGCCGTACTCCGGGTCCAGATAGGCGTCCACATTGCGCTCGTTGACATTGTGGAAGAGGTAGAAATCAAAGTAGCCGGCGCCGCAGCGGCGGAGCTGCTCTTCAAATATCTCCTTTGCCTTGGGCATGTTGGCGAGGTCGTAGCCGGGGAACTTGTCCGCGAGGAAATAGCTCCCGCGCGGGTACTTGGCGAGCGCGCGGCCCACGGCGTGCTCGCTGGTGCCGTTGTGGTAGCCGTAGGCGGTGTCGAAATAGTTGACGCCGTGCTCATAGGCGTAGTCGATTATACGCTCGGCTTCGGCATAGTCTATCCTGCCGTCGTCGCCGTCTACGACGGGCAGGCGCATGTTTCCCATGCCGAGCCCGCTGAGCTTGAGGCCCTTGAAATCCCTGTAAATCATCGTATCCCTCCGTGGATTCAGATAAATAATTTTACACCCGCGGCGCAAAAGCCGCAAATATCAAATGCTAATAACTCGCCAGAGAGCGCCTGCGCCGTCAATAGCCGCGGATGGGTATGCTGCCGTCGTCGGAGCCCTTCTCGACCTTGAGTATGTCCAGCCAGTAGCCCTCGTCCCCGCCGAGCTTTATAAACACGCGCTCGCCGGCCCTGCGGCCCATGACGGCCTTCCCGACGGGGCTCTCCTTGCTTATCAGCCCCTCCGGGGCGTTCTGCCTGAGCGTGGTGACGAGGGTTATCACGCGCTCAGACTGGTCGTCCTCGGCCCTTATCGTAACCTTGTCGTAGAGCCCGGCGACGCCGTCGGCGCTCTCGCCGTCTATGACCTTCGCGGTCTTTATCATGCGCTCCAGGTACCTTACGCGGGAGTCGTTGCGGTTTTTCTCGCGTTTGGCCGCCTTGTACTCGAAGTTCTCGGAGAGGTCGCCGAAGCCCCGCGCGACCTTTACGTCGTCGATGAGCTGGGGGCGGAGCACCCTGGTGCGGTAGTCGACCTCCTCCTGCATCTTTTTTATATCTTCCTTAGTCAGTTCGTCGTACATTACATATCCTCCACGTCCAGCACGCTCAAGACGCCGCCGGAAACCTTGAATTTTATGTTTTTCCCCGCGAATTCCAGCCCGTATACCCGTCCGCCGTCCTGCTTATAGGCGGGCCGCGGGTCCTCGCGGAGCACGCCTATCGCGGCCTCGCGCTTGCCCTCGGGCAGGCGCTCCAAAAGCGCGGGAGGGAAGTCCACGGCCAGCGCCCGCTCCCAGCCGCCGCCGGAGAAGCCGAAGCGCGCCCCGGAGTGGACGTCGGGCCCGATATATGGCTTGACGTCGTATATTGGCGTGCCGTCCATGAGGTCGGCGCCGAGCACGCGCAGTACCGTCCCGCCTGGCGTGTCGAGTATTGCGTCCAGCTTTACGCTGGAGAGGCCGAGCGGGTTCGGCCTGTAGGGCGAGCGCGTGGCGAAAACGCCGCGCCTGACGTTGCCGCCCAGCCGCGGCGGGCGCACCGTCGGGTTCCAGCCCTCGCCCCTGTTCGCGGAAAACTCCCAGATCAGCCATATGTAGTCGTAACCGTCCAGGCCGCGGAAGGCCTCGGGAACGGCAAACTCCCGCTCGAATACTATATAGCTTACCAGCTCTGGCACCACGCCGCTCTGGCGCGGTATGCCGAACTTGCCGCCAAAATCGCTTCGCACATGCGCTATGGGCCGTATTTCCATGCCTGGACCTCCTTTAGCAACAAAGCCCTGCGAGCTTTACAACGCTCGGATATTGGTATAAAATCATTAGGACAATATAATTGAAAGCGTGATAATATGAAAAAAGCCCTTGTCACCGGCTCCTCGCGCGGCATAGGCGCGGAGTGCGCCCGCGCCCTCGCGCAGGAGGGCTGGCGCGTTACGATAAACTATCTGAACTCCCGCGATAAGGCCGAGGCCCTCGCCGCCGAGCTTGGCAGCGAGGCCGTGCGCTGCGACGTGTCGGACAGCGCCCAGGTGCGGGCCATGTTCGAGCGCACCGGCGGGGTGGACCTGCTGGTCAGCAACGCGGGCATAGCCTGGAGCGGCCTGCTCGCCGAGATGACCGACGGGGAGTGGCGCAGGATAGTAGACGTCAACCTCGGCGGCGCGTTCAACTGCTGCCGCGCGGCTATACCGCACATGGTTCATGAAAAGGCCGGGAGCATAATCTGCATATCCAGCATCCTCGGCGTGTACGGAGGCAGCTGCGAGACGGCCTATTCCGCCACCAAGGGCGCGCTGATAGCCTTCGTAAAGGGCCTTGCCAAAGAGCTCGGGCCCAGCGGCATCCGCGTCAACGGCATAGCGCCGGGCAGCATAGACACCGACATGCTCTCCTGCTTTACGGCGGAGGACAAGGCCGGCATGGTTGAGAACACCTACCTGGGCCGCCTCGGGCGGCCGGAGGACGTGGCCCGGGCGGTCTGTTTCCTCGCCGGCGACGGCGCGGGCTTTATCACCGGGCAGGTGCTGGGCGTGGACGGGGCCATGGTCATCTAACTCATAAAGCGCTCGATGGCGGCCTCGAGCTGGTCCAGCGCCTCCTTGCCGCCGTTCTCGGCGGCGTCGGCCAGGCAGTGCTCTATGTGGTCCTTCAATATGACCTTCGCCGTCGAACTCAGGGCCGAGCGCACCGCGGCGAGCTGGATAAGCACCTCGGTGCAGTCCCGCCCGTCTTCCACCATGCGCTTGACGCTCTCAAGGTGGCCTATGGCGCGGCTGAGCCGGTTCAATACGGCCTTAGTCTCCGTGTGCGCATGGCCGTGCCCATGTTCGTGCGTTATTACGCTGCCGTCAGGCAGGGCGTGGCTGTGTTCGCTCATTCGCTTACCTCCTGTCCTACCAGGTAATTGTATGTTTACGGGCCGCTTTTGTCAAGGCGCTTGAGGCAAGTGTACACGCCGCGGCGCAATATAATATTGGCATCACTGGAAAGGTGGTGCTATATTGACGGCGCTGTATATCATTCTGGGCGCGTCGCTGCTCATGCTCCGTCTGGCGAACCCGGCGGGCAGCTTCCCGAAGGCGCTGGGCGCGGAGGAAGAGCGGGAGCTTGTGGAGCGGGCCGCGGCGGGGGACATAGAGGCGCGCAACAGGCTTGTCGAGCACAATCTGCGGCTCGTGGCCCATGTGGTGAAGAAGTATTACTCCTCGGGCGCTGACACGGAAGACCTCATATCCATAGGCACTATCGGGCTGATTAAGGGCGTGAACACCTACAGGCCCGAAAAAGGCGTGCGGCTCGCCACATACGCCGCCCGCTGCGCGGAGAACGAAATACTTATGTACTTCCGCTCCCTCAGGAAGTCCAGCGGCGACGTCTCGCTTTCGGAGGCCCTGGACACGGACGCGGAGGGCAACAGCCTGTCCCTTATGGACGTCCTGGCCGTGGATGACGACCTCGCCGAGCGGGTGAGCCTCAAGGAGGCCTCCCACCAGGTGCGCGAGTGCGTGGAGAGCGCGCTCGAGCCGCGGGAAGGCGAGATAATACGCCTGCGCTACGGGCTGGGCGGGGCGAGGCCGCTGACGCAGCGCGAATGTGCGGAAAAGCTGGGTATTTCCCGCAGCTACGTCAGCCGTATAGAAAAGCGCGCCGTGGAAAAGCTCAGGGAGGCGATGGGCGGCGCGGATTGAACGAAGGTGGAGAAGCCTTGCGGGAAGATAAATATGAAATCCTGAAACGCTTTTACGGCCTGGACAGCTTCAGGCCCGGCCAGGCGGAGCTTATCGACGCCATACTCGCCGGCAGGGACTGCCTCGGCATCATGCCCACGGGCGGCGGGAAGAGCCTGTGCTACCAGGTCCCCGCACTGATGCTGCCCGGCCTAGCCCTGGTCGTGTCGCCGCTCATATCCCTTATGGCCGACCAGGTGGGCGCCCTGCGCGCCAACGGCATCGGCGCGGAGTTCTTGAATTCGTCTTTGGAATCCGACGAGTACGCCGCCGTCATGCGCCGGATACGCTCGGGACGCTGCAAGCTCCTATATATAGCGCCGGAGCGGCTGGAGTCGGCGCCGTTCATAAACTTCCTCTCCGGGCTGGATATCTCCCTGATAGCTGTTGACGAGGCGCACTGCGTAAGCCAGTGGGGCCAGGATTTCCGCCCGAGCTACCTGAAGATTTCAGCAGCGGCCTCCGCGCTTCCGGCAAAGACGCCCATGGCCGCCTTCACCGCGACGGCTACAAACCGGGTCCAGCGCGACATTGTAGAGCTGCTCGGGCTCAGGGAGCCTTTTCGCGTGGTGACGGGCTTCGACCGGCCGAACCTGTACTTCGACGTGCGCTATCCGGCGGACAAGGACGCGGAGCTGCTGCGCCTGATAGCCGAGCGTCCGGGCAAGAGCGGCATAGTCTACTGCTCCACACGCTCGGCTGTGGAAAAGGTCTGCGAGCTGTTCCGCTCCCACGGCCTGCACGCCGTGCGCTACCACGCCGGGCTTTCGGACGCCGAGCGCGCCGGGGCCCAGGAAGCCTTCCAGTACGACGAGGCGGACATAATGGCCGCCACCAACGCCTTCGGCATGGGCATAGACAAATCAAACGTCTCCTACGTTATCCACTACAATATGCCGCTCAGCCTCGACGCCTATTATCAGGAGGCCGGCAGGGCCGGGCGCGACGGCTCGCCCGCAGACTGCATACTTTTGTACTCCAAAAAGGACGTAGTCACAGCCAAGTATTTGCTGGAACACAGCGAAAATGGGCCCGGCGAGGCGGATATCTACCGCCTGCGGCAGATGGAGGGCTATTGCAGGAGCTCAAGATGCCTGCGCGGGTATATCCTCGGCTATTTCGGCGAGAGCCATCAGGAGAGCTGCGGCAACTGCGGCAACTGTTCGGGCGAACGCCGCTACTCCGACATAACCCTGGAGGCCCAGCAGATACTCTCCTGCGTGCTCCGTATAAAAAAACGCCTCGGCCACTGCATAGGCCGAGCCAAGCTGTGCGCCGTGCTGCGCGGCGAGGACGACGAGAGTATAGCCGGGCTGCGCGGCCTGAGCACCTTCGGGCTCATGGAAGGGGAGAGCGCCCGGAGGATAAACGAGTATATAGATTCGCTGATAGATTCAGGCTATGCCTACATAAACGAATTCCAGGCCGTCTGCGCCTCGGAAAAGGCCGCGGGAGTGCTGTTCAACGGCGAACGGGTGCAGATGATAGAGCGGCGCGAGAGCGTCCGCCTGCGCGGCGCCAAAGCGGAGCTTGAGCTCGCCCCTGGCGCGAAGGGGCACAGTACCGCGGCGCTGTACGAGCGGCTTCGCGCGAAACGCGCCCGGATGGCGCGCGCTTCCCACGTCCCGGCCTACGTCATTTTCAGCAACGCCACTTTGGAAAATATAGCCGCCGCCGCGCCGGAGAGCATGGAGGAATTCCTCGCCGTGAGCGGCGTGGGCCAGGTTAAGGCCGCGCGCTATGGGCGGCCTCTCCTGGCAGAAATCCGCGCCTTCCTTGACGGGAAGTAAAAAAACTGTTTACTTTCCGGCTCCGCTGCGCTATAATATTCAGGCTGATACGCGCCCGTAGCTCAGCTGGATAGAGTGTCAGACTCCGACTCTGAAGGTCGTGGGTTCGAATCCCGTCGGGCGTACCACGCCGCCGCGGACGTCATATCGTTCGCGGCGGCTTTTTTGCAAAAGTCACCCCTCACTCATTCTGTCGCGGCTCCTTTCCAACTGCGACCCGCTCCGCTGGGCTCACAGTTGGTTTTTATCTCAGGCTGGCTCGACAATGCCGCCCGTTCCTCCTTTTCAAAATTGAACCCGCCGCGCTGGGCCATTTATTTATGCTGAAATTGCATCTATCCAATCAGCGAAGCGAGAAAAGTGATACAAGAGTTCCTCGCCGCTGCCGCTGAGCGAGTACACGACTTTGACAGGCACCCCGCCGCACTCCCGCCGGTTTATCAGGCCCAAATCCGTCAGCTTGGCGAGTTCGTCGCTGAGTATTTTATGGGTTATCGGCGACAAGGCATTTTTAAGTTCCACATAGCGCATCTCCATACCATAGGCCAGGGTGCATAAAATCCTTATGCGCCATTTCCTGCCTAGGTCATGACAAAAGAGCTCATACTTTTCAAACAGCCCGGCGTTTGAATTGCCATACGGCGCTCTAAAGCCTCTGGTTTTATTAATCTGCTCCATATTAGCCTCCAGTCTTCAATACTTGACGGTTAATCTGCTGCCTTTGTTTGAATTTTATCAAATTTTCTTCGTAAGAAACATATATTATTAGCTATAAATTGATAGCTATAAGAAATGAGTTGGTTTCATGGAACGCATACAGCTTATCTTCTTCTTGAAGGCCGCCGAGCTCCAACATTTTACCAAAGCCGCTGAAGCCCTCAATGTGTCGCAGCCGTACTTGAGCAACTCAATATCAGAGTTGGAGTCCGAGCTCGGCGTCCAGCTTTTCGACAGGGTGGGAAGGGGCATAAAGCTGAACCAGTATGGCCGTACAATGTACAAATACGCCGCCCAGCTTGTGTGCCTTGAGAGGGATATGATGAATGAAATCCGGGAAATGCGCAGCGACGAGCGCATCAAACTCTCTTTGGCGACGAACGCCAGTATATACATGCCGCAGCTGTGCAGGTATATTCTCGACGCCATACCGGAGGTCAGCATGCACCTGTTCTTATCCACACAGGATGTGATGTATAAGCGCCTTGACAGGGGGGAGATAGACTTTGTAATCCTCGGCCCCGAAGTGAGGGACGGATATGAACGCGAGGTGTTGATAGACGACAGCGGGATTGTTGTATGGCCGGACGGGCACTGGCTCCGCAATTACAAGGAGGTTCACTTCGAGGACCTGCTCGGCGAAACTTTCATAGGCATCAGCAAGGGCTATGCCATGAGCGAATATATAGACAAGTATTTGCCGCAGTCAAGAGGCCGTATAAAGAGCTTTTTAGAAACGTTCGACACAAACAACGCGCTTCAATTCGTAAAGGCGGGGATAGGCATTGCAATGGCCCCAGCCTCAACCATCAAGCTGGACCCTTATTTTTTGAACCACTACACACGGGTCACTGATATACCCTGCGGCACCGTCCATCTTGTCTGGCGGAAGGGCCAATATATAGATTCTATATCTCAACGTTTTATCAGGGCCTCAAAGGTTTTCTTCGAGCAATTAGACGAAGACACTAAAAATCTGATGAAGTGAAAGCGGCGCCAATACCCATGTATTGGCGCCGCTCTAATTATTTTACGACGTATTTGTGCCGTATAAAGACATATCGCTTTCTTTTTGGTGAGTAATTAACAAAAAAGTGCGTTATTTACAAAACAATCTTTTGGGGTTAGTATGACTTTAGAGAGGTATATAAGCAGGCGGAAGGCCGAGCCTAAATTAATCTGCCTGCGCAGCTGGCCCATAGCCCGGCGCGTTGCGGACGTGTGCCGCCCCGGACGTATCCCCAAATGACAGGATTGTGTTTTACGCCGCCGCTGTCAATGCGAACATGCTGTCCAAGCAAAAAATATGAGAATTCAAAAGGAGGTTGTTCTCTATGAGCAAGGTTTTGCAGGAAATCGAAAAACTGGCCGCGAACAGAACCACTCAGCTCAAGAAGGCTAAGAAAGAAGGACGCAAGGTAATACAGTACACCAGCAACTTCATCCCTGAAGAATACATAAGGGCTGCCGGCGCTGAGCCATATCTGATGTGCCGCGGCGGCGAGCCGGAGCCCACGGAAGTCATCCTGGACGATATGCTCCGGTTTATGAACCCGCTGGCGCGCTCTATGGCCGGTTTCTACAAGATGGGCATGGACCCCGTGACCCCGATATCCGACCTGATCATCACACATCAGAACGAGTGCCACACTGGCAGAATTACGGAGCTCCTGGAGGCGTGGAACCTTCCTGTCGCTAAGGTTGGCGTCCCGGTCGACTGGGACCGTGATTTCGCCTTCGAATATTACTACGAGGGCCTCAAGGAAATGGTCGCCAAGGTCGAGGAGGTAACCGGGAACAAGGCCGACGAAGACAAGGTCAGGGAATACATGGCCGACACCAACGCCATTAACGCATGGCTGAGGAAGATAGACGAGCTGCGCAAAAAGGACAATCCCCCGATAGGAGAGCTGGAATTCATCAAGCTGAACCACTATTCCTTCATGGTTGAGCCCAAGGTGATGATCCAGAAGCTCGGCGAGCTGTATGATGAACTCAAGGATGCCCCCGGAAAGTTCTCCCCGGACGTCCCGCGCCTGCTGCTCTTCGGCCACGCTGTGGCAATAGGCGACTATACTGTCCCGCGCGTCTTCGAAGACTCCGGAGCCGTGTTCGTCACCGAGTTCCTAGACGAGGGCATCAGGCCCTTCAAGTGGGACCTGGACGTCAACGCCGAAGACCCCCTGCGTGCCTTCGCCAAATCCCGCTATCTTGAGAAGCCGCCGGTCAACATCTTCCAGCCGTCCTGGAAGACCAGGTTTGAATACACAAAAAGTCTTATAAGCGATTACCGTGTCGACGGCGTCGTCTCCTACCAGCTGGTTTTCGACGAGATATATAACATGGAGTTTGCCTGCCTTGCGAAGTGGCTTAATGAGATGAAAGTGCCTCTTGCCAAGATTGAGTCCTCTTACGAGTATTCTAGGGAAGCTATGGCGCCCCTCACCACCAGAATCGAGAGCTTTATAGACTCTGTTAAGGAGGTTAAAAATCAATGAGCAACGATGTTTATAGGGAATTCCTTGAGTATTTACTATTCTCTGAGGAAGAGATAGAAAAAGAACTTGACGACTTCAAGTTTGCCTGCGAAAGGTCCGGCGTCACCGCAGAGGATGTGGCGTTCGCCAAAGACGTATGGATACCCGAGAACTGGTGCGCCAAGTATAACGGCGTGCGTATGGCGCTCGGCGTTATTGTACGCGAGTTCATTGACGTGTGCCTGACCCCTAAGTTCAGGGCCGAGGGCAAGAAGCTGGTCTATGGCATATTGCCCGCGTACTCCAACCTCTACTACGCCCTGCAGTATGCCGACCCAGACGTCTACATCTCCTTCCCGGACATTCTCCTCACCATGGTGCTCAACGGTATATTCCATAATGCCGGCCCCATGTTTGCCAAAGCCGAGAACGTTATCACCCCGGGCTGCCGCCACTGCCCCCTCAACAAAATGCGCCTGGCCGCGTACACCAGCGGCATCATCGCCGCGCCGGACGTTATATGGTCCTGGGGCTTCAACTGCGACGAAGGGCCTAAAACCGATGAGCTCATCCAGAACATCTGCGGCGACGAATGGAAATATGTCATTTCCCGCGCTCCCCATGACTCGCTGTTCGGCGTTCCGGACGACGAGGTCATGCGCCGCCTGAAACTGGTCGCGGACGAGTACCGCACCGGCTTCAACACCATTTGCGACACGATCAACGTGCATGTCGCCGACGAGGACTTCAAGAAGGCGAACGACGACCTAAACCGCGTTACTTTCAAGGTTTCCATGCTCACGCAGATGATGTGCAAGGCGGATCCGCCCGTCCTGTCCGGCAACATCATGACCGTCATCTCGTCCTTCCAGCTCTTCCCGTACAACCGCGGGCTCAAGAAGATGGAGGAAGCGGTGGACACCCTTATAGCCGAGCTGCGTAAGGCCATGAAGGACGGCGACGGCATACTTCCAAAGGGCTCGCCGAAGGTTGCGACCTACTTCGATTCTCCCGCTGTGCCCTGGTTTGACAAGCTGTTCCTTCAGAACGGCGTGTGCACGACTTACAGCCTTATCACCACCCCGACCAAAAAGCAGCTCTCGCACGAATATGTGTCTGACGACCCCTTTATGGTGATGGCGGAGATCTGGCTGCGCCGCGGCTCGATACAGAACATGGGCTCCGATATCAACGGTATGGTGGAGCGCTGCGAGACCTACCATCCCGACGGCGTGGTCATGGGCTTCTTTGACTTTGACCGCTGGCTGGGAGCACATCAAAAGACGGCGTCCAAGCGCGTGGAGGAGCGGACCGGCGTGCCTCACTTCTATATGGAGTGCGACTTTTACGACGACCGCGATTATACCGAAGAGACTATGTCCACCCGTATAGAGAGCATTTGCCAGGTGCTCAAGATGCGGAAGAACACCGAGGACTGATAATAGGCAAGAAAATTGGCGCCGTGAAAACGGCGCCAATTTTTATCCATCCGTTATTCTATATGCGCTTTATGCCTCCTGGTACAGCTCCAGGATGGCCCCGTCTTTCCAGACAAAGGCAAGCCTGTCGCCCTTGTCGTTGGCGTCCATGGGGCCGCAGATTACAGAGTCTGCGTCGTCTATGTACTTCTGCAGGTCGTCAACTTTATAGGCCACATGCGTGTTGCGGTGCAGCACCTCCGGGAAGGGGGTGCCCTCCTCGAATTTCAGGTACTCTATCTTGTAATCGTAGTCGTCCACATTGCTGACCCAGAACCCGGCGCCCTCGTTGTGGACCATTCCGGGCTTCCTGTTGGTAATGGGTATACCGATGTGCATATATTCAGCGGACATAGCTTTCCCTCCTAAAGGCTCCTGCGCAATCGGGCCGGGACAGGCCCGGGCCGCGCGGCAGGGCTATTTATTGTGCTTTATCTCTTGATAGACCTCAAAGGCCTGCCTGGGGGTGTAGCCCTCATGCACCACCTTGCCGATAGCCTGAGCCATGCCGGCCGGGCAGTCGGACTGGAAGATGTTGCGCCCCATGTCCACGCCGTGCGCCCCGTCGCGTATGGCCTTGTACGCCATCTCGAGCGCGTCTAGCTCGGGCAGCTTTTTGCCGCCGGCTATCACTATGGGCACAGGGCAGGCCGCCGCCACGCGCTCAAAGCCGTCGCAGTAATAGCTCTTGACTATGTTGGCGCCGTTTTCGGCCAGGACGCGGGTGGCCAGCAGGAAGAACTTTTCGGTGCGCTCCATATCCTTGCCCACGGCGACTACTCCCAGCGTGGGGATGCCGTAGCCGGAGGCGGCGTCCACCGTCCGCGCAAGCAGTTCGAGCGAACGGCTCTCGCCGGGCGCGCCGATGAAAGTCTGCACCGCTACGCAGTCGGCGTCGGCGCGCACGGCGTTCTCCACGTCGCAGGCGATGCCGCCGCCGTTGGACATGTCGTCAAAGAGCACGGTGGAGTCGTATGTCACGCGCACGCACTTCGCCACGCGGGCGGCCGGCGGTATGCAGGCGCGGAAAATGCCGCGGGTGCCCATGAGCACGTCGACATGGGGGATCAGCGGGGGTATGACCACGTCGATGCGCTCCAGCCCGGACGTGGGCCCCATTATGTAGCCGTGGTCAAAGGCCAGCATGACCGTGTTGCCGGACCTGGGGCTGAATATGCGCGCGAGGCGGCTCTTCATGCCAAAATCACAGTTGGCGGCGCCTTTTACATAGAAGCCCTCCTGGGACGCCGGTATGTCCAGATGGTAGTCGTGAGCGGCCTTGTTTCCTATGTTGTCAGCCATAGCTTACTCCTTGCTGTACGCGGGGGTGTGGCAGGAGGTGTTCCACAGGCGGAGGGTCTCGTCGTCCCACTTGGCGATATTCATCTGGAAGCCGCCGGCCTCCTGTACGGTGAGGATCTCGCCAACCATGCTGGCCACTACCTCGACGCCCTTTCCGCGCAGGAATTCCACGGTGTCCTTGAACAGCACCAGCATCTCCATCATGGTGGTGGCGCCGCAGCCGTTTATCATGACAAAGGCCTTGTCCCCGGCCGCGAGCCCGAGCTTGGAGCTGAGCGCCCCGGCCACGGTGGCGACGGTGTCCCTGGCGGACATCATGGGCACGCGCACCCCGCCGCCCTCGCCGTGCTGGCCGGCGCCAATCTCCATCATGTCCGTCTCGCCGAGGTCGCCGAAGGGCATACCGTTCTGCGGATGCGTGGCGTCGGTGGACTTGACGGTTATAGAGGCCATGTTGTCGGCGTAATGCTGGGCAATTTCAGCCACCTCGTCAAGGCTCTTGCCCTCGCGGGCAGCGGCGGCGGCGATATGGTAGAGCGCGACCGCGCCGGCGAGGCCGCGCTTGTTGTCCTCGCCGTTGGGGTCGTACTGTATTTCTTCGCCGGTGACGACCTGACGGAAGTTGAGCCCCGCCTTCTGCGCCAGCTTGATAGCCTGCTTGCCGGCGAGCTGGTCGCCCGCGTAGTTGAGGGTGAGCAGCAGCACGCCGTGGCCCTTGTCGGCCCGCTTCATGGCCTCGAACACCAGCTTTGCGTTAGGCGCGGCGAAGATGTCGCCCACGGCCTGGATGTCGAGCATGCCCTTGCCGACAAAGCCGGCCTGCGCGGGCTCGTGGCCGGAGCCGCCGTAGGTTACGATGGTCACGCGGTCGGCGTTTTCCAGATCCTTGCTTATGACCAGATGCCCGTCAACCGTCAGGATGTCGGGGTAGGCCAGGCCCAGGCCGGCGAGCTCTTCGTCGGTGATGGTCTCAGGGGCGTTGATGAACTTCTTCATTTTCATAGTTAATACCACCTGTTCAGAGTTTTGGTTAATTCACTCGGCAAGTCCGCGGAAAAAGCAGGCCATCGACACCGCCCCCGCATCGGGAGTGCCTATGGTCTGTTCGCCATAGCTCTTTGCCCGGCCGAACTTGGACACGAAATTCTTGGAGTTCTCCGCGCCCTCGGCCGCGGCCGCGGCCGCGGCGGCAAACAGCCCGGCCTCATCGCCGCCCTGGTACGCCTCGACGGCCTCCGTGGCCGGTATCAGAGCGTCCATCATGGTCTTATCGCCCACTTTGGCGCCGGAAATGTCCTCAAGGGCCTCAAGGGCATGGGCAAACATGGCCTTCAGCCCCTCGACGCCTATTTCGTCGCCCTCGGCCGCGCCCTCCTGCAGGCCGTCCAGCCATGTGTTCCAGAGCGGCACGGCGCTGCCGCCGTTTAGCTCCATGACGGCCATGGCGGCGTCGTCCAGCATCGACTGTATGCCGCCCCCGGCCTCGGACACCGCGCCGGAAATGGCGGCGGCTATCTTGCTCATCGTCAGCCCGTGGTCGGCGTCCCCGAAGCGGGCGTCAATATCGCTCAGCTCCTGCTCGGCGGCGGCAACCGCGGCGCATGCGTTTTGCAGCCTGAGCGCAAATTCAGCTTTTGTCACTTCTATACCTCCTTCCCCTCGCGGCCGGCGTGGGATAAACCGGCCCGGCGTGTATTCAACGTCTCTTGTTACGTTAGTAACTAAACGTTAGCACATACGGTTACTTATGTCAATATCCAAAACCAATTCCCCCATATTGACCAAAAACCGGCCTATCAAGTTAGCATGACAGCACAAAACCTCCCTCTGGAAACGCCGCGCGTTTCCAGAGGGAGGTTACATATGTTAATCATTGTGCCAGAAGCTCTTCGATAACAGCGGAGCGGGCCACGATTTGGGTGAAAAAACCGGATTTCAGCGCGCCGCGCACGGCCTTCGGGCTCGTGTTCGCGGAGCACACGCCGATAATGTTCGGACAGCGCTTGAGCAGATCCACCGGTATCTGTATGGCGAAGTCCTGATCCGACTGGATGACATAGCCGTCCTCATTGAAATAGTATACCAGCATCCTGCCGCAGGCCCTGCGCTGCTGCAGCAGGCTGCCGTAGCGCACGAGGGAGGCGAAGTCCGGGCTGGAGGGATAGTCGCCGATATTGACCAGGGCTGTGTCCAGCATCTCCCACTGGCGGTAAATGCGGCGGTAGACTTCGGTGGAGCAGAGCACCTCCTTTTCCTCCAGGCTTTCGGGCAGGGCCGGGAGGTAGAGGAAATGCGGGGTGGCCCCCATCTGCTGGGCCATGAGGCGTATATTCTCGTTGGACTGATAGTTGCGGGCGGGTATGCTTGCGTTCCCCACCAGAGGGCAAATATCCGTGACAGTGCTGCCGGACTGCGGGTTTTGCTCGAGCCAGCTGACAATCTGGCCTATCAGATAGCCCCAGCCGACGCCCAGGCGCCTTGCGCCGAGCTGCTGCAATAGCTGTAGGGCGCCTTGGGAGAGAAGGCGGTTGATATCGTCGTTGTCGCCGCTGTCCTCAACCAGGACCCCGCCCTGGACGGAGCTTATGCCCCTCAGGCGGTCCAGGAGCCTGGCCGTTCTCGTCTCCGGGTCGTGGATAGTTATCTCGACCACGCCCAGCTCCCGCGCCTCTGCCAGCAGGCGGCTGACCATGGGGCGGGATATCCCCAGCTCGCGGGCTATGTCGCTCTGCTTCTGCCCGTCCATATAATAGCGGCGGGCTACATAGGCCAGCCGCTTTCGTTTGTCCTGACTGATATTCAAAGGGCGCCCTCCTCTATACGCTGATATAAAGCCGCCGGGACCCGTAGGGCGCGTCCGGGCGGAAACGCACATTTGTAACCTGCCGATCCGTACACAGTATATAGGAAACGCCTCTGAAAAGCAAGAGGCGGGGGAGCGGCTTGTTGGCGCTTGACTATCTTCAAGAGCTGTGCTATAGTACCTAAGCTAAAACTTTCCGTGGATTTTTCTAGTCAGCGACTACTTTTCGCCACGCGGCCGGAGCCGCGTGGTTTTTTCGTTCGGGGTGATAATTTGGATCAGACGTTTATGAAGGACAGGCCGGTCTTCCCGCTGCTTATGAGCATGGCCCTGCCGATGGTCATATCCATGCTCGTGAACGCGCTCTACAACATAGTCGACACCTACTTCGTGTCGCTGCTGAGCGACGGCGCCGTGACGGCCCTCTCCCTGGTGTTCCCGGTACAGAACCTGGTGAACGCCCTCGGAATAGGCTTCGGCGTCGGCGTGAACGCGGTCATAGCCATACATCTGGGCGAGCAGCGGCAGGATAAGGCCGACGCGGCGGCCTCCCAGGGCATGTTCCTAGCGTTTATACAGGGGCTTGCGGTCACTTTTATCTGCATACTGATAATGCCCGGCTTCCTTGGCCTCTACACGGACAACCCGGTTATATTGGACTACGGCATACGCTATTCCAGGTACGTCTTCGCCTTCTGCACCATGGTCTCGCTCAGCATAGGCTTTGAGAAGGTGTTCCAGGCCGTGGGACGGATGAAGACGACCATGATAAGCCTGACGGCGGGCTGCCTTGCCAATATTGTCCTCGACCCTCTGCTTATCTTCGGCCTCGGCCCCATACCTGCGATGGGCATAGAGGGCGCGGCTATTGCGACCGGCATTGGCCAGACGCTCAGCTTCGTCATATATGTGGCCGTCTACCGCCGCAGGCCCATAGGGGTGAGGGTGTACTGGCGCTATTTCCGCCTGGAAAAGGGCATGGTGCTCCGGCTCTACTCCATAGGGGTGCCGGCCGTGCTGAACCTGGCGCTGCCCAGCCTGCTCACCAGCGCGCTGAACGCCATACTCGCGGCCTTTTCGGAGACATATGTCCTGGTGCTCGGGCTCTATTACAAGCTGCAAACCTTCCTCTACATGCCGGCCAACGGTATAGTACAGGGGATGCGCCCACTTGTGGGATACAATTACGGAGCGGGGGAATATTCGCGCGTGAGGCGGCTTTTTGTGCTCGTCCTCGGACTGTCGGCCGGGATTATGGCGGCCGGAACGGCCCTTTTCCTCGCCTTCCCGGGAGAGCTTATAGGGATATTCGCCGAGGACGCCGCCGCCGTAGAGGCGGGGGCGAAGGCGCTCAGGATAATTTCCGCCGGCTTTATAATCTCCGCCGTGAGCGTTACGGCCTCCGGGGCGCTTGAAGGGCTCGGCAAAGGCGGGGCGTCGCTGGTCATTTCCCTTTGCCGGAACGTAATTGTCATCATCCCGGCGGCCTTTCTTCTCTCCCGCCTTTTCGGCGCGGACGGGGTATGGCAAGCCTTCTGGATAACCGAACTCGTAAGCGCGCTGGTGTCCCTGCTTGTCTACCGACGGGCCGCCCCCGGCTGCTGAACGCATATTCCAACGCATTGCCCGGCTTCAAGCCGGGCAATATTTTTCTTTCAGGCAAAACCTGTTGACCTGCGGCCCGGGGCATATTATATTATAATTAGTAAGCGCGTAAATGCGCGAATTGGAGGACGAGATGGAATACAAGAGCGACATCGAGATAGCGCAGGCCTGCGAAAAGGAGAAGATAACGGCGGTAGCGGAGCGCGCGGGGATAGCGGAGGAGTATATCGAGCAGTACGGGAACTACAAGGCGAAGGTGGACTACAGGTTCCTGCGCGACCACGCGGATACGCCGGACGGGAAGCTCATACTCGTCACGGCCATCACGCCGACGCCGGCGGGCGAGGGCAAGACGACGACGACGGTCGGCCTGACGGACGGCCTTCGGAAGATTGGCAAGAAGTCCATGGCGGCGCTGCGCGAGCCCAGCCTCGGCCCCGTCTTCG
>CALWYP010000029.1 GCA_944385795.1 uncultured Oscillospiraceae bacterium | reverse complement strand
CGCTGGAGGTCTTGTTGACCTTCTGGCCGCCCGCGCCGGAGGAGCGGAAGACGTCCATCTTGATGTCCTCGTCGCGCAGCTCTATCTCGCCGGTGTCGGTTATCTCGGGCATGACCTCGACGGCGGCAAAGCTGGTCTGCCGGCGGCCCGAGGCGTCGAAGGGGCTTATGCGCACGAGCCGGTGCACGCCGTGCTCGCTCTTCAGATAGCCGTAGGCGTTCTCGCCCTCTATCTTTATCGAGGCGGACTTGATGCCGGCCTCCTCGCCGTCCTGCCAGTCGAGCAGGGTGTAGGTGTAGCCGTGGCGCTCGGCCCAGCGGGTGTACATGCGGTAGAGCATCTGGGCCCAATCCTGGGCCTCGGTGCCGCCCGCGCCAGGGTGTATGGTGAGTATGGCGTTGTTGGCGTCGTACTCGCCCGAGAGCAGCGTGGAAAGGCGCATACTCTCCAGCGTAGACTCGAACTGGGAAAAGCCGCCCTTGAGCTCGTCGAGCATACTCTCGTCGTTCTCCTCGACCGCCATCTCGCATATCGTCATCAGGTCGTCCCAGTCGGAGCGCAGCTTCTCGTAATTGCCGACCTTGTTCTGGAGCTGCTTGAGGCGCTTTTGCACCTTCTGGGAGTTGTTGACGTCGTTCCAGAAGCCCTCTTTGGCGCTCTCCGCCTCGAGGGCGGCTATCTCCGCGCGCGCGTCGTCGAGCTTGAGCGCGCGGCCCAGGCCTTCCAGATCCGGCTTCGCTGAATTGAGCTTGCCCTTGTACTCGTCAAATTCGATCATAGACATAGATCTAATACCACTCTCTGTACCAAAATTTTAGCCTAAACATTATATATGAATTGAAGCGCGTTGTAAATAGGCTTTATACATGCTATAATGCGGTTTCAGGGGCCGGGTATACCGCCCCGACCGCGCGGGGAGTACGCGGCGCCGCCGCGCGGGAAGCCAGGGCCGCGCCGAAAGGAGATAAACCATGCCTCTGGAGATTGTTCACGCCGATATGGCGGAGCTCAAGGCCGACGCGCTCGTCGTGGAAGTGACCGTCGGCCGCGGCGGCCCTATAAATCAGGCCGCGGATAAGGTGAAGGATGTTTTCGGGCTTGACACGCCC
The DNA here is from genome assembly GCA_944385795.1 of uncultured Oscillospiraceae bacterium. GTDB lineage: Bacteria > Bacillota > Clostridia > Oscillospirales > Oscillospiraceae > Scatomorpha. The sequence continues at coordinate 3,828 of CALWYP010000029.1, read as the reverse complement.
CTCGAGGCCGGCATGGCCGACATAGAGCTCGCCAAGTCCGGCCCGGCGAAGTTCAACATACTCGCCGCGCTGCCCGCCTGGCAGGGCGGGGACGCCGGGGAGATAAAGCTCCTTGGCGAGTGCTGCGCCAACGCAATGAACCTGGCGCGGGAGTTCGGCTTCCGCTCCGTGGCCTTCCCGCTGCTGGGCGCCGGGAGCGGTTACCCCGAGGAACCCGCGCTTCGCATGGAGAAGGCCGTGCTGGACGTCGCGCTTGTGAACGACAACATGCGCGTAATAATAGCGCTGGCCCCAAGCGGGGATTGACGCAGGCAAAGGCGCCGCGGCTTGCTGCCGCGGCGGCAGCCGCCTTATCATAGCGCTTTCCCCCGAGGGGAATGAGCCGCCCCGCGCCCCGGACGCACCCGTCCGGGGCTTTTTTGCCCTCGGGGCGGGAAAGGCGCGGGAAACGGGGGATTTTTTCAAATCTTGCCTGGAAATGCGTTGACAACAAGGGTGCGCTACAATATAATACATTACTCAAAAAATTAACAAAGGAATTAGGGGGGGGAATTTGATGAAAACACTGACCCGTATCGTATCTGTTGTGACCCTCGTGCTCGGCGTCGTTTCTCTCGCCGTCGGCGGCATGAACATCGGCTTTTTCTACGGCAGCTTTGCCGGCACCGATTTCGGCGACGCCGTGGCGGCCGTGCTCAGCGGCGTCGTAATCATCCTGCTCATGGTCGGCGGGCTTATGGACCTGATCTGCGGCCTCCTGGGCCTGCGCGCGGCCAAACGGCCCGGCGGCTCCACCGCGGCCGTCGTCTTCGGCGTCCTCGCCGTCATCCCCGGCGCGGCGGCGCTGATTATCGACTTCAACGTCCAGCGCGCGCTCGGCTTAGCCATCCCGGCGCTCTATCTCATCTGCGTCATAGCCATGAAGGCCGCCAAGGCCCCGGAAACCCAGGAGGAATAAGAAATGAAAAAACTGTTCAACGAATTCAAGGCCTTCGCCCTGCGCGGCAACGTCATGGACATGGCCATCGGCGTCCTCATCGGCGGCGCCTTCTCCGGCATAGTCACCTCCCTCACCGAGAACTTTATCAACCCGCTCATCAGCTTCATAACCGGCGCGGCGAGCTACACCGTCGCTGACGTCGCCCAGTTCGCCAGCAACTTCGGCAGCGCGGTCGTCAACTTCTTCATCATGGCCCTTATCCTCTTCTTCCTGCTCAAGGGCATGAACAAGCTGCTCAGCATAGGCAAGAAGCCCGCCGCGCCCGCCGCTCCGACCACCAAGAAGTGCCCCTACTGCCAGAGCGAAATCCCCATCGCCGCCACCCGCTGCCCCCACTGCACCAGCGTGCTTGAGGAGGCCGGGGTCCAGGCCTGAAAGGAGAAAGCCCTATGAGAAGCGGAACCAAGGGCCTGCGCATTGCGAGCCTGCTCCAGATTATCTTCGGCGTCGGCTACTTCTTCCTCGCGCGCTACCTGCTCGGCGAGGGCGAGGTCGTCCTCGGGGATCTCTCCGGCGAGGACGCGCTCATGACCGTGCTCATCTCCTACGGCGGCTGCGCCTTCCAGGTCATAGCCGGCCTCATCGGCCTCGCCCTAGCCAACAGGAAGAGCCTCCTCACCGTCATCCTCGGCATATTGCTCTTCCTCCCCGTGCTCGTGAACTTCATCAATACCGAGGGCGACGTCCTCACCATAGTTATCACCGCCGTCACCCTTGTTTTCCCCTACCTCTACCTGCACAACGCGTGGAAAAACTTCAAAGCGTAAACGTCAGCCGCCCCGTCGCAAGACGGGGCTTTTTTGTTGCGCTTCGAGTTCTTAAAAGTTTTTGCCGTACCCGGGGCGCTTTTGGGGTGCTGATTTGTACCCGTCAGCTGTTTGGCAGAAACCTAAGGGCGTGAGCCATAACCTCCCTCTTGGAGGGAGGTGGCCAGCGCGGAGCGCCGGCCGGAGGGAGTCTTGACCGCTCCGCGGCCAACTGCCTGAGCTCCGCTCAGGCAGAACTCCCCCAGTCAGCTTTGCTGACAGCCCCCTCCGAGAAGGGGCTGAAGGCAGGCTGGCAATCTTATAAAATAATTAATAATTCTTCCCTTGTGAAGCAACAAAATATTGTATATACTGTCCATATAAGGCGGATATTCAATTTGTTGAAAATCTCAGAAAAGGAGGTTGCAGACCATGAAGAAGAGAGCCCTGGCCCTCGCGCTGGCGTTGGTTTTGGCCTTGTCCTGTGCGCCCACTGCGTCCGCCGACTCGGGAGAGTTCGCGTCTTACCCGGAGGGAACCGTAATCGACCTGTCGGGTGAAGGCGTCAAGCGCGACGCAAAGCTCTCCGCAGCTTTCGAGTTCATTGCGCCGGGCAGCTACTTCGTTTCGGGCGAGGCCTATTACACCGAAACAGGAGAGATTACCCTTGATATCATCTCTGCAACCTGGAATCCTCCCAACTGCCCGCTCTGGATAGGCTTCATAAATCTGGACGAGGGCAGAGACTTTGGCTATAAGTTCAAAGGCGGCAACGCTCACTACTGGAAGCTGGTTGAAGCCAGAAACATGGAGGCGGGAACCTATCACATCTTCGTAAAGAACCTGGGGCGGGCCCCGATGAGCGGAGCGATGGTGTACCGCGTCGGCGATTGAGCGCAAAACGCCGCCCCTGCCGGGCCCAGCGACAACAGATATCTCTCCTTTCTTCGCTTTTGGCGCGCCTCACATCCCTGGGGCGCGTTTTTGCGCCTATTTACATCCAACGGGTTTTACGGTATAATACACACTGTAATATTATCTGCATTGAACGGAGGACGCCGATGTCAAAGGCTTTTGCGGAGAACATAGGCGCGCTGCGCAGGGCGTCGGGCCGGAGCCAGCGCGAGGCGGCGGCGGGGCTGGGGATAAGCCAGGCCCTGCTCTCGCACTACGAGAACGGCGCGCGCGAGCCAGGGCTGGATTTCGTCGTGCGCGTCTGCGATTACTACGGCGTGACGGCCGATTTCCTGCTGGGCCGCTCGAGCGAGCCGACGGGGGAGAAGCGCGCGCAGGGCCTGCGCACGCTGGCCGGGGAGCTGCGCGAGCTGGCCGGGAAGGCGGAGCGTTTGGCGGAGGAGACTAAGCTATGAGACAGGACCACATCAGGAATTTTTCCATAATCGCACACATAGACCACGGCAAGAGCACGCTTTCCGACCGGCTTATCGAGCTGTGCGGGGCCGTCGAGGCCCGCGAGATGGAGAGCCAGATCCTCGACAACATGGACCTTGAACGCGAGCGCGGCATCACGATAAAGGCCCGCGCCGTGGGCCTCAATTACAGGGCCGGAGACGGCGAGGAGTATACGCTCAACCTCATCGACACGCCGGGGCATGTGGACTTCAACTACGAGGTCAGCCGCTCGCTGGCCGCCTGCGAGGGCGCGCTGCTCGTCGTGGACGCGAGCCAGGGCGTGGAGGCGCAGACGCTTGCGAACACCTACCTCGCCATGAACCACGACCTCGAGATTCTGCCGGTCATAAACAAGATAGACCTGCCCGCCGCCGACCCCGCGCGCACCAAGACGGAGATTGAGGACATCATCGGCATCCCCGCCCTGGACGCGCCGGAGATCTCCGCCAAGAACGGCATCAACATCCCCGCCGTGCTCGAGGAGATAGTCCGCGGCGTCCCCGCGCCCAAGGGCGACCCGGACGCCCCGCTCAAGGCCCTGGTCTTCGACAGCCAGTACGACTCCTTCCGCGGCGTCATCGTCTTCATGCGCCTCTTCGACGGGCGTATAAAGCCCGATATGGAGGTAAAGCTCATGGCCTCCGGCGCGGTGTACAAGGTCGTCGAGGT
>CALWYP010000028.1 GCA_944385795.1 uncultured Oscillospiraceae bacterium | reverse complement strand
TGAGCTTCTGGGCCATCTTGAAGCCCTTGGTGATATAGCTCGGGTTGTGGCAGGCCACGAAGTCGGCCTTGTTGATGTAGTACGGGCTCTTGATGGGCTTGTCGCCGAAGCGCAGGTGGCTGATGGTGACGCCGCCGGTCTTCTTGGAGTCGTACTGGAAGTAGGCCTGGACATACTTGTTGGTGTGGTCGCCGATGATCTTAATGGAGTTCTTGTTGGCGCCGACGGTGCCGTCGCCGCCGAGGCCCCAGAACATGCAGGAGACGGTGCCCTTCGGGGTGGTGTCGGGGGCGCTGGTCTCGCGCAGGCTGAGCTTGGTGACGTCGTCGACGATGCCGACGGTGAACTGCTTCTTCGGGTTGGCCTTGGCCAGCTCCTTGTAGACGGCAAAGACGCTCGCGGGGGGAGTGTCTTTGCTGCCGAGGCCGTAGCGGCCGCCGATGACCTTAATGTCGGTCCTGCCGGCGTTGGCAAGGCTGGTGACGACGTCCAGGTAGAGGGGCTCGCCCTGGGCGCCCGGCTCCTTGGTGCGGTCGAGGACGGCGATGTTCTTGCAGGTCTCGGGGATGGCGGCGAGCATCTTGTCCGCGCGCCACGGGCGGTACAGGCGGACCTTTATCAGGCCGACCTTCTGGCCGTGGGCGTTGAGGTAGTCGATAACTTCCTCGGTGACGTCGCAGATGGAGCCCATGGCGACGATAACGCGGTCGGCGTCGGGGGCGCCGTAGTAGTTGAAGAGCTGATAGTCGGTGCCGAGCTTGCGGTTGATCTTCTTCATGTAGTCCTCGACTATGCCGGGGACGGCCTCGTAGTACTTGTTGGAGGCTTCGCGGTTCTGGAAGAAGATATCGCCGTTCTCGTGGCTGCCGCGCATCTGCGGGTGGTTGGGGTTCAGCGCGCGGGCGCGGAACTCGTCGACAGCCTTCCAGTCGACCATGCTGGCGAGATCCTTGTAATCCCAGACAGCGATCTTCTGAATCTCGTGGCTGGTGCGGAAGCCGTCGAAGAAGTTCAGGAAGGGGACGCGGCCCTTGATAGCGGCCAGGTGAGCGACGGCGGAGAGGTCCATGACCTCCTGCACGTTGCCCTCGCAGAGCATGGCAAAGCCGGTCTGGCGGCAGGCCATGACGTCCTGGTGGTCGCCGAATATGCTCCGGGTGTGGCTCGCAAGGGCGCGGGCGCTGACATGGAAGACGGCCGGGAGCAGCTCGCCGGCGATCTTATACATGTTCGGGATCATGAGCAGCAGGCCCTGGCTGGCGGTGTAGGTGGTGGTGAGCGCGCCGGCGTTCAGGGAGCCGTGCACGGCGCCGGCGGCGCCGGACTCGGCCTGCATCTCCTGCACCTTGACGGTGGTGCCGAAGATGTTCTTCTGGCCCGCGGCAGACCACTGGTCGACATAGTCGGCCATCGGGCTGGACGGGGTGATGGGGTAGATTGCAGCAACCTCGGTGAACGCGTAGCTGACGTGCGCGGCCGCCTGGTTGCCATCCATGGATTTGAGTTTTCTCGCCATACTTTCATCTCCAGGTAGATTAAAATAGGGTGTGATGTGTGCGCTTTAAAAGCGTCATAATTTTATCACTTGCCGCCCGATATGTAAACATCTAATTGAACGTAAATCCAACAAATTTTGAAAAAAGCTGCAAAATTTTTTGGCCCCGCCGGTTCAGCGCCCCGCTTTGCCGGCCAAAGTTGCGTTTAATAAGGCGCAGGGCTTTTACATGTAAAAGAACCCGGCGCGGATTTCGCGCCCGGGCGGGCGGGGCAAGTAATTTAATGTATATTATAAATACATGGAGGCGGCCGGCGGGCTAAAAGTTTGGCTTGTCATACGCATAACGTTGTATTATAATAGTATACCGCCTGCGGGCGACTGCCGGCGGGACAAAGCGAAAGGAGAGGCATCATGGTGAAGATTGAAAACCTTAAAGGCGATATCACCATTGACGGCGAGGTCTTTGCGAATCTGGCCGGCGACGCGGCGACGAGCTGCTTCGGCGTTAAGGCCATGGCCGCGCAGGGCAGGGACGGCGGCATCTTCCAGCTCAGGCGCGAAAACATGAGCAAGGGCGTCAAGGCCGAGCTCGGCGAAGACGGCAGCGTCTCGCTGGAGCTTCACATAGCGGTTGACCACGGCGTCAACCTCAACGCCCTCTGCAACAGCATAATGAGCGAGGTCAGCTACAAGGTCTCCAAGGCCACCGGAGTGCCGGTGAAGCGCGTCGACGTGTATGTCGACAGCATGATAATAGGCTGAAAGCCCTGCGGGCGGCCGGCGGCCGCGCCATGGGCAGGCCCTCCCGGCGCCGCCGGGATGGGAACGTAATTTGCCGGCCGCGCGGCGGCCGGCCCGGCGAAGCTAAGTAGAAATATGGTTGGAGGTAACGCCTCTTGAAAGAACACATCGATGCGGCGCTTTTTACTGACATGATACTCTGCGCCAGCGCCGCGCTGGAACAAAACAGGCAGCTCATCAACGAGCTCAACGTCTTCCCCGTCCCCGACGGCGACACCGGCACTAACATGTCCCTCACCATGGGCGCCGCGGCGGCGGAGCTCGGCAAGCGCGACTATCCCACCCTCAGCGCCGCGGCGGACGCCGCGGCCAGCGCCATGCTGCGCGGCGCGCGCGGCAACTCCGGCGTCATACTCAGCCTGCTCTTCCGCGGCCTTGCCAAGAAGCTCAAGGGCAGCGGCGAGGCCGACTCCCTGCTCTTCGCCCAGGCCATGACCTCCGGCGTGGACGCGGCGTACAAGGCCGTCATGAAGCCCGCCGAGGGCACCATACTCACCGTCTCCCGCGTGGCGACGAGCTCGGCCGTGGAATTCGCCGAGCACGGCGGCGACCTGGAGCTCATGTTTTCCTGCGCCATCGAGTCCGCGCAGGAGGCCCTGGCGGACACCGTCAACCTCAACCCCGTGCTCAAGCGCGCGGGCGTTGTGGACGCCGGCGGCAAGGGCTACGTCTTCATACTCGAGGCCATGCTGGCCGTGCTCCGCGGCGAGAAGTTCGTACCCGCCGCGCCCGCCGTGCAGCCCGCCGCCGAGCCCAGGGACAGGGCCGATTTTTCCGAATTCGACGAGGGCGAGATCAATTTCGCCTACTGCACCGAGTTCATCTGCGGGCGCGAGAACGACCGCGACCCGGAGCGTATGCGCCAGTGGCTCACTACCATAGGCGACTGCGTGGTGCTGGTCGACGACGACGAGATAATCAAGGTCCACGTCCACACCAACACCCCCGGCGACGTCCTGAGCGTGGCCCTGACCTACGGCCCGCTGCTCAAGGTCAAGATAGAGAACATGCGCGAGCAGCACAGCGAGATGGCCGGCGGCGAAGCCCCGCATGAGGAGGACGCCGGGCCGGAGATCGCCCCGGCCGAGAAGCCTTACGGCTCCGTGGCGGTCTGCGCGGGCGAGGGAATGGCCGAGCTCTTCCGCGAGCTTGGCGCCGACCGCATAGTGACCGGCGGCCAGACGATGAACCCCTCCACCGAGGACATCCTAAACGAGGTCAACCGCACCCCGGCCGAGACGGTCTTCGTCTTCCCCAACAACAAAAACATACAGATGGCCGCCGAGCAGTGCGCGCCCCTGACCGAGAAGAAGGTCGTGGTCATCCCGACCAAGACCGTGCCGCAGGGCATCTCCGCCATGCTCATGCTCGACGAGAGCGCCGGGGTGGACGAGCTGCGCGAGAACATGCTCGAGGCCGCCGCCGGCGTCCACACGGCGCTCGTCACCTACGCCGCGCGCGACAGCGAGTACGACGGCTATGATATCCACGCCGGCGAATACCTCGCCCTAATGGACGGCGCCCTGCTTGGCAGCTTCACCGAGCTCGATTCCCTCTTCGGCAAGCTGGGCGACAGCGCCGAGGAGTACTCCCCCTCCGTCATCAGCGTCTACTACGGCGAGGACGTGACCGGGGCCGAGGCCGAGGCCCTGGGCGCCAAGCTCTCCGAGCGCTTCCCCGACGCCGAGCTGAGCGTCGTGAACGGCGGCCAGCCCGTGTACTACTATATGGTTTCTATTGAGTGACAATAAGCGCGAAAACCCCCGGGAACACTGAACCGCCCCAGATTATACGGACAGTACAAAAAAGAGCCCTGGTAGGAAATATTGAGTTTTAGGCGGAGAGGCGTCGCGTCAGCGGGGCCTCTCCAGTCTTTAGCTGGATGCGCTCGTGGTTGTA
>CALWYP010000027.1 GCA_944385795.1 uncultured Oscillospiraceae bacterium | reverse complement strand
TCCACGTCGCCAACGCCGTCCTCATCAAGGTCAACCAGATAGGCACCCTGACCGAGACCCTGGACACCATGCAGCTCGCCAACCGCCATGGGTACACCACCATCGTCTCCCACCGCTCCGGCGAGACTGAGGACACCACCATCGCCGACCTCGTCGTGGGCCTCAACGCCGGCCAGATCAAGACCGGCGCCCCCAGCCGCACCGACCGCGTCTGCAAGTACAACCAGCTGCTCCGCATCGAGGAAGAGCTCTTCGACGTCGCCCAGTACGCCGGCAAGGACGCCTTCTTCAACCTCAGCAAATAAGCGCGATAAATTAACTGTATCCGCCCGGGGCTTTGCCCCGGGCGGATTGCCTTGCCCGGCCCGCAGGCGGCCGGATACTGAATCTTGGCCGGTAATCGCGCTTACGCGATGTATAAGGCGCGGCGGTTCAGGCAATAATAGCCTCCGAAGTCAAAAACCTTACGGAGGTAGCTGTATGGACAACAAGAACGGCGCCGGCCCAGGCGCTTTGGAGAAATTCTTCGCCGGCAAGGGCTTCTACATAGCCCTGTGCCTCTGTGCGGCGGTGATTGGCGTATCGGCCTGGTCGCTGCTGGGCGGGGGAGAGGCTGTGCAGGAGGAGACGGTGGACGTTTACCGCCCGGAGACGGCCGCCCCGGCGCATACGCTTGAGCCGGGCTTTACGCCCATGCCGGAGAAAGACGCCGCGGCCGTAGCGCCTGAATCTGTGAGCGAGACGCCCAAGGTCCAGACGCCGCCGCCCGCGACGCCGTCCCCGGCCCCCACGAGCGCCGTGAGCGCCGCGGAGGAGACGGCCGGTACGGCGCCCGCCGAATGGCTAAGGCCCGTCAGCGGGGCCGTGGAACGGCCTTACAGCACGGATGAGCTCATGTACGACAAGACCATGGGCGATTGGCGCACGCACGCGGGCGTCGACCTCGCCGCGCCCCTGGGCAGCTATGTCTCCGCCAGCGCCGCCGGCACGGTGACGGACATCAGCGACGACCCGCTCTACGGCACCACGGTGACGATAGCCCACAGCGGCGGCTATGAGAGCGTGTATGCAAACCTGGCCGGGACCCCGACAGTGGAGATTGGCGACACGGTGGCGGCAGGGGAGACGATCGGGGCCGTGGGCGACACGGCGATCTGCGAATCGGCCGAGGCCTCGCACCTGCACTTCGCCGTCTACGCGGACGGGGAGAGCGTGGACCCGGCGGGGCTCATGGGATAATATCCGCAAAGCGGATATTACGCTTGGATCCCAGGCCCTTTTTCTCGCCCCTGCGTGGCAACCGAAAAAGCTGGCCCATTACGCCATACCGGCTGCGCCGTTATGGCTTAATAAGAGCGGCGGGGGAAACCCCGCCGCTTCGCCCTCAAAAAAGCCGGGAAAAACGCGAAAAAAGCTCTTGACATTTCGCCTGTTCTATCATATAATAATCAAGCCGCGTGAGTGCGGCGCGAGTTTGGACGATTAGCTCAGCTGGTATGAGCATCCGCTTGACGTGCGGAGGGTCACAGGTTCGAGTCCTGTATCGTCCACCACCGGGGCCCTTTGGGGCCCCGGTTTTTTAATATCCTGCTCAACAGCGCAAAAAATAGCCGCGGCGGACGCCGCGGCTGTGCCTTTATTTGCCCTTGCTGTAGCACTTGTTCACGAACTTGTCAATGCCGACGATGAAGCGCTCGTGCGTGCCCTCGCCGACCAGCTCGGCCTCGTCCCAGGCCTGGACCTTGAAGACCAGGCGGCGGCGGTCGATTTCCACGAGCTCGGCTTCGGCGCGGACGGACATGCCTACGGGCGTGGCGGCCAGGTGCGCGACGTCGAGACGGGTGCCGACAGTGTCCATCCCCTCGTCTAGATAGGGCTTGACGGCGCTGAGGGCGGCGTTCTCCATGAGTGCGACGAGCTTGGGCGTGCTCAGGACGTCCAGGCCGCCGGAGCCCAGGGCCTTGGCGGTGTCGGCGGCGGTGACGGTACATTCAGAGCTGGCCTTGAGGCCGGGTTTGAGTTCCATATTGCGTCCTCCTTGCTCAGGCGTTTATCAGCGCCGCCGCTGCGGCGCCCAGGGTGGTGGCCTCGTCCTGCATCGTTATCACGCAGTGCCGGCCGAGGGCGCGGGCGGTGAAGCCCTCGAGCTCGGCGTCCAGGCATTCGCGGAAGGCCCGGCTGTAGCGTATGACGGAGCCGTCCGCGCTCACGCACGCGGGGCGGGCGGGGTCGGAGCCCTTGTCGGTGAGTATCAGAATGGCGGAGAGGTTGGCGCAGACGCACTTGGCGGCGCGCTCAAACACCGCGCGGCAGAGCTCGGCGGCCAGCCGGGCGTCCTCGCCGGAGAAGGGCCCGCCATCGCCGCAGGCGGCGCGGTCGGCCTCGGCGCTTGTGAATTCCGCGAGGCCCAGGGCGGCTTCCGTCCCGGCGGGGGAGAAGAGGCCGTCCTTGGCGGCGCCGGCGAGGGTGAGGCGGCAGAGCTCGCCGAGGTATGCGCCGGAGCACATCTTCTCAAGCAGGTGGTCGCCCGGGTTGTTCGTGGCGGCGTCCAGCTCGCGGTCAAAGTCGCCCTGCGGCCAGCCGTCGAAGCAGCCGCTCTCCAGGTTGACGAGCATGGTGCTGCCCGCGGGCAGGCCCAGCTTTCCTATCTTGCCGGTGTCCAGCTCGCAGCAGGTGTTCTGGCCGGTGCCGAGCACAAGGCCGATTAAGGAGTCATAGCCCTTAGCGCGCTGCTCGGCGACGCCGGAGAGGAGCACGGCGGCGGTGTCGTTCACCAGCACGGCGCCGACGCCCTCCACGCCCATGCGGGACAGGGCGGACTTGAGGTCGGAGCAGACAAGGCGGCCCTCGTAGCCCGTGAGGTCGACGCCCTTGCTCATGCGTATGACGCGCCCGTCGCGCTCGGGCGTTATCTCGGCCCGGTATGAGAAGCAGAAGCCTATGCCTTCGGCGCCTTCGAGCATGGGCGCGATGCGCCCGGCGGTGAAGTCCATGAACTCCTCCCAGCTGGCCTGGCCGTGGGTGCCGGGCATGGCGGCGCGCTCCACGCGCTCTATCTCCGCGCCGGACTCCGTGAACAGCACGCTGCTGGCCCGGAAATTCGTGCCCCCGGCGTCAATAACGGCGGCGCGGCGGCCCGGCCCGATGGGGCCGGAGCTCAGGTAGGTGGGTATCATGTCCAGCGAGCTCTTCTGCCCCGCCAGGCCGAGCTCCATCTCGCCCAGGAAGGCGGCCGCGGCGTCCCGCATGGGGAAGCGCTCGGGCTCCATGCCGTGCGCGGTGAGGAAGACCCTCGCTTTATCCGAATATTCCATAGCTTTCACCTGCCGGTAAATATTTGTCCACGCGCTTATTCGGCGCCATTAGCCCCTTTGACGCTCTCCACAACGCCCTCGGCCAGGCCGGCGAGGCCCTGTATCTCGCTAGGTATGATGATCTTGGTCGCCTGGCCGTCCGCGGCGGCGGCGAAGGCCTCCAGCGCGCGCAGGCGTATGACGGGATCGCTCGGCGCGGCCTCGTTGAGGAGCTTAATAGAGTCGGCCGTGGCCTTCTGCACGGCCAGGATGGCCTCGGCCTTGCCTTCGGCCTCGAGTATCTGCGCCTGCTTCTTGGCCTCGGCGCGGAGTATGGCGGCCTGGTTCTCGCCCTCTGCGGTGAGTATTGCGGACTTCTTCTCGCCCTCCGCCCTGAGTATGGCCTCGCGGCGCTCGCGCTCGGCCTTCATCTGCTTCTCCATGGCGTTCTGGATGTCCTTGGGCGGGAGTATGTTCTTGAGCTCCACGCGGTGGACCTTGATGCCCCATGGGTCGGTGGCCTCGTCGAGGATGGAGCGCATCTTGGTGTTTATCACGTCGCGGCTCGTGAGGCACTGGTCGAGGTCGAGGTCGCCGATGATGTTGCGCAGCGTTGTGGCGGAGAGGTTCTCAATTGCGACGATGGGCCGCTCTATGCCGTAGGTGTACAGCATCGGGTCGGTTATCTGGAAGTAGACGACCGTGTCTATCTGCATGGTGACGTTGTCCTTGGTGATGACGGGCTGCGGCTGGAAGTCCGCGACCTGCTCCTTGAGCGAGACGACCTTCGCCACGCGCTC
>CALWYP010000026.1 GCA_944385795.1 uncultured Oscillospiraceae bacterium | reverse complement strand
CGACCTTCCTGCACCCCTTCGACGACTATGAGGTCATGGCCGGGCAGGGCACCGTCGCGCTGGAAATACTCAGCGAGCTGCCGACGGTGGACACCGTCGTCGTGCCCGTGGGCGGCGGCGGGCTTCTGAGCGGCGTCGCGGCCTGCATCAAGCAGGTGAACCCGCGCGTGCGCGTGATAGGCGTGCAGGCCGAGGGCGCGAACGCGGTGTATCAGAGCTTCAAGGCCGGGAAGCATGTGAGCACGCCCGGCGTCTCCACGATAGCGGACGGCATCGCCGTCGGCAACCCCGGCGAGCACACGGTGGAGACGATACTCAAGTACGCTGACGACATGGTCACCGTCTCGGACAACGAGATTTCCGCGGCCATACTGCTGCTCATGGAGCGCACGAAGCAGATCGTGGAGCCCTCGGGCGCGAGCAGCCTCGCCGCCGTGCTCTCCGGGAAGGCCGACGCGCGCGACGAGAAGACCGTCTGCCTGCTCTCCGGCGGCAACATAGACGTGAGCTTCATCCACCGCGTCATCGACCAGGGCCTTGTCTCGCGCCACCGCCGTATGCGCTTCACCGCCCGGATGCCGGACGCGCCCGGCAGGCTTATCGAGGTGCTGCAGGTGCTGGCGGGCTCCGGGGCGAATGTGCTGGAGATAAACCACGACCGGCTCTCGCGCGTGCTCGGGCCCAATGAGATACTCGTCCACATCGCCTGCGAGGTCGGCGGGGAGGAGCACGGCAGCAATGTCATAAACGCGCTCAAAAACGCCGGGTATCAGGTGAAAATGGACGCGGAGTGAAACAAATAGTTGAGATTTTTGGGGAGCAGCAGCGGCGCTACATGCCGCTGCTGCTCCTCGCCGACGAGTCGCCGGAGATGCTGGGGCGCTACCTGGGGCGGGCCAGGATGTTCGTCCTGCCCGACGGCGGCGAGGCGCTGGCCGAGTGCGCCGTCACGGACGAGGGCGGCGGGGTGCTGGAGATAAAGAACCTGGCCGTCGCGCCGGCACACCAGCGGCGGGGCTATGGCCGCGAGATGGTTGAGTTCATAGCGCGCGAGTTCGCCGGCAAATTCGATACGCTTGTTGCCGGCACGGGCGAGAGCCCGCTGACAGTGCCCTTTTACGAAAGATGCGGCTTCGCCTACTCGCACAGGCTCAAGGACTTCTTCACTGAGAACTACCCCGAGCCGATAGTCGAGGGCGGCGGCGTGTTGCGCGACATGGTGTATTTCAGGAGGGAGCTCGGGTGAAAAAGCTCAGGATTGCCGCCGGCGCGCTCTGCGTGCTGAGCCTCGCGGCCGCGCTCGCGGCCGCGCTGTTTTTGCCGGACGAGATACCGGCGCACTACGGCCCCGGCGGCGAGGTCGACAGGTACGGCAGCAAATATGAGCTGCTCATATTCCCGGCCCTCATGCTGCTCTCGCGCCTCGCCATGGCCGGGCTGACGCGGCTGGCCGTCACGGCGGAGAAGGACGATGCCACCGAGCCCGTCATGCGTTTCGTGACGGTGCTGATGCTCGCGTTCTTCCTCGTCTTGCAGCTCTACTTCACATACGCCGCGGCGGCGCAGGCGCGGGATTTGGACGAGCTGCCCCTCGGCATCTGGCAGCTGTGCATGGGCGCAATGGGCGCGCTTTTCATCCCGCTGGGCCTCGCCATGCCCAGGCTGGGCAGGAACAGCGCGGCGGGCTTCCGCTGCAGGTGGTCTGTGATGAACGACGAGGTCTGGGCGCTCAGCCAACGCTTCGCGGGCCGGATGCTGTCCGCGTCCGGCGCGCTGACGGTCGTCTGCGCCGCGCTCCTGCCCGGCGCGTGGAGCGCCGCCGCAGCGGCGGTCATATTCGCCGTTATGTTCATAATTGACAACGCCTACGCCAGGCGGGCGTACTTCCGCCTGCGCGGCTTCGAGGATTGAAAGCGGACGGGGCGCAGGGCGCCGGGACAGGGAAAATACCGCGGGGGCGGAGACTCGCCCCCGCGGTTTTTGCGCGCGGCCCCTGCCGGATATTGGGGCCGGCCCGCTTCCGAGCGAAAAATCAGGAAGGGCGGCGGAAATGGGTTGACTAATCGGGACAAAGAAAATATAATGTTAGCCGGAATTATTAGTCTTGACTTACCGGGAGGCGAGCCTATGTATCTGAAGGACGCGCAGGTTGGGGAGGCCTGCATTGTGGAGAGTATGGACCTGCCCTTCGAGCTGGAACGGCGGCTCGAGGCGCTGGGCATGACGACCGGGACGCAGGTGAACGTGATAGCGCGCAAGGGCAGGGGGATAATGATAATCAAGCTGCGCGGCACCCGCTTCGCGCTGGGCTACAATATAACGGGGAACATAAGCGTGAAAGGGGGCGGGGGCCGTGGCTGAGATGACCATAGGCTTTACGGGCAACCCCAACTGCGGCAAGACGACGCTTTTCAACGCCTACACGGGCGCCAACCTCAAGGTGGCCAACTGGCCGGGCGTGACGGTGGAGAAGGTGGAGGGGCAGATAAAGGCCCAGGGCATGGACATACACCTCGTAGACCTGCCGGGCACCTACTCGCTGACGAGCTACACCATGGAGGAGACGGTGTCGCGCGCGTTCATACTCTCCGACGAGGTTGACGTCATCGTAAACGTCGTGGACGCGGGCGCGCTCGAGCGCAGCCTCTACCTCACCTTGCAGCTCCTGGAGCTGGGCAAGCCCGTAGTAATGGCGCTGAACATGATGGACATAGTGGAGAAGCGCGGCATGGAGATAGACCTGCACCGCTTCCCCGAGATGCTGGGCATACCCGTGGTGCCCGTCTCGGCGCGCAAGCGCCGCGGGCTTGACGCGCTGCTGCACGCGGCGGTGCATCACAGGGGCCAGACCGGGCCGGACAGGCTCATACACGAGCACCCGGAGCACACGGCGCACGCCCACGACCACCACCACGAGTTCGCCATGGTCTATTCCGACGCGATCGAGGACAAGATAGACCAGATAATCCCCGAGCTGCAGAGGCGCTATCCGGACATCAGGAACTACCGCTGGCACGCGCTGAAGCTGCTGGAGGGGGACAAGGAGATCTGCTCCAAATACCCCGTGAACCTGCCGGAAGCGCTAGACCGGAGCTACGAGTCCGATATAATCAACCAGAAATACGACTTTATAGGCGAGGTCGTGTCCGAGGTGCTGCTGCACAAGGAGAAGCAGGACCTGCTGACCGAGAGGGCGGACAAGCTGCTCACGAGCAGCGTCTGGGGCATACCGGTGTTCCTCGGCATAATGGCCGTCACCTTCTTCCTGACCTTCACGGTGGGCGACTGGCTCAAGGGCTGGCTGGAGCTCGGGATAGACGCCCTGAGCGGCTTTGTGAGCGGGGCGCTCGCCGCGGCGCACGCGAGCGGGATGATAACCTCGCTGGTGGTGGACGGCATTATCGCCGGCGTGGGCACGATTGTGACTTTCCTGCCCAATATACTCATACTCTTCCTCTGCCTGGCGCTCTTGGAGGACAGCGGCTATATGGCGCGAGTGGCCTACGTCATGGAGGGGATAATGAGCCGCCTGGGCCTTTCCGGCAAGGCGTTTATACCCATGCTGCTGGGCTTCGGCTGCACGGTGCCGGCCATAATGGCCTCGAGGGCGCTGGAGAACAAGCGCGACAGGTACAAGGTCATGCTTGTGACGCCCTTCATGAGCTGCAACGCCAGGCTCACGATATACATACTCTTCGCGGACATGTTTTTCGGCGACAAGGCCATGATAGCGGCCTACTCGATGTATATACTGGGCATACTTGTGGCGATAGCCGTCTCGGCCATAATACACCTCATAGACCGCAGGAAGAGCGTCAACTATCTCATGATAGAGCTGCCGGAGTACAAGCTGCCGGATTCGCGCACGGTGGCTATATACGTCTGGGAGAAGGTGAAGGACTACCTGGGCAAGGCGGGCACGACCATCTTCCTCGCAACGCTGGTTATCTGGGCTCTTTTGAACTTCGGCGCGCAGGGCTACACGACGGATATGGCCGGCAGCTTCGGCGCGGCCATCGGCCGCTGGCTGGCCCCCTTCTTCGCGCCTATCGGCCTCGGCTTCTGGCAGATAGCCGTGGCGCTTATCGCGGGGATCTCGGCCAAGGAGGTCGTCGTCTCCAGCTGCGCCGTGCTCTTCGGAATCGTGAACGCCTCCTCGCCCGAGGGCATGGACGCCTTCGCCGCGGCGCTCGGCTCCATAGGCTTCGGCGCGCTCAACGCGCTGTGCCTCATGGTCTTCTGCCTGCTGTATATACCCTGCACGGCGGCGCTCGCAACGGTGAAGCGCGAGTCCAGCACGAGGTACATGCTCTTCACGGCGGCCTTCCAGCTCGCCGTGGCGTGGCTTGTGACCTTCGCCGTATATCAGATAGGATTGTTGGTGGTTTGAATGTGGCTTGAAATCCTCTTTGTCGCCGGCATAATCGCCGCCGCCGCCTTCGCCGTGCGCAATTTGCAGCAGCGGCGGCGCAGGGGCTGCGCGCGCGACTGCACAAAATGCGGCGCATGCCGCTCCGGCGCGTGGTCGCCGGAGAACAAGAGCAAAGGCGAAGACTGAACCCCGCCCGGCCCGTTTTGGGCCGGGCTTTGCTTTTGCCCTGATGCACTGACATATGTATAACGCACTAAACAGGGTAATATTGCACAAACTGGCGGGCGGGACGCCGGCCGGATATGCCCTGAAATATGTACAAAACTGAGGGCAAATACTGCCGCGGCGGCGCCCGGGGACGCCGCTTTTGTCATGAGACACGGGATTCACACCCTGTCAAGGCTACGATATAGTTTTGTACAATGCGCTGATTATTGTATAAACCAAGGCGAATATTGTACAAACCTATTTACAAACGCACAAAAAGGAGTATAATATAGGGCGTGGAGGTGAGGACGTGGCGAAGACGGCAAACCAGAGGGCGGCGAAGCTGCGCGAGGGGATAGACAGGTATTTTGACGCAAGGAGGGCCGAGGGCAGGTTCCCGACCGAGGCGGGTATGCTGCTGGCGCTGGATTTGAGCGAAGAGGAGTACGGGAAACTGTGTAAGAGCGGGCCCTGCCGGAAGGAGTTCGAGCGCGCGAGGCTCGCGCGCATGGACTGGCTTGAAAACCAGATGGTGACCGAGTCGGGCAGGGCGGCGGGCTGCATGAACGCGCTCAAGCAGGAGAAGAACGGGGGCTACGCCGACAAGGGCGGCGGCCAGCGCGAGCAGAAGCTGGTGATATGCCTGACGGGCGTGGGGAAGGGCGCGGCCGGGTGAAGGACGTATACGAGTGGGACCCGGGCGAGGCGAACCCGAAGCAGAAGCTGTTTTTCGCCTCCCGCAAGCTCTACACGGGCTACGGCGGGGCCAAGGGCGGCGGGAAGACCTGGGCGGTCAGGACGAAGGCGCTGCTCGGCGCGTACAACTATCCGGGGATAAGGATACTCATCATGCGCCGCACCTATCCGGAGCTGCAGTCGAACCACAT
>CALWYP010000025.1 GCA_944385795.1 uncultured Oscillospiraceae bacterium | reverse complement strand
CCTGGGGCATGGGCCTGGAGCGCGCCGCCATGCGCCGCTTCAAGATAGCCGACCTGCGTCTCATGTTCGAGAACGACGTCAGGTTCCTCGAGCAGTTCTAAGGGAGGTAAGCAGATATGAATCTTTCCAGGAAGTGGCTCAATGAGTTTGTCGACCTGAGCCTTGAGGAAGTGAACGACCGCGAATTCGCCGAGGCCATGACCATGTCCGGCTCCAAGGTGGAGGGCACCCACGTCATGGGCGAGGGCATAAGCCGCGTAGTCGTAGGCAAGATAGTGGAGATGGTCCGCCACCACGACTCCGACCACATGTGGACCTGCCAGGTCGACGTCGGCGGCGAGCGCCTCCTCCAGATAGTCACCGGCGCCCAGAACCAGAAGGTGGGCGACCTCGTCCCCGTGGCGCTCGACGGCGCCACGCTGCCCGGCGGCGTCACCATAAACACCACCGTCTTCCGCGGCGAGCTCAGCGAGGGCATGATGTGCTCGCTCAAGGATCTGGGCCTCACGCTGCACGACTTCCCCTATGCCTATGAAAACGGCCTGTTCGTCCTCGAGGAGCCCTGCGAGCCCGGCGACGACATCGTCCCCGTAATAGGCCGCGACGACCACGTCGTTGAGTTCGAGATAACCCCCAACCGCTCCGACTGCCTCTCCGTCATCGGCCTCGCCCGCGAGGCGGCCGTGACCTTCCACAAGCCCCTCAAGCTGCACAGCCCGGTGGTCAAGGGCTCCGGCGACGACATCCGCAACTACGCGAAGGTCGACGTGGAGGACTCCAAGCTCTGCCCGCGCTACACCGCGCGCATGGTGCGCAACATCAAGATCGAGCCCTCGCCCAAGTGGATGCGCGAGCGCATAGCGGCCATGGGCATGAGGCCGATAAACAATATAGTTGACATAACTAACTACGTCATGATGGAGTACGGCCAGCCCATGCACGCCTTCGACTTCTCCTGCGTCGACGGCGGGCACATAATCGTCCGCACCGCCCGCGAGGGCGAGGTCTGCCGCACCCTGGACGGCACGCCCCGCGCCGTCAACCCGAGCATGCTGTGCATCTGCGACGAGCACAAGCCCGTCGGCCTGGCCGGCGTCATGGGCGGCGAGAACAGCGAGATAACCGAAAATACGAAGATGGTCCTCTTCGAGAGCGCCAACTTCAACGGCACCAGCATCCGCCGCACCGCCGCGGCGCTGAACATGCGCACGGACGCCTCCGCCCACTATGAGAAGGGCCTCGACCCCTACCTCACCAAGACCGCCGTGGACAGGGCCTGCGAGCTTGTCGAGCTCCTGGGCGCCGGCGAGGTCGTGGACGGCTATATCGACGTCTTCCCCGATCCCCCCAAGCCCCTGGTGCGCGAGCTGGACGTCGACCGCGTCAACTGGATACTCGGCACCGAGATCGACGGGGACACCATGCGCGGCATACTCAGCGAGCTGGGCTTCGGGCTCGACGGCAACACCGTCACCGTGCCCACCTGGCGCCTCGATATCGACCCGAAGTACACGCAGAACGACTTCGCCGAGGAGGTCGCGCGCATCTACGGCTTCAACAACATCCCCAGCACGATGATGGCCGACTCCGGCACCAAATCCGGCGGCTACACGCCCGAGCAGGCGGCCGAGCGCCGCCTTGGCGAGGTCTGCCGCGCCTGCGGTTACGACGGCATCATAACCTACTCCTTCTACAGCCCCGCCGGCTGGGACATGATACGCCTGCCCGCCGGCGACCCGAGGCGCGAGGCGATACGCATACTCAACCCCCTGGGCGAAGACACGAGCTGTATGCGCACCACCACGCTGCCCAGCATGCTTGAAGTGCTCGCCCGCAACTGGAACGCCCGCAACAAGGACGTGCGCCTCTACGAGTTCGCCAAGGTGTACAATAAGCGCGCCGACGGCCTCGCGGACGAGCCCAAGGTGATAACCCTCGGCGCTTACGGCGAGGACATGGACTTCTATACGCTCAAGGGCGTAGTCGAGGAACTCTGCGACGCCCTGCGCATCACCGGCGCCGAGTATGCGCCCGTCAAGGACAACCCGAGCTATCACCCGGGCCGCTGCGCCGAGCTGGTCATAGACGGGGAGAGCATCGGCGTCTTCGGCCAGGTCCACCCGCTGGTGGCCCGGAACTACGGCGTGAACGCGGAGCTCTACGCCGCCGAGCTGAGCTTCCCGAAGCTCTTCGCCCACCGCACAACCGAGGTATACTACAGCCCGCTGCCGCGCTTCCCGGCCGTCACGCGCGACATCTCCATCGTCTGCGACGAGCAGCTCACCGCGGGCGAGCTTGAAAAGTGCATCCGCCGCGCCGGCGGCGAATACCTCAAGGACGTAGAGGTGTTCGACGTGTACAAGGGCGCGAATATCCCCGAGGGCAAGAAGAGCATCTCCTTCTCCCTCGCCCTGCGCGCCGACGACCAGACCCTCACCGACAGCCACGCCGACGAGGCCGTCGCGGGCATACTCGCCGCACTCGAAGAGGAATACGGCGTCAAGCTCCGCTGAGGCGCCTTATTTGTAATCAAAGCGTAATGTTAGTCCGGAGTTTTTCTGTTATAATAGGGCCATCACGCAGAAGGAGGCTCTGGCCATGGAGGACGCGACCAGGAGATTTACGGCGATTGACGAGCGCAGCGAGATACGCGAGATTTTGTCCAGCGTATATGATTCTCTGAAGGTCAAGGGCTACAACCCCATCAACCAGCTTGTGGGCTATATTGTCAGCGAAGACCCCACCTATATCACGAACTACAATAACGCGCGCGCGCTCATCTGCCGCATCGACCGGGACGAGCTGCTGCAGGAGCTGCTGATAAGCTATCTCGGCAAATAAACATTGCAAAAATCCCGCAGGAAGTTCCTGCGGGATTTGCTTTATTCTCCGTTCCTGCTGGACCAGTCCACTTCCTCGCGGCGGAGCCGGTCAATGCCGGGCTTGAGCGCGGGGAGTATGGCCCTGAGGCTGGCGCAGGCGGGTTCCATACTGCCGGGCATGTTTATTATGAGCGTGCCGCCGCGCAGGCCGGCGATGCCGCGCGAGAGCATAGCGGAGCGCGAGCCCGCGAGCGCCGCGGCGCGCATGGCCTCGGATATGCCGGGCGCGACGCGGTTGATGACCGCCTCGGTGGCCTCCGGCGTGACGTCGCGGCGCGAAAAGCCCGTTCCGCCGGCGGTGAGTATAAGGCAGGCGTCCAGGTCGTAGGAGCAGTGGACAAGTTTGCCCTTGATGACCTCGAACTCGTCGGGGACAATATCCATGTTGATTATCTCCCAGCCGTCCTCTTCAAGGATGCGCTTGAGCGCCGGGCCGGTGACGTCTTCACGCACCCCGCGCGAGCACCGGTCGCTGACGGTGAGTATCGCCGCCGTGTACTTCATAGCTGACCCTCCAACTTTCGATTTCTTCTCCCAATTATAGCAGACGCGGCGCTGTTCGTAAAGGGGGCAACGCGCGGCGGCTGTGAAATCTTCACGTTCTTTGCCGCTTTGCATGGGCAAATGTTGCTGCGTTATTCACAAAATTTATCTTGCCGTATTGACAAAACGTGCAGGCAGGTTTATTATCACGCCATCAAAGGGCAAAGGCGTCCGGAGAGTTTTTAAGCTCCAGGACGCCTTCGCCCTTTTTTGCGGGCCAAAGCCGCCTTGACGCCCGGCCGGGCCCGGGAAATCATGATATGCAGAGGAGAGTCTAATATGAGCACCTACACCAAGAAAGATATCCTGCGCCTGGTCGCGGACGAAAACGTGGAGTTCATCCGTATGCAGTTCACGGACATTTTCGGCCAGCTCAAGAACGTGGCCATCACGTCCAGCCAGCTTGAAAAGGCTCTCAACAACCAGATTATGATTGACGGCAGCTCGATAGAGGGCTTCACGCGCATACACGAGACCGACCAGTCCCTCTACCCCGACCCGGATAGCTTCGCCATCCTGCCCTGGGCCAGGGGCGCGGGCCGCACGGCGCGGCTCATCTGCGACGTGTACAACCCCGACGGCACGCCTTTTGTCGGCGACCCCCGCGGCGTGCTCAAGCGCGCCCTGGGACGCGCCGCCGCGCTGGGCTACACCTTCAACGTCGGCCCCGAGTGCGAGTTCTTCCTCTTTGAGACGGATGAAAACGGCCGGCCCACCACCAAGACCGGCGACGAGGCCGGCTACTTCGACCTCGGCCCCGTAGACCACGGCGAGTTCGTGCGCCGCGACATCTGCATGGCGCTCGAGCAGATGGGCTTCGAGATAGAGGCCAGCCACCACGAGGTGGCCGCCGGCCAGCACGAGATAGATTTCAAGTACGCCGACGCCCTGGCCGCCGCGGACAACATCATGACCTTCCGCATGGCCGTCAAGACCCTCGCGCAGGAGCACGGCCTGCACGCCACCTTCATGCCCAAGCCCGTCTACGGCATAAACGGCTCGGGTATGCACACGAACATGTCCCTCTTCAGGGAGGGCAAAAACGTCTTCTTCGACCCCGAGGGCGAGCGCGGCCTCTCCCGCGAATGTTACAGCTTCATCGCGGGCCTGCTGGCGCATGTGCGCGGCATGACGGCCGTGACGAACCCGCTGGTGAACAGCTACAAGCGCCTGGTGCCCGGCTACGAGGCCCCCTGCTACCTCGCCTGGAGCGCCTCCAACCGCTCCGCCCTGATCCGCATCCCCGCCGCGCGCGGCCAGAGCACCCGCGTGGAGCTGCGCAACCCCGACCCCGCCTGCAACCCCTACCTCGCCCTGGCGCTGTGCCTCACCGCCGGCCTCGACGGCATTGAGCGCGGCCTGGAGCCGCCCGCGGAGATAACGGAGAACATCTTCGCCATGGACGCCGCCTCGCGCCTGGCAAACGGCATCGACAACCTGCCCGGCTCGCTGGAGGAGGCCGTCTGCGCCCTGGAGGGCGACGAGCTCATGGCCTCCGCCCTGGGCGAACACGTCTTCCCCCGCTACGTCGAGGGCAAGCTGCGCGAGTGGGACGAATACCGCACCCAGGTCACCGACTGGGAAAAGGCGCGGTACATGATCCAGTATTGATATGTGCGCGATTATTGGTTTCACACGCCGCGCCATACCGCGCGCTCTGGCCGAGGAGGGCTTTTCGAGGACGCTCTCCCGCGGCCCGGACATGAGCCGCTTCGCCGAATGTGGCGGAGGCTGGCTGGGCTTCCACCGCCTGGCAATCATGGGCCTGAGCCCCGAGGGGATGCAGCCCTTCAGCCTGGACGGGGACATGTGCGTCTGCAACGGCGAGATATACGGTTTCCGGCCGATCAAGGCCGGGCTCGTGGGCCGGGGCTACCAGTTCGAGTCCGGCTCCGACTGCGAAATACTCCTGCCGCTCTACCGCGAATTCGGCACGGAGCTCTTCCGGATGCTGGACGCAGAATTCGCCTGTATCATCTACGACTCGCGCCTTGACAGGTTCATCGCCGCGCGCGACCCGCTGGGCATACGCCCGCTCTACTACGGCGAGCTCCCGGGCGGCGGCATGGCCTTCGCAAGCGAGGCGAAAAACCTCCTTGGGATTTGCCCCAGGATACTTCCCTTCCCGCCCGGGCACTACTGGGACGGCGGTTTCCACCGCTATGCCGGCCTCACAACGGTCAAGGAATACAGCCTCGACGGCGAGGAGGCGGCCTCGCGGCATATACGCGGGCTTTTGATACAGGCCGTGAACAAGCGCCTGGACTCCGACGCCCCGCTCGGCTTCCTGCTCTCCGGCGGGCTGGATTCCAGCCTGGTCTGCTCGATTGCGTCAAGGCTGCTGCAAAGGCCCATACGCACTTTCGCCATCGGCATGGACACAGACCCCATAGACCTCGGTTACGCGCGCCTCTGCGCCGGATTCCTGGGCAGCGAGCACACGGAGGTCATAATGACGCGCGAGGACGCGCTCGGCGCGCTCGACCGGCTCATCTACCTGCTGGGCACCTACGACATTACGACGGTGCGCGCGAGCATAGGCATGTACCTAGTCTGCAAATACATACACGAACACACCGATGTGCGCGTCCTGCTCACTGGCGAGATATCCGACGAGCTCTTCGGCTACAAGTACACGGACTTCGCGCCAAGCCCCGGGGAGTTCCAGCGCGAGTGCAAAAAGCGCATAGACGAGGTCCACATGTACGACGTGCTGCGCGCCGACCGCTGCATAAGCTCAAACAGCCTCGAAGCGCGAGTCCCCTTCGGCGACCTCTCCTTTGTGAGGTACGTCATGGGCCTCGACCCGGCGCTCAAGATGAACCGGCACGGCATAGGCAAGTACCTGCTGCGCCGCGCCTTCGATGGCGGCGGCTGGCTCCCGCCCGAGCTGCTCTGGCGGCAAAAGGCGGCCTTCTCCGACGCCGTGGGACACTCGATGGTGGACGCCCTGAAGGCTTACGCCGAAGGGCTTTACACGGACGCCGAATTCGAGTCCCGCCGCATGGCCTACGATTTCGCCCGGCCCTTCACCAAGGAGAGCCTTCTATACCGTGAGATATTCGAAAAATACTACCCCGGCCAGGCCCGGATGATACCCGGCTTCTGGATGCCAAACCCCTCCTGGCCCGGCTGCGCCGTCTCCGACCCCAGCGCGCGGGCCCTCTCGAACTACGGCGGGAGCGGCGACGCCATGCCGGAACCCCGCCGCCTGGCGGTATGAACCTGCCCGTCCCTTCTCCATCCCTTTTATCCGCGCCCGCACCCCCCCCGCAGGCGCGAAGAGGCCCCGGAACCTGGTTCCGGGGCCTCGTGTTATAACTGCGGGCTTACTCTATGGTTATAGTGCGGTTGTCCGGGACGAGCTCCGGCCTCTTCGGGAGGGTCAGGGTGAGCACGCCGTCAGTGTAGTTGGCCTTGATGCTCTGCGTCTCGATGCCGCTGACGTCAAAGCTGCGCTCAAAGGTGCCGAAGTGGCGCTCACGGCGGATGCAGCCGTTCCTGTTCTCCTCGCGCTCGCTGTGGCGCTCGGCCTTTATGGTCAGGCGGTCGTTCTCAAGGTCAATCTTGATGTCCTCCTTCTTGAAGCCGGGCAGGTCGGCCTCGAGCACGAAGCTGTCGCCCGTGTCGGTGATGTCGGTGCGCAGCTCCATCACGCTGTTGGCGCTGGTGCCAAAGAAGTCGTTGATGAGGTTGAAGGGGTCGTAAACGCTCCTGCGGGTGGAATAAGGGGTGAGTTCAAACATGATTAAAACCTCCGGTGAGTTATTATATATGTTTTAGTGTTCCCAGACTTTCGACGTTTCATTCACATCTTTCGTCTGTTTACATATATAAAATACTTCACAAATATTAATAAATCATGAATGAACTATGGACTAAATGTAAATATTAGCACTCCCGTAATGAGAGTGCTAATATCATAGGCTTATTATAGAGCTGTGGGCACGGCGTCGGGCTCTATGGGGCAGACGTAGCCGCCCTTGGTGCGCTTTTCGAACTCGTCGCGCGCCCTGGCGAGGGCGGCGGGGTTGTCCATGAGCTCTATCGCCGCGCAGGCGAGCACCTTGGCGGCGGTTATGAGGCCCTTGTGGCCTATGCTTGTGCGGCCGCAGCTGACGTTCTGCCAGGAGTGGCCTGCGGCGCCGAAGGCGAAGGTGACGCAGCGTATCTGGGCCGTGGGGGTCTGCCAGCTGACGTCGCCGACGTCGCTGCTGCCCGGCGTGAAGCCGGCGGTGTGGTACTTGGGCAGCAGGAAGGTGCACAGGCTGTCGGCCAGGCCGTGGGTCATCTCGCTCACCTGCGCGGCGAGCTCGGGGTCGAGCGCGGGGCCGGTGCCGGGCGCGGCGCTGACCTCGTAGGTCCTGCGAAGGGCCCCGGCGAAGCTGAGCTCCTCTTCCGTATACTCAGGCAGGCCGACTTCGGCAAAGCAGTCGTAGAGCACGTCCTCGAGGGCGAAGTTCGGCACTATCTCCGCCGTGCCGTCTATGAACTGGCGGTCGAAGCTGGTCTCCGTCATGATGGAGGCGCCCTCGGCCAGCTTGTCCACGCGCCCGACGAGCTTGACGGTGTCGCGCACCTTATCGGAGCGTATCATGTACAGCACGCTGGCCTCGCTCTGCACCACGTTGGGCGAGACGCCGCCCGCGTCGAGTATGGCGTAGTGCAGCCGGCAGTCGCTCTTGACGTGTTCGCGCAGGTACTGCGCGCCGGTGTTCATGAGCTCCAGGGCGTCCAGCGCGCTGCGGCCGTTCTCGGGGTCGCCGGCGGCGTGGGCGGCTATGCCGTGGAAATTATAGAGTATCTGGATGCTGGTGTTGTTGGTCCCGGAATAGACCTCGTTGACGTCGCTGGGGTGCCAGGTGAGGGCGCAGTCAAGCCCCCTCCAGAGCCCTTCGCGGGCCATGAAGGCCTTGCCCGCGCCGCCCTCCTCGCCGGGGCAGCCGTAGAAGACCACCGTGCCGGGGCGGCCGGACTTTTCGAGGTAGTCCTTCACGGCGAAGGCCGCGCCCAGGGCCCCCGCGCCGAGCATATTGTGCCCGCAGCCGTGGCCGGGCGCGCCGTGGGAGAGCTCGCGCCTTTTTGTCTCGCCCGCGGCCTGGCTGAGGCCGGAGAGGGCGTCGAACTCGCCGAGTATGCCGATGACCGGCCGGCCGGAGCCGAATTTGCCGGAGAAGGCGGTCTTGACCCCGGCGAGGTTTTCCTCGACCTCAAAGCCGTGCTCGCGCAGCGTGTCGCAGTAGAGCTTGGCGCTCTTGAACTCCTTCAGGCTGAGCTCGGCATAGTCCCAAACGGCGTCGGAAACGCCGGTGAAGATACCGGCGTTTTCGTCTATATACTTTACTGCGTTTTTCTGGAATTCGTTCATATTAGCACCTTACTGAGGAAGTCCTTGAGCCTTTCGCTCTGCGGGTTGGAGAAGATCTCGTCCGGCTTGCCCTGCTCGACGAGCTTGCCGTCGGCGAGGAACAGCACGCGCGTGCCGACCTCGCGGGCGAAGTGCATCTCGTGGGTGACGACGCACATCGTCATGCCCTCGAGGGCGAGCTGCTTCATGACGTCGAGCACCTCGCCGACCATCTCGGGGTCGAGCGCGCTGGTGGGCTCGTCAAAGAGCATTACGTCGGGGTCCATGCACAGCGCCCTGACTATGGCCACGCGCTGCTGCTGGCCGCCGGAGAGCTGTATCGGGTAGGCGTCAGCCCTGTCGCCCAGGCCGACGCGCTCGAGGAGCTTTTGCGCCTTCTCGCGGGCCTCGTCCTCCTTGAGCCTGCCGAGCTCGACGGGGGCGAGGATCATGTTCTCGATAACCGTCTTGTGCGGGAAGAGGTTGAACTGCTGGAACACCATGCCCATCTTCTGGCGCACGATGTTTATGTCTATCTTCCTGCCCTCGGCGTCCTTCTTCTGCGTGATGTCCACGCCCTCGAAGAAGACGGCGCCCTCGGTGGGCTCCTCGAGGAGGTTGAGCGAGCGCAGCAGCGTGCTCTTGCCGCCGCCGGAGGGGCCGATGATGACGACGACCTCGCCCTTGTGGATATCCACGTCCACGCCGTCGAGCGCCTTTATGACGCCCTTGTTGTAGTATTTTTTGAGGCCGCGGACGCTGATAAGCGCGTCTTTGTCCGCGGGGTGCTGCGCGAGGTATTCCTCGGCGCGCGCCCTTGCCTGTTTATCTCTTGTAGCCACGGCTCATCTTCCTTTCAAAGTGGGCAATAATCTTGCTGGTCGGGAAGGTCAGGCAGAAATACAGCGCCGCCGCGTAGACCAGCGCCTCCATCTGGCGGTAGGTCGCGCCCTGCACGGCCTTTACAACGCTCATGATGTCCTGCACGCCTATGAGGTAGGTGATAGAGGACTCCTTGATAATCGTGACGAACTCGTTGGCCATGGCGGGGAGTATGTTCTTTATCGCCTGGGGCAGGACGACCAGGCGCATGGTCTTCCACGCGGGCAGGCCCAGGGAGCGGGCGGCCTCGGTCTGGCCTATGGGGATGGAGCTGATACCGGAGCGGATGACCTCGCTCAGGTACGCGCCGGAGTTGAGGCTCAGCGCCACAATACCGGGCAGGAAGCGGTTGAAGCGGAAAAGCCCGAAGACGAGGAAGGTGGGCAGGTCGAACGCGAGGGTGAAAACGTTATAGATAAGGAGCACCTGCACGAGCATAGGCGTGGCGCGGAAGACCTCGACGTAGGCGGTCGCAATCCAGCGCAGGGGCCCTATCTTGCACATGCGGCACAGCGCGAGTATCAAAGCGAGGATAAAGCCGAAGAAGACGGCAAAAGCGGAGAGCAGCACCGTGCACAGCACGCCCTCCAGGAACATAGGCCAGTATGCAAACGCGGCCTCAAAACCGGCTTGTGTGAACATTAACGTACAACTCCTTTAAAAAAGCCCCTCCCTTGTGGGGAGGGGCCCATTATTTACTCAATCAAGCCGGATTAGCTCAGGCAGTGGCCGCGTCGCCGGCGGCGGTCCCAACCTCAGGGACGGAGCCGTTCTCGTCGAGCAGGCCCTCATAGGTCTCGCCGGTGGAGAGCTCGTTGGCCTCGGCCACGAAGGTATCCATGCTGCCGTCGTCAATGGCGGCGGCTATGGCGCGGTTGACGCACTCGAGCAGGACGGGGTTGCCGAGCTGCACGCCGATGGAGCTGCCGGCCTGGTCATAGGGGACGTCGAAGATGATCTCGAGGTCGGGGTTGGAGACGGCGTAGTTGGCCGCGACAGCGGTCTCGATGAAGGCACCGTCAAGGCCGCCGTTGACGAGCTCGGCCACGATGTCGGTGACCTTGGTCAGGATGACGACGCTCTCGGGGGCGGCGTACTCGTTGGCGAGGTCGGCCTGGATGGAGCCGTTCTGCGCGCCGATCTGGTACTCGGGGTGGTTCGCAAGGTCCTCGAGGCTGGTGAACTGGTCAGCCTTGTCCTTGACGCTGACGAAGCTCTGGCCGCCGAGGTAGTAGAGGTCGGAGAAGGCCATGGCGCCTTCGCGGGCGGGATCCGGGCTCAGGCCGGCCATGCCCATGTCGACGGTCTTCATGGCGATCTCATTGAGGACGCCGTCGAAGTCCATCGGGACGATCTCGCACTCGAGGCCGAGGTAATCGGCTATGTAACGGGCGAGGGCGAGGTCGAAGCCGGCGAGGACGGGCTCGCCGTTCTCGTCGATGGCGTAGAACTCATAGGGGGCGAAGTCCGGGCTGGTGGCCACGGTCAGGGTGCCCTCGGTGACGGTCTCGAGCTCGGCGAGCAGCTCGTCGAGGCTCAGCTCGGAGAGGTCGGTCTCCTCGGCGGGGGCGGTTTCTTCGGCGGGAGTGGTCTCCTCGCCGGCGGGCTCGGTGGCAGGGGTGGTCTCTTCAGTTTCGGCTTCGCCGCAGGCGGCGAGGGCGAAGACCATCACGAGCGCAAGCATAAGAGCAAGAATCTTCTTCATTACTTATCCTCTTTCCATAGCTTTTACTTTGCCGGGTTAACCCCGGCTTTGGAAATAATATCACCCCGGCGGTGGTTTGTCAACCGTCGAGGTGAAAATTTATGCGATATTTTGCGTCTATTTCCGTATCTTAACCGCCGTTATCCAAAATATTATGAATAATATGGCGATTATTCATTTCCAGCGCCGTTTTTTCCGCCCCGCGCGCGGCGGACGCCGCGCTTCCCCGCCGCGCCTATGGCCGCGAAGAGGGCGAAGGCCAGGATGTCGGCGCAGACCACGCTCGCCCCGCTCGGCGTCTCGAGGGCGTAGCTCGCCGTCATGCCTATGACGAAGCAGGCGACGCTCAGCGCGGCGGAGCAGGCCGTCACGCTCTTGAAGGTCTTGAACACCCGCATGGCCGCGAGCGGCGGGAAGATTATCAGGCTTGAGATCAGCAGCGCGCCCATCATGCGCATACCGAGCACGACGGTGACGGCGGTGAGTACGGCGAGCAGCAGGTTATAGCGGCCGGCCTTGCCGCCCGTGGCGCGCATGAAGGTCTCGTCGAAGGTGACGGCGAAGAGCCGCGGGTAAAACAGGGTATAGCATACGAGCACCGCCGCGCAGAGCACGGCGCTGAGCACGGCGTCGGCGCGGGAGACGGTGAGGATGGAGCCGAACATATAGTTGGAGACGTTGGTGTTCACGCCGCTGGTGAGGCTTATCACCAGCACGCCCACGGCCAGCGCGCTCGAGGATATGAGCGCGACGGCGGCGTCGCCCTTTATGGCGCTGCGCGCCTGGCTCACGCGCAGCAGTACGACGGCGGCCGCGACCACGACGGGCACGGCCACGGCGAGGGGCGCCCAGCCGAAGGCGGAGGCTATGGCCAGCGCGCCGAAGCCGACGTGGCTCAGGCCGTCGCCTATCATCGAGTAGCGCTTGAGCACCAGCGAGGTGCCCAGCAGCGCCGAGCAGAGCGAGACGAGCACGCCCACGAGCATCGCCCGGGCCAGGAAGGGGTAAGAGAGCATTTCAAGGAAGATCATACCGCCCCTCCCTCCTTGAATATGCGCGCGGCGTCCGAATTGCGGTACTCGGCCACGCTGCCGAAAAAGAGCTGCGTGTGGCCCAGCTGCAATATGTGCGTCGCGTAGCGGAGCGCGGCGTGTATATCGTGCGACACCATGACCACGGTGACGCCGTCGCAGAGGTTTATGAGCTTGAGAAGGTTGTACATCTCGCCCGTCGCCACGGGGTCCAGGCCCGCGACAGGCTCGTCCAGGAGCAGCAGCTTGCTCGTCGCGCCCAGCGCCCTGGCGAGCAGCACGCGCTGCTGCTGTCCGCCGGAGAGCTCCTGGTAGCAGCGGTCCCTGTATTCGAGCATACCCATGCGCTCGAGGTTGCGCTCCGTCTCGGCCTTATCGGCCTTCGAGTAGAAGAAGCGCCCGCCCAGCGAGTTGAGCCTGCCGGACAGCGCGACCTCGAAGACGCTCGCGGGGAAATCCCGCTGGGCCTCGGTCTGCTGCGGTAGATAGCCTATCCCGTCGGGCCTGAGGCCCCCGCCGTAGCTAATGGAGCCGCCGGAGGGCTCCTTGAGGCCCAGGATGCCGCGCACAAGCGTAGATTTGCCCGAGCCGTTCTCGCCGACGATGCACAGGTAGTCGCCTGCGTTTACTTCAAAGCCCACGCCCGAGAGCACCGTCTCGCCGGAGTAGGCGAAGGAGAGGTTTTCGCATTTAATAAGGGGCATCAATTCAGGGCCTCCTTCAGGGCTTCCGCGTTCTCCCACATCAGGTCAAGGTAGGTGACGCCCTCCTCGAACTGGCTGCGGGTCACGTTGTGGCAGGCGTTGAACTGCCGCTTCGCGGCGCCCGTCTCCCCGCACACCGTGTCCGCCATGTCCTCGTTCGAGAGCTCGACGTGGAATACGACGGGGATATCCTCCTGCCTGACCTTATCTATTATAAAGGCCACTGTGGCCGCGCTGGGCTCGGCGTCCTCCGAGCAGCCGGGGAAGGCCGCGTAATACTCGAGCCCGTAGGCCCGCGCGAAGTAGAGGAGCGGGAAGCGGTCGGCAAAGACTACCGTATCCCTCTCGCCGTGGGCGGCGATGGACTTGAATTCCGCGTCCAGGCGCGAGAGCTCGAGCTTGTAGGCGGCGAGCCGGGCCTTGTAAGACGCCTCGTGCCCCGGGTCGGCCTCGCAGAGCGCCGCGGCTATCCTGTCGCAGATAAGCATGGCGTTGCGCGGGCTCGTCCAGACGTGCTCGTCGTACTCCGTCGCGTGGGCGTGGCCCTCATGGCCGTCCCCGCCCTCCATGCCTTCCACCGTCTCCTCCTCCAGGAGCTCCACGCAGTCCATCAGCGTCACGGCGCGCACGTCTCCCGCGACGGAGTCCAGCACGTCGGCCACCCAGGCGTCCGAGACTCCGCCGACGTAGATAAAGACGTCGGCGTTCTGTATGGCCAGTATGTCCTTGGGCGTCGGCTCGTAGGAATGGGCCTCGCTGCCGGGGGGCAGCAGCATCGTCACCGTACCGAGGTCGCCGGCAAGCGTGCGCGCGAAGTCGTAGGGCGCGAAAACGGTGGTCACGACGGACAGGCCTTCGTCCTCTTCCCCGGCCGGCTCCCGGCCGCAGGCGGCGAGCGCGAGCGCCATGGCCAGGGCGATTAAAAAGGTAAGCAATCGTTTCATAAAACACCTCTATACGAAAAAACGGGCGACTCATAAGAGTCGCCCTGGCAGCGGGAGAAGGATTCGAACCCTCACATACGGAGTCAGAGTCCGCTGTGCTACCTTTACACAATCCCGCTAGGTGCAAAAGATATTATACACGGTTTTCATTGAAAGTCAAGGGTTTTTTCTAAAAAACCGCCGGGCGGTATTTCCGCCCGGCCGGGATCAGACATATATTATCATAAGGCCCACGAGTATACCTATCACGGTGGCAAGGGCGGGGAGCTTGCTGCGCCACATCAGTATCGCCTCCGGCATGAGCTCGCCGAAGACCACATAGTACATCGCGCCCGCGGCGAAGCTGAGGCTGAGCGCCAGCCACATGGGCGAGAGGGTGCCCAGGCAGTAGCCGAGCAGGGCGCCTATTATCGTGGGCGCGCCGGACAGGGCGGTTATAAGTATGGCCTTCCAGCGCTTCTGCCCGCCTGAAATGAGCGGCACGGCCACGGCCATGCCTTCGGGGATATTGTGCAGCCCGATTATGACGGCCATCACCATGCCCGTCCCGCTGAAGACGCCCGCGGCGGTATTGCCGGCGTAGCTCGCGCCTATCACCATGCCCTCGGGCATATTGTGCAGCGCTATCGCGCAGGCCATGACCACGCCGGCGACAAAGAGCTGGTAGGGGTTGGCGGGGCCGCCGTCCTCGCTCTCGCGCTCGTGGCGGGCGTAGTGGTCGGCGTGTATGAGCTCGTCCAGGCCGTCAGCGGTCTTGGGGTGGTCGGCGTCTATATGTTCTATCTCGTGGTTCGTCTTCTTGTCTATCCAGTAGTTGAGCAGCCAGATCACGGCGTAGCCGAGCATGACGCCGAAGATCACGAAGAAGACGTCCGTCTCCTCCGCCGCGCCCTCCGGCAGCATCGCGCCGGGGATCATGTCGAAGCTGACGACGCCGCACATTATGCCGCCCGCAAAGGCGAGCAGCAGGCTCACTATCCTGCTGGAGTCGCGGCGGAAAAAAGCGGCGATAACCCCGCCCAGGCCAGTTCCGCCCACGCCGGCTACCGCCGTTATTATCACTATCCAGCCCAGAGGCCCCATAGGTATACCTTCCCTCTATTTTTCTGGAAAAAGTATATACCCGGGCGGCCGCGGGGTCAAGCAAATATTTATTTCAGACTCTCCTCGAGCCCGGCCATGTCCGATACCAGCACTTTCGCCCCGCTGGCTATGAGCTGCTCGCGCGTGCGGAAGCCCCAGGTGCAGGAGATGCAGTCCACCCCGGCGTTAGCCGCCGTCTCTATGTCCACCTCGCTGTCGCCGACGTAGACGGTGCGCGGCGCCGAAGCGCCCAGGCGGCGCATGACCTCCAGCAGGCTGTCCGGCGCGGGCTTGCGCCTTATGCCCTCGGCCTCCCTCTCGCCCACCGTGGCCGCCACGAGCCCGGAAAACCAGCGCTCGGAGAGTATCTGCGCGGCGCTGTCCGGCTTGTTGGAGACGATGGCGCAGCGCACGCCGAGGCCGGCCAGCCGCCCGAGCAGCTCCAGCGTCCCGGGATAGGGCGCCGTCTTCACAGAGGAGTGCGCGCGGTAAAAATCGAGGTAGTCGTCGAATACCGCCTGGTAGTCGGGGTTGTCCCGGCCGCCGGGGACGCTCTCGGCTATTAGATGGGCCGAGCCGTAGCCCAGGCGGGAACGGATCTGCCCGCGCGTGGCAAGGGGGTACCCGAAGTCCGCGAGCGCATGATTGACGCCGTCCGTGAGGTCGTCTAGCGTGTCGAGCAGCGTGCCGTCCAAATCAAATATCACAGTGTCGTATCTCATGAGCAGAGAATAACCTATTTTTCTTCCGCTGTCAATCTTGACAAGCGCCGCGCCATGTGCTATCATATACAGGCTTTAGTCATGCGGAAGTACCCAAGAGGCCGAAGGGGCTCCCCTGCTAAGGGAGTAGCCGGTCTAAAGCCGGGCGAGGGTTCAAATCCCTCCTTCCGCGCCACGTCGGCGCAAAGTTCGCTCAACTCCGTTTCCGGCGTCAGGCTTCGCCTTTTGCCGAAAACTGCGTTCGCTACCTTGCGCCTCCTTTCAAAATCGCAACCGCTTTGCTGGGTTGCGATTTTGTTTTTTGGTGGGCGGCTATACGCTCAAATGCTGTAAGAACACTCGCGCCACGTCGCCGCGGACGTCATATCGTTCGCGGCGGCTTTTTTGCAAAAGTCACCTCTCACTCATTCTGTCGCGGCTCCTTTCCAACTGCGACCCGCTGCGCTGGGCTCGCAGTTGGTTTTTTATTTCAGGCTGGCGCGATAATGGCACCTATCCTGCGTCGGAGCAAAGTCCGCTTTGCTCCAGCGCCTTTTTATGCCTGCGGCAAAAAAGACGTCATCCGCCCGCTCCCTTGCTCCTCCTTCCAAATCCGAAGCCTCCGGCTTCGGATTTGTTCTTTTGCGCGGCGGGGCAAAGTTTGCTTCGCTCCTTTGCCCTTTACGGGGCTAGGCGTTTATGATGCTTCTTTTCAAAACCGGAGCCAATATGGCTCCGGTTTTGCTTTTAGGGCGCTTCAGGCCTTCTCAGCCGTTGGCCATCGCGTTCCAGATTGCCTTTACATGCGCCCCGGCGCTGTCTATCACCGGCGCCGGCAGGTCGCCGGGCTTTACAAGCATACCCAGCTCGGTACAGCCGAGCAGCACGGCTTCGGCCCCGCGCCCTATCAGGGCGCGCGCGGCGTCCAGATACAGCCCTCGCGTCTCGTCCCTCACCACGCCTAGGCAGAGCTCGGAGAAGATGGCGGCGTCGAGGGCGTCTATGTCCGGCTCCGGCGGCAGCAGCGTCTCCACTCCCCGCGCGGCGAGGCGTTCGGCCAGGAAGCCGTTCCTGAGCGTATACCGCGTCCCGAGCAGCGCGGCGTGCCTGACGCCCAGCCGGGAGAGCTCGTCCGCCGCCGCGTCGGCGATGTGCAGCAGCGGTATCTTGGCCGCGCGCTCTATCGCCGGGGCGGCGATGTGCATCGTGTTCGTACAAAGCGCCAGGAAATCCGCCCCCGCGCGCTCGAGGCTCCGCGCGGCCGCGGCCATTATCCGGCCGCACTCGTCCCACTTCCCCGCCGCCTGCAGCGGCTCGAGTTCCGCAAAGTCCACGCTGTATACGAGGCATTTGGCCGAATGCAGCCCGCCGAGCTCCCGGGCGGCGTACCCGTTGAGATTTTCGTAATAGTACAGCGTGCTCTCCCAGCTCATCCCGCCTATCAGCCCCACAGTCTTCATACGCTCCGCCTCCGTTTTTTTGCCATACATTATATCACGCGCCGCCCGCGCGCACAACGCCGGGCGCAGAAAGCCCGCCGGGATAACCCGGCGGGCGGTTGAACCGTTTTATGCCCCCGCCACGGCCATGAAGGCCCTGCTGCGGGGCAGCAGCTTCATGAGCGGCAGGCCGATTATGAACATGACCCCGGCCTCTTCCACGGCTAGCTGCAGCGCGGTGAGCGGGAAGGCCGCCCAGAAGGCGCCGCTTGTAAAGGCTATTACCGCGCCGACGATGGGCGCGTTCCAGACTACGGGCATGGCGCACACGAGTATGCAGCGGCCGAAGCCGAGCGGCTGGGGGCGGTTCTTCGCTATGGCGGCGGCGCAGAGCCCCGCGCCCAGCGTGGCGAGCGAGCCGAAGACTATGTCGGGCAGGCCGTAGCCGCCAAAGAAGTTGGCGAGGGCGCAGCCCAGCCAGAGGCCCCAGGCGCTCACTGGCATGATGGCCGGCAGGATGCAAAGAGCCTCCGCAACGCGGAACTGCACGGCCGGGAAGGATATGGGCGCGAGCAGCACCGTCAGCGCGCAGTAGGCTGCGCCGACGACCGCGGCGAAGGCAAGGTTTTTCACTGTGAAT
The DNA here is from genome assembly GCA_944385795.1 of uncultured Oscillospiraceae bacterium. Lineage (GTDB taxonomy): Bacteria > Bacillota > Clostridia > Oscillospirales > Oscillospiraceae > Scatomorpha. Next base: position 12,600 of record CALWYP010000025.1, on the reverse strand, counting down.
TTCATGGTTGGTAGCCTCCCATTTTGGTTTAGATATTACATCAACGCGGGTGTGGAAACCGCGGAATGTATGAGGTTAAAATAGCGTATTCAGTCCCGCTTTGAGAAAAGGCAGCCACAGTAGTCCTGCCTGTACAGGCCGAACTCGCGGGAGAGCTCTATGCTCCGCTTATAGCCCTCGCGCTTTTTGAAGTCGCCGGGCAGCCATTTAACGCCGTATTTTTCGGCCATGGCGCGGCCGATGGCGTTTATCCTCCCCGCGTCCTTGTGCGGCGAGACGGTTAGCGTCGTGCCCACATATTCGAGCCCCAGCCGCGCTGCCTCGCGCGCGGCGAAGCCAAGGCGCAGCCGGAAGCACTCCGTGCACCTGGCGCCGCCCTCGCTCTCGCCCTCCAGGCCGCGCACGGCCTCGTCATAGGCCTCTGCGCCGTAGGCGCAGGGCGCGAGCTTCACGCCAGGCATATGCCCGAGCACCTTGAGCTGGTTCTCAAGCCGGAGCTCGTATTCGCTTTGCGGCTGTATGTTGGGGTTATAATAGCTGAGCGTGACGTCAAAATATCTGGTCAAATACTCGAGCGCATAGGTCGAGCAGGGCCCGCAGCAGCTGTGCAGCAGCAGCCCGGGCCGGTAATCCAGCGCGGCCGTGATTTTATCAAGTTCAAGCTGGTAGTTTGGCTTATTCATCTTGACTATTCACCTGCCAGACCGTAAAATATCCGCAAGAGGTGATTTACATGGACAATCGCACGGGCAAGGCCGAATACTATCTCGGCATAGCCGACGCCGTGCTGGCCCGCTCCACCTGCATGAGGCGCAAGTACGGGGCGATAATAGTGCGCAACGACGAGATTATCTCCACCGGCTACAACGGCGCGCCGCGCGGGCGGCTCAACTGCTCCGACGTCGGTTTCTGCGCGCGGGAGGACCTGGGCATCCCCTCCGGCGAGCGCTACGAGCTCTGCCGCAGCGTCCATGCCGAGGCCAACGCGATCATTTCCGCCGCGCGCCGGGATATGCTTGGCGCGACTCTCTACCTCGTGGGCCGCGACGCGAAGACTGACGCCATGCTGGCGGACACCATGCCCTGCTCCATGTGCAAGCGCCTCATAATCAACGCCGGCATCACGCAGGTCGTGGTCAGCCGCGGCGAGGGCGAGCATGAGACTATCCACGTCCGCGACTGGGTGACGAACGACGAAAGCGTCCCGAACATAAAAGGATAGGCGCGTTCCATGAAAAAAGGGGCCCGTGCGGGCCCCTTTTTATTAGTCGGTGACGTAGGGAAGCAGGGCGATCTGACGGGCGCGCTTGATGGCCTCGGTCAGCTCGCGCTGGTGCATGGCGCAGGTGCCGGTGGTGCGGCGGGGCAGGATCTTGCTGCGCTCGGAGACGAACTTCCTGAGCTTCGCAGTGTCCTTATAATCGATGTAAGCGACCTTGTCGACGCAGAACTGGCATACCTTTTTGCGCTTACGACCCTTATTCTTGTTATCGAAAGCCAAGGTTATACCTCCAGTACAAAGTAATGTTTTCACCCAATACGCCATTCAGGCGCCGCCGCTGGGCGAACGCGCGGCGTGTGCAACTCTTTGGCAGCCGCTGCGAAAGCGGTAGGGCTTTGCGGGGGCTGCCGGATTCTACAGGCGTCGCCGCAGGGCGGACGCACAGTGTGCAACTCTTTGGCAGCCGCTGCGAAAGCGGTAGCGAACGGATAAGCGAGCAGATTTTTTGTCTGGGGAAGTGAAAGCTCCGCAGGAATACTTTGTGTATTTCAAGGAGATTTCACGAAGCCAGGCGGAAAATACGCCGCTTAGACGCCGCGCCCCGCTTTTGCGGGGGCTGCCGGATTAGAACGGCAGTTCGCCGTCGTCGCCGTCGAGCTCGGAAAAGGCGCTCGGGGCGGGGGCGCTCTGCTGCTGGCCCTGGCCGTAGCTGCCGGAGCCCTGGCGGCTGCCGCCGTAGCTCTGGCGGTCGTAGCCGCCGCCGTAGCTGCCGGAGCCGCGGTCGTAACCTCCGGAGTTCCCGGAGCCGCGGTCGTAGCCGCCGTCGGAACGGGCCTCGCCGTCGCGGCGGGCGCTGTCGCCGAAATAGACGTTGTCCGCAACGACTTCGGCGCTCGTGCGCTTGTTGCCGTCGCGGTCGGTCCAATCGCGCATCTGCAGGCGGCCAGAGACGGCAATCATGCTGCCCTTGCGGAAATACTTGTTGACGAACTCGCCGGTCGAACGCCAGGCGACAATGTCAATGAAGTCGGTCTGACGCTCCTCGCCGCGGCCGAAGTCTCGGTCGACGGCTATGCGGAAGCTCGCAACAGGGATCTGCGACTGCGTGTAGCGCAGCTCGGGGTCGCGGGTCAGGCGGCCCATGAGGACGATGTGGTTAAGCATCCTCTCTCCTCCTTATTACTCGGGGCGCTTGGTGATGAGGCTGCGGATAACACCGTCGGTAATGCCCATGATACGGTCGAGCTCGGCGGGGAACTCGGGGCCGCTCGTGAACTTGACGAGCACATAGTAGCCCTCGGTGAGATAGTTGATCTCATAGGCGAGCTTGCGCTTGCCCATTTCCTCCATCTCATCAAGAGTGCCGTTCTGCTCGACAAGCGTCTTGAAGCGCTCGACGAGGGCCGCGGTCTCCTCTTCGCTGAGGTCGGGGCGGATGATATACATCACTTCGTACTTTTCGCTTGTTTTAGCCATTTGTGCACCTCCTTCTGGACATGTGGCCTGCAAAAGCGCAGGCAAGGATAGCCCGCCGGTCCCGGCAGGCCTATAAATTATACACGAAATCCGCGATTTGTCAAGGGTTTTCGCGCCGTTCAAGCATCCGCCGCCCGGCGATGGCCGGGCGGCGGGCGTCTTACACTTTGAAGTTGACACTGGTGTCGCCCTGGAGGTCGGAGCCGAACTCGTAGTCCTTGCCGGGCAGGACGGCGTTGAGGACGATGCCGACGATGGCGGCGGTGGCGAGGCCGGAGAAGCTGACGGCGCCTATATGTATCGCGCCCTCGCCGGAGTAGGTGACGCCGATTGCGAGCACGAGTATCAGCGCGGCGATAATGACGTTGCGGCTCTTGGTAAAGTCGACGCGGTTCTCGACGACGTTGCGAACGCCGACGGCGCTTATCATGCCGTAGAGCACGAGGCTGACGCCGCCTATCGTGGCGGTGGGCATGGCGTGGACGAGCTCGGCGAACTTGGGGCAGAAGCTGACCACGATCGCCAGCACGGCGGCGATGCGGATGACGCGCGGGTCGTAGACGCGGCTGAGGGCGAGGACGCCGGTGTTCTCGCCGTAGGTGGTGTTGGCCGGGGCGCCGAAGAGCGCGGCGAGGCTGGTGGCGAGGCCGTCGCCCGTGAGGGTGCGGTGCAGGCCGGGTTCCTCGATATAATTGCGCGCGCAGGTGGAGGAGATGGCGCACATGTCGCCTATGTGCTCGACCACGGTGGCAAGAGAGATGGGGACTATCGTAATCGCGGCGGTGAGCAGCAGCCCGGCGTCGAGGTCGTCGCGGCCGAGGAGGCCGAAGACCGTCTCGCTCCAGACCACGGGGACGCCTATCCAGGGCGCCTCCCGCACGGCGGTGAAGTCCACCTGCCCGGCTATGCCGCCGGCCACATAGCTAACTATGACGCCGAGGAGGATGGGGATAATCTTTATCATGCCCTTGCCCCAGATGTTGCAGACGATGACCACCAGGATGGCGACCATGGCCACGGGCCAGCTGGCGGAGCAGTTGTCCACGGCGGAGCTCGAGAGCGAGAGGCCTATGCTTATTATAATGGGGCCGGTGACAATGGGCGGGAAGAAGCGCATGACGCGCTTCACGCCGAAGGCCTTGAATGCCGCCGCCAGCACGAGGTAGACGAGGCCCGCGCAGGCCACGCCGAAGCAGGCGTAGGGCAGCATTTCCGTGTTGGGTATGGTGGCGTTGCCCGCCTCGTCGAGCAGCATGGGCGCGACCGCGGCGTAGCCGCCGATGAAAGCAAAGCTCGAACCCAGGAAGGCCGGGACCTTGCCCTTGGCGAGTATGTGGAAAAGCAGCGTGCCGAGGCCCGCGAAGAGCAGCGTCACGCTGACAGAAAGGCCCGTCAGCGTCGGCACCAGCACCGTCGCGCCGAACATGGCGAACATGTGCTGTACGCCGAGGACAAACATCCTGGGCGCGCCGAGCGCGCGGGCGTCGTATATTGGCTCCGCGCCAATGTTTTTCTTGTTCATTTCCTATCCCTTTCCTCTCTTCCCCCGCGGCGCGGGGCTTTTTCTCGGCCTCTCCCCTGGTTTTTCAGGCCTTGAACATTATATAGTTATTGCGCCCGGCGCGCAAGGGCTTGTTGAAGATTTGTTAAAAGATAATTCACAGGAATTCATGCTTTGCTCACAAAATTCTAATGACCCGTTAATTATTTGCCTGTAATATACTAAGCGTAGACGGCGGAAGCCGTCGGCACACCTCTTTTTCCCCTCTCTTTTTTCAGTTTCCTGCGCAGGTCCCCCACCGCGCAGGGAAACCATCCCCGGGGACTCCCCCCAGTCCCCGGGTCCCCCTCAAAAACGAAACCGCCCCGGGCCCCCCTCCCGGGGCGGTTTTGCGCGCGCCGGAGCTCCGGGCGCCCCCGCGCCGCAGGAAAAAAGAAACTCAAATTTCTTTTGAATTTTAATGTTACTTTAATTTTTCTCCCTTATATTAAAGCCATCAAAAACAAACAACACCTTAAAGGAGAAATTAAAATGACTAACTTCAATTACAATATCGCCCCCGAGACCGCCGCCCTCCTGGCCCTCAACGAGTGCGGGCTTGACAGCGCGGAGAACATAGACGTCAGCGCCGAGGCCGGCTGCTGGCGCGTGGAGTTCAACGCCTGCGAGCTGCGCTGGACCTGCTACGTCGACGCGGCCGACGGCTCCGTCCCCGGCGTGAGCTCCGAGCCCTGCCCGGTGGAGACCTATCCGAGCTACGCCCGCCCCAGCTTCCTGCGCGCCTCCCGCGCCGCCTGAAATTAAACTGATATGCCTCAGTTTTTAATACTTTCCTTCCTCTTTTGCATGGGCTCCGTCGCCGGCTGGGCGGCGGAGCTCGTTTTCCGCCGTTTCTTTTCCTCGGCGAACCCGGAGCGCAAGTGGATTAACCCGGGCTTCTGCGCCGGGCCCTGGGTGCCGCTCTACGGCCTGGGCCTGTGCGCGCTGTACCTCATCGTCTCGCTGGAGAAGTACAGCGTTTTCGAGAGCGTTTTCTGGACGCGCGCGGCCCTATTCGCCGCCGGGGCCGCGGCCATGACCGCCATAGAGTACATAGCCGGCGTGTTGAGCCTGAAGGTGCTGCATGTGCGCCTCTGGGATTACCGCGGCCAGTGGGGCAACATACAGGGCATAATCTGCCCCAAATTCTCCGCGGCCTGGGCCCTGCTCGTGGCCGTCTATTATTTTTTTATCCACCCGCACATACTCGACGCCCTGGCCTGGCTGTCGGGCAACCTCGCCTTCAGCTTTTTTATCGGGCTCTTCTTCGGGGTCTTCATCGTCGACGCCGTACACTCGGCGGGCCTGATGGCGAAGCTGCGCGCCTGGGCGGACGAGAACGGCGCCGTCGTGCGCTGGGAGCTGCTCAAGCAGAGGGTGCGCGCCTATCAGGACGAGAGGCACGAAAAGGCGCGTTTCTTCCGGCCCTTCAAGTCCTCCCGCCCCATGGGCGAATACCTGCGCGAGATGCTTGACGAGCTCGAGCGCCGGCGCTGAAAACAAAACGGCCCGCGCTTTGCGCGGGCCGTTAAATTACCGCTATTTCAGCTCCACAGTCTCCGTCCCGCCGCGCTCCACGCGCCAGACGGGCAGCCACTCTATGTTCTCCGGCGGCTCAAAGTAGAGCGAGGAGGCCGCTTCAAGGCCCTCGCCGCCGGAGGCAATGACCGCCGTGGCGGCGGCGCAGCAGCCTCCGTCCTTACTGCGCGCCCTGTCGCCCTCGCGGGCGTCGCGCAGCGTAAGGCCCGGGGCCTCCGGCTCGACGGCATAGCTCATGGCAAGGCAGCGGCGCGGGAACTCGACGTCCGGGTAGTCGGGCGCGTCCACCGTCTCCTGTACGGCGCTGAGCGCGGTCAGCGTGTACTCCGCGCCCGTGAACGGGTGGCGCAGGAGCACGCTCTCGCCCTCGGCGGCGGTGAAAACCGCGCCGGGCAGCTCGACGCAGTCGGGCCTGAGCTCGAGCGCAAGGCTTTCGAGCGCCTCCGCGCCCCGCCGCGGAAAGCGCAGGGTGTGGAAGCTCCAGCAGTAGTCGCGGTCAAGGCCGTAATGCTCCAGCCAGCCGCGCGAGGGGTTCTCCGCGCCGGGCAGGGAAATCCAGCCGAAGCCGCTGCCGCCGCTCGAATCCACCCGCTCGCCGTTTATTATGAGCGTTGAGCCAAAGCCCAGGTTGAGCGGGTTCTCGGCCTCAATCCGCATACGCTCCGCGACGGAGTACTCCCGCCCGCCGTCCGCGAAGCTGAGGCCGTTGCGCTCCATAAAGGCCCGGAAGGCCAGCGGCTCCACCTCCCGAGCCAGGTGCAGCACCAGGCCCTCCTGGCAGAAGTAGAGCGCCAGCGCCGTCCAGCGCTCGCCAAAGGCGCGGAAATCCCGCATCAGCGGCGTCTCCCGGCCGGGCTCGTCCCCGCGCGGGCCGTAATATACCGCCCAGCCGGGCTCCGCCACGGCCTCCGGCCTGGCTTCGGCCACATACTCCGGGCCTGTGAATTCTATCCCGCTGTAATCGAAGCCGGCCTGCAGATCGTGTATATAGCCCCAGGGGTCGTCCATGGGCTCGAGCCCCAGCCGGGCGCGCAGCTCCTCCATCACCGCGCGCTGGGCGTCCGTAACAGGGTTTTCCGCGAGATAGGCGTCAAACTGCTCCCGCGTCATGCGCCAGCACTGCTCTATGGCCGCGCCGTGGCCGCAGGCGAGCAGCAGGCGCAGGAAGCGCTCATAAGCCTTGTCCATGCCAATCCCCTTCTCATATCCGAATTCAAGCGCCGCCCGCCGGGCCTATGAAAAAGGAAGGCCGGATCGGGCGGCCTTCCTTAATTCACAATTCAATCAGTCCAGCCTCGCCTTGCCAAGTATGCCTATGCCCAGCGCGTATGGGCCGGTGTGCACGGCGATGACGGAGCTTATATGCGTTATGTGTATCTCGCCCCCGCCGCCGAAGCCCAGCTCCTCGAGCATGGCCTCCACCCGGGCGCGGAACTCCACGGCCTCGTCGTAGGCGTAGCCGTAGCCCAGGCACAGCTCGAACTCGTCCCGGCTTGTGAAGGTCTCTTTGAGATAGTCGTAGGCGTTTTTAAGCGTCTTGTCGAGGCTCTTGGCCCTGCCGCGCGCCACGCCGCCGAGGAAGATTTCGCCCTCCTTGAGCGTTATGACGGGGCGGATGCTCAGCACGGAGCTCACCTTGCCGGCCAGCTTGCCTATGCGCCCGCCGTGGGCGAGGTAGTCGATGCTGCCGATGGTGAAGAAGATGCGGCCGGAGGGGCGTATCTCTATAAGCCGCCTGGCGGCCTCCTCATAGCTGACGCCCGCGTCGCGCAGGTTGCAGGCCTCCAGAACCATCAGGCCCTGCAGCACGGTGTTCACCATAGTGTTTATAACGGTGATCTCCGCGTCGGGGTAGTCCTCGTGCAGCAGGTCGACGGCTATCTTAGCCGTCTGGTAGGAGTTCGAGAACTTCTCGGTAATGCAGAGGACTATGGCCTTTTCGCCGGCCTTCGCCACCTCGGTGAAGACCTTGAGATAGTCCTGGGTTGAGGGGGTCGAGCTGCTGGGATATACTCCCGGGTGCGTAACCATCCACTCATAGAAGCCGTCGTCGCTGATGTCGACGTTCTGCTGCAGGTAGTCCCCGCCGCCGAGCATGACAAAGAAGTTGATAACGGTTATCCCGCGCTCCCTTATGACCTCCTGCGGAAGGTCCCCGGAGCCGTCGGTTATGACCCTGAAGCCGCCCATATGCTTTCCCTCGTTTCGTGCATAGTTTGCCCTGGCGGAGAGGATGGGATTCGAACCCATGGCCCGTTGCCGGGTCACCGGTTTTCAAGACCGGCTCCTTAAACCACTCGGACACCTCTCCACGCCGACAAACTATTATAACATTTTGCGCCGCTTTTACAAGTATGAAAGTTTTGCGCGGCTGTAAACATTTTGCTCAGGCCTTTAAAACACCCCGGGTATGACGTAGGCCAGCGCCAGCCCGAGGGCGTAGGACGCCGCGTTCCCGACGGCCGAGAGCGCCCAGCAGCGCCGCATTGGCAGCTGCGCGCCCGCGCGGCGGAAGGCCATGTCGTAGAGCACGGCCTCTGCGACGAACACGGCCAGCTCCATTAGCAGGAAGCGCGGGACCAGGAGAAAGCTGCCTTTGAGGTACACGATGATGTTGACGGCCAGGTTGAGCGCGGCCTGGGTGACGGTGTTTATAAGCGCGACGGCGGTAAGCGGCCGTTTTGAGCGGAGCTTGAACAGGAAATAGGCTATCGCAATCTCCAGCGCTATAGTAAAAACGCAGCGGACAAAGAAGCCGAGCGCGGCGTAGCCGTAGTCGTAGCTGCGCCGCAGCGTTACGCCCCCGTCCGTGAGCTCGGCGTCGAAATAGCTTGAAAATGCGTAGGCGCTGTACTTCCCGCTCGAGACGAACTCGCCCGTGTCCGGGAAATAGAGCAGGAGCTTAAAGTCCTCCGGCGGGTAATAGCCCCACCAGAGCTTGCCGTCCGTGTTGCACTGCCAGAGCTCCTGCAGGAAGTAGTAGCCGTCGGGGTCGGAATAGTCCACAAAGGCGCGCCAAATTGCCTCGTCGTTCATGCCAAGGTACTGGTTCGTGCCGTCATAGGCGGTCGCCGGGCCTGTGGAGGGCTTCTCGCTGAGCAGGGTGCCGTAGCAGGCTGTGTACGGGTCCAGGCCTTCGATGCTTATCCTCACCGAGGGCTTTGGCCCCATGTCGGCGAAAGCCGCCGTAGGCAGCAGCGCCGCGAAAAGCAAGGTCACGGCGAGAGTCAGAATACGTTTCATTGCGCGTCCCTCCCTTTACATATTATACATATTGTGACGTTCCGTGTAAAGTTAAGTTCCGCGCACTTGACGTATGCGGCGTTTAGGGTTTAAATATGTTGTATCTACGGAAAGAAGTGATATGGATGAACAGACTGATAAGGCCCGCCAGCGTCTCCGACGCCGCGGCCTGCGCCGCCGTATACGCGCCGTATATAGATACGGCCATAACCTTTGAATACCCCGCGCCCGGCGCGGACGAATTCGCCCGGCGCATAGAGGGGACCATGCGCGTCTACCCCTGGCTGGTCTGCGAGAGCGGCGGCGCGGTCACGGGCTACGCCTACGCCCACCGCTTCCGCGAGCGCGCGGCCTACGACTGGTCGGCGGAGCTGTCCGTCTATCTCGCGCCCGGGGCCGCGGGCCGCGGCGCGGGCTCCGCGCTCTACGGCGCGCTCTGCGAGCTGCTGGCGCGGCAGGGCTTTGTGAACGCCTACGGCACGGTCTCCACGCCCAACCCGCCGAGCGAGAGGCTGCATGAAAAGTGCGGCTTCAGCTACCTCTTCACCATGCGCTCCACCGGTTGGAAGCTCGGCGCCTGGCGCTCCCTCGCCTATTACCACAGGCAGCTCAGGCCCTGCGGCGGCGAGCCCGCGCCGGTCGTCCCCTATCCCGGGCTCGACGGCGCATATGTCAAATCCGTATGTGAAAAATATTCAAGGGGGCTGAATCATGACCAAGACTAACGCCATGCGGCTCCTGGACGCCGCCGGCATCGCCTACCGCACGACGGAGTACGAATACGACGAGTCCGACCTCAGCGGCAAGCACGCCGCAGAGCAGATAGGCATGCCCGAAGAGCAGGTCTTCAAAACCCTGGTTACGCGCGGGGACAAGACCGGCATCCTCGTCTTCTGCATCCCCGTGGCCGACGAGCTCGACCTCAGGCGCGCCGCGGCGGCCAGCGGCAATAAGAAGCTGGAGATGATACATGTAAAGGAGCTGCTGCCCCTGACCGGTTACATGCGCGGCGGCTGCTCGCCGATAGGCATGAAGAAGAAGTACCCCACTTACATCGACGAAACCTACGTCCTCTTCGACGAGATAGCCGTCAGCGCGGGTATGCGCGGCGAGCAGATTGTCATAAACCCCGAGGATTTGGCGAGGTTCGTGGACGCGAAGGTGTATTGATGGAGCTCCGCCCGCTCACCGCCGCCGGCGCGGCTCCGGCCGCGGCGCTCTTCCGCGACAGTATTTTCTCCCTCTGCGCCGCGGACTACAGCCCCGCCCAGCTCGCAGCCTGGGCGGCGGCAGCCGACGACCCCGGCGCCTGGGAGCGCTCCTTTGACGGCCGCCTGTCCCTCGCCGCGGTGTGCGAGGGCGAGCTCGCCGGCTTTGCCGACGCGGATACGGGCGCCGGATATTTGGACCGGCTCTATGTCTCGCCCAAATACCGGGGGCGCGGCGCGGCGGCCGCCCTCTGCGCCGAAATCGAAAAAGCCTGCGGCGGCCGCGTCTATACGCACGCCTCGATAACCGCGCGCGGCTTCTTTGAACGGCGCGGCTATGCCCTGTTGGGCGAAAACCGCGTTTTTCGCCGCGGCGTGGCCCTTATCAACTTCACCATGGCGCTGCGCGTCCGCCGCTGAGCCCGGCGACACGCCGCAACCGGGGGTTGACAAGGTTCCAAGCGGCCTTGGTAGACTAGCAACCGGGCGATTTGCTATGCTTATACCGCCGAAAGGAGGCATAACATGAATATTTCAGACAGGATCCAGGCCCTGCGCAAGAGCAAGGGTATTTCCCAGGAACAGCTGGCCGACGCAGTCGGCGTCTCCCGTCAGGCGGTGAGCAAGTGGGAGTCGGGCGTTTCACGGAGTTAAAGACACGCAGCCCGCGCTTTTTGATTTGCAAATTGAATGATTGATATTACAATTGTATCAGCAGGATACTGCCAAAAGAAATAGACAAGGCTCAGAAGGTTTGATCCTTCTGAGCCTTTGGTACACTATAGATTACTTAGCACGATATAGGAAAGTGACTATTTGCGCGCGGGTGCATGGACTTCCGGGGGCGAACGACGTTGCGCTGACACCGTCGGTAATTCCGTTTGCGACGGCCCATGCCACGGCGGCGGCATAGTATGCGTCACTGTCCACGTCTGAAAACCTGCTGCCGCTTGCCTGGGGCGAACCCGCCGCACGATGGAGGAAGGTTACAGTTTGCCCTCTCGTGACGGTTGCATCCGGACTGAACGTTGTTGCCCCGGTGCCGGTGGTTATGCCGTTTTCAACAGCCCAGAGAACTGCTTTATAATAGTAAGCTCCTGCAGATACATCGGAGAACCGGTTACCTGAGTCCTTCGGCTCGGGACTTCCGTTGGCTCTCCAGAGGAAGGTCACCATCTGTGCGCGGGTACACGGAGCGTCCGGGCTGAACGTGTTTTCTCCGGTGCCGGTGGTTATGCCGTTTTCGACCGCCCACCTGACGGCATCGGCGTAATACGCGCCGTCGGGCACGTCCGTGAACCGCACAGGCGTCTCTTCCGTGCCGCTCAGGCTGTCGGAGGCTGTCGACACAGTCACGCCGCCGGGAGTGACCGCTACCGACTTGGCACCGCTGCTCTTATCCGTGTACACGTTGCTGCCGACTATTGTGGCGCTGACGTTGTTGGCAGAGCTGACCTTTACAGACGAATCGCCCACGTCGAGGGTGAGGCGCGTATCCGCGGCACTAACCGTTACACTGTTCCATGTGCTGCCCAGCTTGTCGGCAGTGACAGAGATGTTCTGCTGCCCGGCGCTGGCAGCAGATACGCTGACGCTGCTGCCTGAAATGCTAAAAGCGTTGAATCCCTTGCTCTCCAGCTCTACATAAGTGCCGCCCGCCGAGATAGCGACCTCACCGGTCACGTCCCGGTCGGTGCTGATAGAGTACGAGCTGCTGGCCGGCAGAACATAGCGAGATGCCGCGCTGCCTCCGACTATGAGGCTAACGCCGACGTTCAACGAACCGGAGACAGGCGCGCCGTTCTTGAAAATTGCTTTGCTGCCGTCTGCAGCCGTAAGAGTAAAGTCGCTTAAAGTGGTTTCAAGTGTATACATGCCGCTGCTTGCCTTCCCGGACGTGCTTCCCGAAAGATATTTCTGGATGTTTACCTTATCGAAGGTACTTGCACAGCTGCTCACAGGCTGTATGGCGCACACGCGCGCATATGTATATCCACCGGCAACAAAGTTGAGCGTCTTGTTGTCGCTGCTTACGGTCAATTTGTCCACTGTCTGCAGATTGGGGTCCCAAACCAGGATCTCATGGGAGCCGTTGCTGTTCGTCTTGCAGCTTAGGCCAACTATGGCGTGCCCCTTTATGTCCGCATCGTGATCATACAGCTCTGCAGCAGTAAAGTATCTGTTGCCGAAAACGAACGAAATAAGCACCGGGCCGCTCCCGCTTTTGAGGGCCGAGACAAGATCAGCGTTATATTTGCCCGTCACCTGCTGATTGGGATAGTAGCTGGTCGCGCCCCAGGGCGTGGCCTGCTGCAGGAAGTAGTAGTTGACCAGGTTGAATACAGTCTGGCTGGATGCCGGGGCAGCGAGAT
>CALWYP010000024.1 GCA_944385795.1 uncultured Oscillospiraceae bacterium | reverse complement strand
CCCGCCGCCCTCGCCCCAGACGCGGATGTCTTTCACGCCCGGCAGCTCAATTTCCGTCTCGCCCATGGCGAGCAGCTGCGACGCGGCCCGCTCAAAGAGCTCGCGGTTATTCATGAAGCGCCGCGCGTCGAGGGAATGGGCCCCGTCCGGGCCGTTCGCACAGGCGAACGCGCGCAGAAGCAGAAATATGAGCGCCGCGGCCACGGCGAGCCAGAACCGCGCGCGGCGGTATACGGGCTTCCTTTCGTTCACGGCGGCACCTCACATAAAGAGCTCGGCGGCATACAATTTGCCGCCCTGGCTTATCATATACAGCTTGTCGCGCTCGTCGAAGGGGCGCCGGCCCACGCGCCAGGAGTAGTCCGCGCCGAGGTCGGGCCGCTCGCTTCCGGGCACGGCCAGTGCGTCCGCTATCTCGCTGAAACGCGCGCCTATGTATTCGTCCGCGCCGGCGTTCAGGAGCGAGTCGAATTCCTCGTCCGGCTCCGCGTATTCGTAGACCGCGTAGCGGTACCCGTCGCCGCCGAAGCTCGCGCCGCTGTCTGTGCGGTAGAGCTCCGTTATCCCCTCCGGCATGGCGAGGCCCCAGTTCGCCTCGTACACGCCCGCGCCCACATAGCGCAGCGCGGACCACAGCGCCGGGCCGAATACCATGAGCAGCAGGGCGAGCGCGGCGCAGGTTATGATTAGGTTGCGCTGCCAGCGCTTCAATTTCTTCATTCCCCCGCCTCCCCGGGCGCGTATTCAAGTATGTCCCCCGGCTGGCAGTCGAGCGTCCTGCACAGCGCGTCGAGGGTGGTGAAGCGCACGGCCTTCGCCTTGCCGGTCTTGAGTATCGAGAGGTTGGCGAGCGTGACGCCGACGCGCTCGGATAGCTCCGTGAGGCTCATTTTGCGCCTTGCCAGCATTACGTCGAGGTTTATCCTTATCATAGCCGCCACCTCAGACCGTGAGGTCGTTCTCGCTCTGCATGTCCGCGGCCTTGCGCGTGAGGTGCGAGAGGGCCGCGCAGGCCACGCTCACCGCCGCGCCCACGGCGCAGAGTATGACGCCCAGGACGAGCAGCGCGAAGTTCACAAGCCGGAAGGCCATCAGCACGCAGCCCGCCGAGGCGTAGAGCAGCGTGTCCGCAAGCGCGAGCACGCTGCACGCGCCGAGCCGGCGCGCGTTCGCCAGCGTGAAGCTCCTGTCCCTCCCGATGTCGCGCGCAATGAGCCACACGAGCGCGAGGACGGCGAGCACCGCCGCCGCGGTCAGCCAGAAGAATACGAGGCAGGGCCAGTAGAGCCACGCGAGCTCCTCATAATCGTACGCTATGGCCTTGCCCAGCATCGGCATAACCATAAGCGAGAGGAAGAGCGTGCAGAGCATCCCGACCGCGCAGATGACGCGCAGCCATATTGAAAGCGATTTCTGATTCAAAAAGAACACCGTCCTTTCGCCCTTAGCATAGCACAGTGTTTATCGAATTGCAAGAATTATTTATTGTTTTTCAATATATTCTCTCGCCAATCCTTTTTCTCTGCGCTCGACGGCCTTCGAGCGCGTCCGCGCGGCGGGTCGGTTAGAATACTGTTGAAGCGGAAGAAAAGGAGGGGTGCCGAATGAGGATTTCGGCCGATTACGGTTCCGGGCGGCTGGTACTGCACCTGGCGGGCGAGCTCGACCACCACAGCGCGCGCGCGGCGATGTCGGACATAGAGCGGCTGCTGGACGAATACCTGCCGCGCGACGCGGCGCTCGACCTCTCGTCGCTCACGTTCATGGATTCGGCGGGCATAGCGCTGATACTCAAGACGGAGCGGCGGATGCGCCGCGCGGGAGGCCGGGCCTGCATACTCAATCCGTCAAAGCAGCCGCTGCGCGTGCTGGACGCGGCCGGGATCGAGCGGATAATACCCGTAAGAGGAGGAAAAACGACTTGAAAGGCGACAATTACATAAAAATCGAGTTCCCCAGCAGGAGCGTAAACGAGGGCCTGGCCCGCACGGCGGCGGCGGCCTTCGCCGCCCAGCTCGACCCGACGATGGAGGAGCTGGGCGACATAAAGACGGCGGTCAGCGAGGCGGTCACGAACTGCATAGTCCACGCCTACCCGGACAGCATCGGCAAAATAAGCATGCGCCTGCGGATAATCGACGGGGATACGCTTGAGATCTCCGTCAAGGACACGGGCCGCGGCATAGCGGACGTGGCCCAGGCCCGCGAGCCGCTCTTCACCACCGGCGGCGAGGACAGGAGCGGCATGGGCTTCACCATAATGGAGAGCTTCATGGACAGGCTCACGGTGCGCTCCAAGCCCGGCCGCGGCACCACGGTGGCCATGCGCCGGAGCATAGAGCGGCGCGGGAGCGGACATGACTGAAGAGGCCGCCGAGTGCCTGCGCGAGGCCAAGGCGGGCAGCCGCGAGGCCGCCGGCAGGATGGTGGAGGCCAACTCCGGCCTGATATGGTCCGTGGCCAGGCGCTACTTTGGCCGCGGCGTGGACTCCGACGACCTCTACCAGCTCGGCTGCGTGGGCTTCCTCAAGGCCATAGCGGGCTATGACGAGAGCTACGGGACGCAGTTTTCCACCTACGCCGTGCCGAAGATATCCGGCGAGATCCGCCGCTTCCTGCGCGACGACGGCGCGGTCAAGGTCTCGCGCACGCTGAAGGAGCGCGCATCGGCCGTGCGCGCGGCGCGGCTCGCGCTCGAACAGCGCCTGGGCCGCGAGCCCCGCGTGTCCGAGCTTGCCGCGGAGACGGGCCTCAGCGCCGAAGAGATAGCGGCGGCGGAGAGCGCGGCCGCCCCCGCAGAGAGCCTCCAGCGCGAGACGGGCGAGGACGGCTTCACCCTGGAGCAGTGCCTCTCCGGCGAGAGCGAAATGGAGCGGATAATAGAGCGCGTCAGCCTGCGCGAGGCCATAGGCCGCCTGCCGGAGCGCGAGCGCATGGTAATCGCCCTGCGCTACTTCCACGACATGACGCAGGACGCCGCCGCCCGCGTCCTGGGCGTATCGCAGGTACAGGTCTCGCGCCTGGAGCGCCGCGCCATAGGCGAACTGCGCGAGCTTTTAAAATAGCGCCGCGAATTAATCGCGGCGCCTTTTCATACAAACGGGCGGTCTATATGCACCTTGGGGTGGGTGTTCTGCCAGAGGCCGCGGACTATGCCCTCGAGCCTGGCCTTCGCCTCCTCCTCGCTCAGCGGGCTGTCGTTGGGCAGGACGGCGTCGAAAATGACGTTCGTGTGCGTGGGGCCGTCCACTATGCGGAAGTCGTGTATCGTGATACCGAGCTTGAGATCGCTGACGGCCTCGGCGAGGGCGGCTCGCATGTTGGCGACCTTGGAGTTGTCGGTGCTGACGGGGTCCATGTGTATGACCGCCGCGCAGCCGAGCTCCTTCTGCAGCTCGTACTCCGCCGTGTCGATGGCGTCGTGCAGCTCGAAGATGTCGCCGTCGCCCGGCACCTCGGCGTGGAGCGAGACCATCAGCCGCCCGGGGCCGTAGTCGTGCACGACGAGGTCGTGGACGTTCAAGACCTCGGGGTGGGCCGTGACGATGGCGCATATGCGCTCCACCAGCTCCGGGTCGGGCGCGCGGCCCAGCAGGGGGTTAAGCGTATCGCGGGCGGCGTTGAAGCCGTTCCAGATGATGAAGAGCGCCACGGCCGCGCCGGACCAGCCGTCGATGTTGACGCCCCATATCCGCGCGGCGAGCATACCGAGCAGCACCACCAGCGTGGCCACGCTGTCGGAGAGCGAATCCGAGGCCGTGGCGCGCATACCCGGGGAGTTTATCTTCTTGCCCACGGCGCGGTTGTAGAAATACATGTAGCCCTTGACGCATATTGAAGCGGCAAGTATAAGCATGGGCAGCGTCCCCGCGTCCACCGGCTCGGGGGAGCGTATCTTGTCTATGGACTCCAGCCCCAGCTGCACGCCGACGACGATGATTATTATGGACACCGCCACGCCGGAGATGTACTCGATGCGCCCGTGGCCGAAGGGGTGGCCCGGGTCGGGCTTCCTGGACGCGAGGCGGAAGCCGAGCAGGGTGATGACGCTCGAACCCGCGTCGGAGAGGTTGTTGAAGGCGTCGGCCGTCACGGCGATGGAGCCCGCGAGCGTGCCGGCTATGTACTTGCCCGCGAAGAGCAGGACGTTCAGCAGTATGCCCACAAGCGAGCAGAGCATACCGTAGGCGCGGCGCACAGCCGGGCTGCGCGTGTCCTCGCGGTCCTTTATAAAGATCCTGGAAAGAAGCGTTATCATGCGCTAACCACCTGTACATGGCGATACGGCCCCCGTCTGGGGGCCGTATCTGCCGTATTGAGAGTTATGCGGCGCGGCGCCCGCGGGCCCGCGCGCTGTTGTCCTGTGGGCGGGACGCCCTCACATGCCCTCGATGACGTCGGCGAGCGCGCCGAGCTCGGGGACCTCGAGCGTCTCTATCCTGCCGGCGTCGCAACCGGCGGCGTACTCGTGGTTTATCGGGAGCTTGGCGACGACGGGGATGCCGAAGCGCTGCGCCGTCTCGTCTATATGGCTCTCGCCGAAGATGCTGTGGCGCTTGCCGCAGTCGGGGCAGGTGAAATAGCTCATGTTCTCCACGAGGCCGACGACCTGCTTATTCATCATATTGGCCATGTTGACGGCCTTCTCGACTATCATGCCGACGAGCTCCTGCGGGCTCGTTACGACGACGACGCCGTTCACGGGCAGGCTCTGGAAGACGGTCAGGGGCACGTCGCCGGTTCCGGGGGGCATGTCGACGAACATGTAGTCCACGTCGTCCCAAATGACGTCGGTCCAGAACTGCTCGACCGCGCCGGCTATGATGGGGCCGCGCCAGACGACGGGGTCGGTCGTGTGCGGGAGGAGCAGGTTCATGCTCATCAGCTGTATCCCGCCCGTACTCTTGCAGGGGAGGATGAAGTCCTCGCCGCCGCGGGCCGGGCCCTCGACGCCGAACATCTGCGGCACGCTCGGCCCGGTGACGTCCGCGTCGAGCACGGCGGCGCGGTGGCCGCGGCGCTGCATCTCGCAGGCGAGCAGGCCGGTGACGAGGCTCTTGCCCACGCCGCCCTTGCCGCTTACGACGGCGATTACGCGGCGGACGGCGCTGCCGTCATGGAGCTGCTTAAGGAAGCTCTCCGGGCTGCGGGAGGAGCAGTTCTCAGAGCAGGATGAGCAGTCGTGGTTGCAGTTGGTGCTGTCCATTTTCTTACCTCTTTCGTATACGGGCTCTCGCGCCCGATAAAGTCAACACGTTTATTATATCCCAAAGAGCCGATAAGTCAAGCGGCCGCGCAATACTCCGCAAGCGCGCGGCACATGCCCGCCACGGCCCCGGTAATCGCGCCGAGCTGCGTCAAAGGCAGCGGGTTTTCGCCGAGGCCGCACTCCGCCGTGAAGGCCGGGACGCCCATTTTGGCTATAATCCAGTCCTTGTATCCGGCGTTCGCGCTCTCCGGCGGCGGGGAGTCCAGCGCGTAACCGCTCGCGGCCGAAAGCCTCGCTGCCAGCTCCTCCGCCCCAGGCGGGGCGCTGCCGCCGTACTGCCAGTATATGGCTCCGCCCTGGCTGTGCAGGGCGAGCGCGGCGCGCGGGCGGAGGCGGAGGGTCAGCAGGGCGAGGGCCCTGGCCTCCGGGGCGCAGAGCGGCGCGCGGCCCACATAGTCGCGCGGGGCCGCCCTGTCCCAGCCCTGGGCGTACTTTATGTCCCTCGCCCTCTTCCAGCCCGCGGGATACTGCAAATTGAGGTCCACGCCCTCTATATTGGCCTTCCAGCCCTCCGGGAAGGGCAGGCCGGGGAAGCCCGACGCTATTCCCGACGCCCTGGCGTAATACGGCCCGCCGCCGAGCTCCCCGCGCGCGAGCGCCGCCCCGTCCGGGTTCACGAGCGGGACGAAGACGAGCCTCGCCTTCGCGTACAGCTCCCGCGCCGCGGCGTCCCCCGAGGCGCAGCGAGCGCACAGGCCCTCCAGGGCGGCCATAAGCGCCGCGCAGGTTATCCACTCGTTGGCGTGGTGGGCGGCGGTGAATATCCCCGCGCCCTTCCCCACGCCGAAGGCCGCGTATTGCAGCGGCCTGCCCATGGCGCTGCGGCCGTAGCCGCCGGCGCGCAGGAAGGGGTACCTCGCCGCGAGGGCGCCTATCCCAGTTTCCAACTTCCTCGCCCCCCGTGTAAAGCTGCGGACATCATATGCGCCGCGGCCTTCAGATATACCTGCCCGTCGCGCTCTCCGGGACGGACCGCGCCCCCTCCGGCGGCCCGGAGTAGACGACCCGGCCGCCCTCCTCTCCCCCGCCGGGGCCCATGTCTATGATATAGTCCGCCGAGCGTATCACGTCGAGGTCGTGCTCTATGACTATGACGGTCGCGCCCTGGGCTATGAGCGTGTCGAAAACGCCAAGCAGCGTGCGCACATCCAGGGGGTGGAGGCCAATCGTCGGCTCGTCGAAGACGAAAACGCTCCCGCCCTGGGGCCGGCCCATCTCGCTGGCGAGCTTGAGCCGCTGCGCCTCGCCGCCGGAGAGGGCCGGGGTCTGCTCGCCGAGCGTGAGGTAGCCCAGGCCGAGGCTGCTAAGGACGCCCAGCCTCTGGCTAACCACCTTCAGGCCGGAGCAGAAATCCAGCGCCGCGTCCACGTCCATACTCATAAGCTCCGTCAGGCTGCGGCTTTCGCCGCGCTTGTTCGTATAGCGCACGCGCCCGGCCTCGCGCGAATAGCGCGAGCCGCGGCAGTCCGGGCAGGGTATGTCCACGTCGGGCAGGAACTGCACGTCTAGGCTTATCTCGCCCGTGCCGTCGCAGACGGGGCAGCGGAGGCGGCCCGTGTTGTAGGAAAAGTCGCCGGCCCTGTACCCGAGCTCCTTCGCCTCCGGCGTCCGCGCGAAGAGCTTGCGCAGCTCGTCGTGGACGTTCGCGTATGTCGCCACGGTGCTGCGCACGTTCACGCCTATCGGCGTGGCGTCTATGAGCTTCGTGGCCGTCACGCCCGGGGCCTCCACGCCCAGCACATGCGCGGGCAGCGGCGCGCCCGCGGCGGCCGCGTCCAGCGCCGGGACGAGGCTTTCCAGTATGAGCGTGGTCTTGCCCGAGCCGGAGACGCCGGTGACCACGCTGAGGCGGCCGCGCGGTATGCGCACGTCCAGGGGCTTGACCGTGTGTATGGCGCCGGTCCTGAGCCGGATTTCGCCCAGGCTGAAGAGCTCCGCCGCCGCGGCCCTCTCCCTTTTCGCCGGGCTCTCCCCGGCGAGGAAGGGGCCGATGCGCGAGGCGGGGTCGCGCTCTATCTCCCCGACCGTGCCCTTGGCTATTATCTCGCCGCCCTTCGCCCCCGCGCCCGGGCCCAGCTCGATGATATAGCCGCTCTCGCGCAGTACCTGCGTGTCGTGGTCGACCAGCACCACGCTGTTCCCGTCCGAGACGAGGTCGCGCATCACGCCGGCGAGCCCCTCTATATTCGCGGGGTGCAGGCCTATGCTCGGCTCGTCCAGGACGTAGAGCACGCCGGTGCTGCGGTTGCGCACGGCCCGCGCGAGCTGCATCCTCTGCCTCTCGCCGGTGGAGAGCGTCGACGCCGCGCGGTCGAGCGCGAGGTAGCCGAGCCCGAGGCCCAGGAGCCGCCCCGCCGCCGGCAGGAAGGAATCGCATATGCTCCGCGCCATCGCGCGCATCTCCTCCGGGAGGCTGTCCGGCACGCCCTTAACCCAGTCCGCGAGGGCGGAGAGCGGCATTTTGCAGGCCTCGTCCAGGCCTATGCCGCGCAGGCGCGGCCCGCGCGCGGCCTCGCTCAGCCTCGTGCCGCCGCAGTCGGGGCAGGGTTCCTGCCTGAGGAACTTCTCCACGCGCTTCATACCGCTCTCGTCCTTCACCTTGGCGAGGGCGTTCTCCACGGTGTACACGGCGTTGTAGTAGGTGAAATCCAGCTCCGCAGCCTGTTCGGACTTCTTCGCGCGGTAGATTATGTGCTTTTTGACCGCCGGGCCCTCGAAGACTATGCGCTTCTCCTCCGGGGTCAAATCCCTGAAGGGCACGTCCGTGCGCACGCCCATTTCCCGGCATACGTCGGTCATGAGCGACCACATCAGCGAGTTCCAGGGCGCGACGGCGCCGGCGTCTATCGTCAGGCCCTCGTCAGGCACCAGAGTGGAGCGGTCGACGGCGTAGACCGTGCCCGTGCCGTTGCAGCGGCGGCATGCGCCCTGGCTGTTGAAGGCCAGCTCCTCGGCGCTGGGCGCGTAGAAGCGCTCTCCGCACTCCGGGCATGTCAGCTCGAGCCCCGCGGCCACGTTCAGGCCCGGCGGCGCATAGTGCCCGTTGGGGCAGCGGTGGCTCGCAAGGCGCGAAAACATGAGCCGCAGCGAGTTCAAAAGCTCCGTGCCCGTGCCGAAGGTCGAGCGTATCCCCGGCACGCCCGGCCTCTGCCGCAGGGCGAGCGCCGCCGGGACGTACAGCGCCTCGTCCACCGCGGCCTTCCCGGCCTGGGTCATGCGCCGGCGTGTATAGGTGGACAGCGACTCGAGATAGCGGCGCGAGCCCTCGGCGTACAGCACGCCCAGGGCGAGCGAGCTCTTGCCTGAGCCCGACACGCCCGCAATGCCGACTATGCCGCCCAGCGGCACGTCCACGTCCACGTTTTTTAAATTGTGTACACGCGCGCCGCGTATTTCTATGTGGTCCCTCATGCTTTCCCTCCAGTTTCCCGCATAATACGGCGCGGCCCGGTCCGCAGCCGGGCCGCGTTTAAAGCCGCGCCGGGCTTATCCTGCGCTGCGCCCGGCGCGCACGGCGATGAGCTGCGCGGCTATGGACACGGCTATCTCCGCCGGGGTCTCCGCGCCGATATCGAGGCCTATGGGCGTGGTGACGAGGCCGCAGTCGGCCTCGGACACGCCGTAATTCTCAATGAGCTGGCGCCTCACCCCGGCCGCCTTGGCCCTGGAGCCTATCACGCCGACGTAATAGGGGCGGAGGGGCAGCACCTGGCTCTGGACCACGGTATCGTAGGCGTGGCCGCGGGTCATGACGCAGACGTAGTCGTCGCCCGTGATGCTGACGGAATCGGAAATGCGGTTAAAGTCTATGAGCTTGATCTCCTCCGCCGTGGGGAAGAGCTCGCGCCGGGCGAAGTCCGGCCTGTCGTCCATCACGACGCAGCGGAAGCCTATCCGGCTGAGCTCCGGCTCCAGGGCCTGGGCGACGTGCCCGCCGCCGAAGATATACACCCTGCCCGAGCTCAAAAGCTGCTCGGCGAAGACGTCGTGCCCGTCCTCCCTCACCCTCTGCGGGCGGCCGCTGAGGTGGGGCAGCAGCCAGCCGGGCGCCGCGGCCTTGTCCGTGAGGTACAGCCGCCCGCCGGCGGCCAGGTCGGTCACCATCCAGAAGCTCTCGCCGCGCTGGAAGCGCGCGGCGGCCCCGGCCGCGACGGCCATGGCGTTTTCGTCCCCGGCCGGGATGAAGTGGAAATAGACGTTCACCGCCCCGCCGCAGATCATGCCGAGGTTCTGCACGTCGTCCTTCGTCAGCGAAAAGTCGTGCTCATAGCTCTTTCGCTCGGCGAGCTGCCTGGCCGCTATCTGCTCGGAGCGGTACTCCACGCTGCCGCCGCCTATCGTGCCGTAGATGCGGCCCTCCCGTCCGACCAGCATACGCGCGCCCGCGCCGCGCGGCGTGGCGCCCGAGGAGGCGACTACCGTCACCAGCACGAGGTCCTCTCCGGCCGCGAGCTTTTCACCCATGATTTTAAGCAGCTTTTTCATAGTATAACTCCTCTTTCCTTTGCAAGGGTCTCAAGCCTCTTGGCCTCGGCGTAGCGCTTTGCGTGCGCGGCGCGGGCCTCGGGCGTTTTGCATTTTTCGCGGCTGGCGGCGAAGCGCTCGTCCACCGAGCAGCGCCGGCCGTGCAGCACGAGCTTGTCGGCCAGGCAGACCGCCCCCGCCTCGTCCAGGACGTCCCCCGGGTGCGTCATGTGCCCGCGCACCAGCGGCGCGAGGGAGCCGTAGCCCAGCGCCTCGAGCCAGAGCGCGCCGGCGTGGGCGTGGTCGGGCAAAAGCCGGGCTATATCGTGGAGGTACGCGGCCTGGCGCACCCGGCGCGCGTCCATGCCGAGGCCGCGGGCCAGCCCTTCCGCAACGTCCGCCACCGCCGCGCAGTGGCGCACGACCTTCTCCGGGTTGCCCGCCGCGCGCAGCAGCGCCTCGCAGGCCGCGTCGTCCAGCTCGGGGTGCGGCAGCGCGCCCGGCGTCCCGGCCCTGCCATCGCGTATCTCCACATAGGCGCCGTAGGGCAGCTTTACGCGCCCCGCGCCCAGCGACTCCAGGTACAGGCCGATTACGCCCGCGTGGCTGACCGCCGCCGCGCCGTCGGGCAGGGAGTCCACCGCCGCCTTGAAGCGCGCGAGCGCCGCCCCGTCCGGCTCCGCGCCCGGCATGGGCAGCCCCGGCTGGCTGCCGCGCCTTTCCCACAGCTCGGGCCAGCGGGAGCGTATTTCCTCAAAGGCTAGGCCGTCCCACTCGCCCGCGTCCCTTTCGGCGAGGCCGGCGAGCTCTATGGGCCCGCCCATAGGCCGGGCCGTCTCCACGGCGCGCCTGAGCGGGCTGGAATACAGCGCCGCGGGCTTCAGTGCGAGGCCCAGCAGCGCGGCCTGGAGCCGGCCGAGCGCGGAAAGGGGCAGGTCCGTCCTGCCCAGGCACATGCGCCTGCCGCCGGGGAAATCCGGCTCGCCATGTCGTATAAGCAAAATGCTCTTCATTCCAGCAGCCCCCCGAAATACTCCGCGAAACGTGAGTCTGCGTAGCTTTGCAGCTCGCGCTCAAAGGCGCGGTAGCGCCGCAGCAGCTCGGCCGCGCGCCCCGTCAGCGCGCTGCTGCCCCCGCCGCTGCCGCCCTGGGAACGCAGCACCAGGGCGCAGCCGAGCTGGCCCTCGAGGCGGCGTATCAGCTTCCAGCCGGTGGAATAGCTCAGCTGCATCCGCGTGCAGGCCTCGCGCACGGAGCCCGTCTCGTCCGTCAGCATGAGCAGCGTCGCCAAGCGCGAATCCAGGAATTCCGTCTCGCGCGCCAGCCTGACCGAGACTTCCGCGCGGATCAGGCGGGAGTTGTGGTAATCCAGTATGCTCCCGCAGTCGCCGGGACCGTGCGCGTCGAAAAGCGTGCCCTCGTCCGGCACGGGCACGCGGACCGCCTCCACGCCCAGGCTCTTTATGGCGCCCTTGAGGCCTCCGCCGCCCGTATAGCCGAGTATGCCGCATATGAGCCCCGCGGAAATAAGTATGGGGTGGCCGGTCCGGCCGCCCACGTCCGGGCAGGCTATCCCGGCGCCCGAAGCGGCCAGGGCCCTTACCGTCTCTGCCGTGAAGAGCGGTATGTCCACGGGCGTGAAGAGCACCGCGTCGCACTTCCCGGCGAGGTAGCGCAGGCCTATTTTCACCGAGTCGAGCATCTCCGTGCGCGCGTAGTCCTCGTTGCGCAGGAAGATAAGCCCCTGCCCGGCCAGGCTCCGCTCCAGCTCCTGGGCGTTGCAGCCCGTGACCATGACTATGCGCGCGGCCCCCGCCTGGCGCAGGGTGCCCACGACGCGCTGCGCCACGCTTATCGAGCCTATATTCGCCATTGGGGTGAACTCCCCTTCGCGCTCGCCCGCGCCCGCCGCGGTTATCAGCGCGCCAAGCTGCATACGCCCGCCTCCTTTTACGGCCCGAATGGTTTTCAAATAACACTTGTAAATTTTATCATACCCGGCCGCGGCTTGTAAAGCCGTCCGCCGCGCCGTCCCTTTTCAAAATAAGTAGTGACGGCTCAAATTCCGTCGGTTTCACCAAACAGCAGCCCCTAACCTGAGAACAGCCGCGAGCAATCTCACGCGAAGTGTGGTATAATTTTTTTGAAAAAGTTTTGGGTTTGATGTAGTATCCGCCGCTAAAACCGTAGTATAGCCGAGTTTATGGGGCTTTCGGAGAAAAACATCTCCGTCCGGCTGACCCGTATCCGCGAGAAGATGGAGCAATACTTGATTGAAAGAGAGGTGTTCATATGGATGTGAAGAAGTTTTCCGACGCCATGAGCGAGCTTGACAGTAAGTACATTAAACAACGCAGAGGGATAAATATAAATAATTGATGTACCCACAAGGGCAGCCGAAAAAATCGGCTGCCCTTTTTCCATGCCTACGGGCAGAAAGGAGCGGCCGGCCACGACGGAACCGAGAGAGAAGCCCCGCGAGGAACTGACCGCCGGGATTGAGGACAGGAAGAAGAAAATCCGGCAGCGAAATCACTGCTTATCTCAAAAAGGGAGGCCGCGCCCGGCGCATATTTGCCCGGGATGCCCGCATAATATAATTTGCGCGGTTCCGGCCCTGTTTTTATTTATTCGCCGCGTATCCGCGCAAAAATTACCACTTACCGCAAAATCCCGCGGCGTCTCGCGTTGGGGCGCGTGCATTTTATATCCGCATTTAATTTGCCGCGGCCGGAGCATAATGAAGCTGCCGGCAAAAATTAATTGGGGGTATGCGGATGAAAAAATTAGCGGGATTATTTGTGGCGGCGGCGCTGGCCGCGGCGCTGCCGCTGGGCGCGCTGGCCCAGGGCCTGGTGCCCGTGGGCCGCGCCGTGGGCATAGAGGCCGCGACCGACGGTCTGCTTGTGGCCTCGCTCTCAAAGGTTGAGACCCCCGGGGGCGAAGCGAGCCCGGCGGCCGACGCGGGCGTCCTCCCCGGGGACGTCATAAAGCGGGTCGGCGGCGAAGACGTCTCCGGCATCGAGGAATTCGCGCGGGCCCTCAGCGGGCTCGACGGCGGCGAAACCACCCTCACGCTCGAGCGGGACGGGAAGACCATCGAGCTGGACATCACGCCCGCGCTGGACGGCGAGGGCTCGCCCCGCCTGGGCCTGTGGCTGCGCGGGAGCGTGTCCGGCATAGGCACCGTCACCTACTACGACCCTGAAACGGGCGAGTACGGCGCGCTGGGCCATAGCATCAACGACGCCGACACGGGCGCGATGCTGCCCATAGGCGAGGGCGTAATCTGCCCGGCCGAGGTCACGGACGTCGAGCGCGGCGAGCGCGGCAAGGCCGGGGCGCTGCACGGCAGCTACGACGCGCTTTCCGGCGTGGGCACGGTGGAGCGCAACACGCCGCACGGCGTCTTCGGCGAGGCCGAGGGCTTTGAGGGCGAGGAGCTGCCCGTGGCGCTGCCCGAGGAGATAGAGCCCGGCCCGGCGGAGATCCTGGCGAACGTCTCCGGCAGCGAGGTGCGCAAGTACTCGGTCGAAGTCGAGCGCGCCGACACGGGCGGCGAGCGCCTGCTCGTCACCGTGACCGACCCCGAGCTGCTGGAGGCCACCGGCGGCATAGTGCAGGGCATGTCGGGCAGCCCGATTATTCAAAACGGCAAGATAATCGGCGCGGTCACCCACGTCCTGGTGAGCGACCCGGCGAAGGGCTACGGAGTGACCATCGAGAGTATGCTTGAAGAGGGGAAGGCGGCGTGACATGCGGCGGCGGGGTATCCCGCCGCCTTTTCAGTTTCGTTTCAGCTTCGCGGGGTACAATGTCCGCGCCAATGATAATTAAGGAGGCATTGTATGCTGCAAGTTG
>CALWYP010000023.1 GCA_944385795.1 uncultured Oscillospiraceae bacterium | reverse complement strand
TACCAGGCCAAGTTCATAGCCGAGCACTGGAGCTCCTTCCAGGGCATCTCCGACCAGCTCGTCCAGATGAACTTCAACTTCATCGGCCTTGACCTCTCCGCCACCCCGCAGTGGAAATTCTGGGCCTTCGACTTCTCCGCAGGCACGGCGCAGACCATCGGCCTCTTCATCATGCCGCTCATCTCCACGGGGCTGAGCTACCTCTCCATGTTCGTGAACCGCAAGCTCCAGCCGCCGGTCGGCACGGCCCAGCAGCAGGAGGCGAACGCCTCGACCATGAAGACCATGATGTACGTCATGCCCCTTATGAGCCTCTGGATAGGCTTCATAATGCCGGCCGCGATGTGCGTCTACTGGATTATAAACAGCCTCACCGGCATCATCCGCGAGACCGGGCTCACGCTCGTCTTTAAAAAGCAGATGGAGAAAGAGGACGAGGAGTTCAACGCCAAGGAGCGCGCGCGCGAGGAAGAGCTCGAGCGCAAGAGGCAGGAGACGGAACGCCTGCGCGCGATGAACGCCACCACCGTCAACAAGAATACCAGCAAGAAAAAGCAGCAGGCCCAGGCCGCCCAGGCCGGAGCCGAGCGCCGCGCCGCCGCCGAGAGGGCGGACAGGGCCGCGCGCCGCGAGCGTCTGGGCGTCAAGGAGGAGGAGAAGCCCGCCTCCCAGGTTGGCAGCCGCCGCTTTGCCCGAGGCAGGGCCTATGTCGAGGACCGCTATGAGAACCCCGAGGACGCCGCCGAGGCCACCCTTGCCGCCGCAGAGGCCAGCGAGGGCATGGGCTCCATCGACCCCGAAGTGATAGACGACACCGTTATACTCGGCGTGCCCGAGACGCCCTCGCCCGCCAATGAGGCTCCCGCCGACGGCGCGGAGCAGCAGGAGAATGTGAAATGAAGAAATATCTTGAGAAATCCGGTAAAACCGAGGAAGAGGCCCTCGCCGCCGCTCTCGCCGAGCTGGGCCTGGAGCGCGACGACGTCTCCGTCGAGATAGTCGAGCGCGCCAAGAGCGGGTTCCTGGGCATAGGCGCTTCCCCCGCGGTCGTCCGCGTGGAGTACGAGGCCCCCGACGAGCCCGAGATAAACTCCGAGCCCGCGCGCGAGGCGCCCAGGGCCGCCGAAAGGGCCGAGGAGGCTGAGAAGGCCGCCCCCTCCGTGGACACCGCCCCCAAGTACGCCGAGGGCGTCAAGGCCGAGGCCGAGAGCTTCCTGCGCGGCCTGCTTGACCGCATGGGCGTCAAGGCCGAGATAAACATCAGCGACCGCGAAGGCGGCGGGCTGCTTGTCGAGCTCTCCGGCCCGGGCATGGGCGCCGTCATAGGCCGCCGCGGCGAAACGCTCGACGCCATACAGCATCTCACCAACTACGCCGTCAACCGCGGCAGCGAGAAGCGCTGCCACATCAGCGTCGACGCCGAGAGCTACCGCGCCAAGCGCGAGGAGAGCCTCGTCCGCCTCGCCGAGAAGATGGCCGCAAAGGTCGTCAAGTACAAGCGCTCCATGGCCCTCGAGCCCATGAACTCCTATGAGCGCCATGTGATACACACCGCCCTGCAGAACTATGAGGGCGTCTCCACCAGCTCTACCGGCACCGAGCCCAACCGCCGCGTGGTCGTCTCCTACGAGCGCCCGGCCAGGCAGCCCGACAACCGCCCCCAGAGCCGCGAGTGGAGCTGACAGGAGGTTTTCCTTTGTTTGAAACTGTGAGAAAGGTACTCGCCGAGCAGCTTGAGGTCGACCCCGCGTCCATAACGCCGCAGACCGACATCATCGACGACCTCGGCGCCGACAGCCTCGACCTCGTCGAGCTGGTCATGAGCCTGGAAGAGCGCTACGACATCGTCCTAACCGACGACAAGACGGCCAACGTCCGCACCGTCGGCCAGGTCGTGGAGATGCTTGAAAAGGTAATCAAATAACAAAACCGCCCGCGGTTCCGGCCGCGGGCGGCATTTTATTCACTCAAGAGCGCGCAGATGGCGTCCACCCGGCCCGCCTGGATATGCGGCGCGCCGTTTTCGCACCAGAAGTCGCCGTCGAGGTTCAGCGTGCGCAGGCCGTATTCGCCCTCGAGTATGCGCCGCTGCATGGGGAGGACGGAGCCCATGCGCCGGTCGAAGGCGAAGAAGCCGGAGAGATACGCGGCGCAGCCCATGCCCTTCGCCGCGCGGGCGATGAGGCGGCACTCGTCCGGGACGGGGAGCGCCGGGGCGCAGCGGGTGAGCGCGGCGGCGGCGCGGCCGTAAAGCCCGCCGGGGGCGCCGCGCATGTCGGCGAGAAAGGCCGCGCTGCCGAGGAGGTCCACGCCGTTTTCCTCAAAGCGGAGCGCGGCCTCGGGCCTAGTGAAGGGTATGAGGAAGCAGTATAGCCGCTTCCGGCCCGGCTCCGCCGCCGGCGCGGCCTCCAGTTCGCCGCAGAGCAGCTCCAGGGCTTCGCACAGGGGCTCCCAGCGGCTGGGGCACATGAGCTGGGCCGCCTGGGCCAGGCCGAGGCTGCAGGCCCGCAGCGGCCGCCTGGAGGCCCGGGCCGAGAGCAGGCCGAGCCTTGCCCCGGCGCGGGCGAGGCGGGACTGGATTTCGAGGCCGTAGTCCGCGTCGGAGCCAGCGAGCCTGATCCCGAGCGCGGCGCAGAGCTCCGAGGCCGTACCCTCCAGCAGGGCGGCGGCGCGCTCTGAGCGCCTTGGGCCGGACTTCGGCAGGGTGCAGGCGAAGGCCCTCGCCGCGCCGGAAAGGGCCTCGCCGGTCTTGACGCACTCGTCGCAGAGCGCCCCGAAGGAGAGCAGGGCCCCGGGCGCGACTGCGCCGTCGAGGCAGATACGTTCGCGCATCCTGTTCAGGCCGCAGCGGCGTTTGGGGCAGCTCGTGAAATCCACGGGCCCGCTTTGCTGCATGAACGCGCGCAGGAATATCTGCGCATAGAGCGCCGAGCTCACAAAGCGCCAGCGGCCGCCGGCGGCGTGGGAGAGCGCGGCGATCAGGCACTGGGGCGCGGGCACGCTGACCTCGCACAGCGGCGGACCGCCGCCTGCAAGCGCGTCCGCCGCCTCCTCGAGGCAGAGGGCGGCCAGCCGGCGCACCCCGGCGTAGGAGAGGTCGTGGGCCTGCCCCAGGCCCCGCGCGCCGCGGCGCAGTTCCGCGCCTCCCAGCTCAAAGCGGGCGGCCAGCGCGGCCAGGTGGGCGGGGGACAGGGAGCACTCTGGCAGCAGGGACAGGAATTCGCCGGCGGCTTTTTCGGTATCACTGAGCATATTTCCTCCAATGTCCAATAAAAGAGGGGCGCTTTTGCGCGCCCCCCGGTGAAGTTGACGGATTCAGTTTGCAGCTTTCTTCTTCTGCTCCGCCTCGTACATGACGCGCGCGCGCAGCGCGGCGCCGTAGGCCGCGTTGGACTGCGGCTGCTGCAGGGCGGTGACCTTCTTGCCCAGCAGCTCGCAGAAAATCTCCGTAATGGCCTCGTTGTTGGCCACGCCGCCGGAAAAGACAATGGGTTCCCTGTAGGTTATCTGCGCGGAACGGCCCATGGCCACGATACGGCGGGCTATGGAGCGGCCCGTACCGGCGGCTATGTCCTCCACGGGCACCTTCTGGGAGAGGTAGGATATTATCTCGCTCTCGGCAAATATGGTGCACATGCTGCTGATGGCGCAGGGGTTGGTGGACTTTTTCATGAGGTCGGAAAGCTGGTCCATCTCTATGCCCAGAAGGCGGTGGGTCAGCACCTCAAAGAAGCGGCCGGTGCCAGCGGCGCACTTGTCGTTCATCTCAAAACGCTCCACATTGCCCATGTCGTCAAGGGAGATGACCTTGCTGTCCTGGCCGCCGATATCGATTATCGTGCGGGTGCCGGGCAGCTCTTTCCAGGTGCCGACGCCGTGGGCGATAATCTCGGGGATGTTGGCGTCGGCCCTCAGGAAGGACTTGCGGCCATAGCCCGTGGAGACAAGATAGGCTATGTCGTCGGTGGAGACACCGAGCTTGTCGGCAGCGATCTTGAGGATTTTTTCGCCGCTGACGTTCCTGTCATATTCGGTGGGAATATGCTCAAAGACGAGCATGTTGTCGTTCTCGTCGGTAATTACACATTTGGCAGTGGTGGAACCAATGTCCACGCCGGCAAACAGCTTCATTGTTTAGACCTCTATCCTTTGTTTATATTTTATTTGCCTTCGAGCATCTGCTCGGCGGAGGCGAGCTGGTCGATCACGAAGTCGCGGTCGATGTACTCCACGCCGCAGTTGGGGCAGCGGAAGCCAGTGGCCTCGGGGAGGGAGAGGTCCTTAAAGAAAATCTGGATATCGTCGACTTCTTCGACTTCAACCTGGCACTTATTGCACATCCAAGCCATTTTAAATTGCCTCCTTAGTCGTTGTTGTCCTCGCTGAGCATTACGCGATGGCTGTAGACATCGGTAATCTCAACGGCGCCGCCGGCGAGCTTGTACTCGACGTAGGCGGTGAAGTTGCCAAGGCGCTTCTTGGCGAGGCAGAGGTCGCCGTCGACCAGCTTGACGCCCTCGCCCTCTGCGTAGGCCAGGACCTGGCGGGCGTCGTCTTCGTTGACGCCGCGCTCCTCCATGGCTTCGGCGACGCCGTCGGCCAGGCGGATTTCTACGGTATTCATGTCCATGTATAGTCTCCTCCTTGAATATTGCGCGTCTGCGCTAATCGTCAGCGGGCGCGGAGCTCGCCGGCGAATTTTGCAATTTGTTCCCGGGTGAGCGCGAGGTACTCGCCCGTATAAGAGTAGTCCGTCTCCAGCCTCAGCACGGGTATGTCCAGCTCGGCGAGTCGCTTTGCCGCCGCGGTATACTCCATGTCATAGACCTCGTCGTAGGCGAGCTGGTACCATACGACGCCCTTGCAGCGGTATTCCTCCATCAGGGACAGCATACGCCCGAAGCGGTCGGCCCAGGCCGGCTGGAAGCTGTCCGGGGGCGGGGAATCCAGGTAGCGGCAGCGCGCGTAGTTGGCTACGACGTCGCCGTCGAGCTCCACGTCCCTCTCGCTGACGCGGCAGCATTCGTCCAGCATCTCGGCCACGACGGCCACGCCCGCGCTGTCCAGCTGGCGCAGCAGCGCCCTGTCGCCCGAGGCGAGGGCCCGGCCCACGAGGAGCACGCGCACCGGCTTGCCGCCGTACACGCTCTCGGCCCCGTCGAGCTGGCCGCAGATGCCCTCGAGCGCGTCGGCCGCGAGGCCGGAGCCGCAGAGCGTATAGCTGAGATGCTGCAGCCGTATGTAATCCTCAAAGCTCAGCGGCACGCCCTCGCGCTTGCGCAGCTCCTTGATGTGCCGGAAGGCGGCGTAGATGCGGTTGGTGTCGGAAAAATAGCGCCGGGCAAGATCCATGTCCAGCTCGCGCCCGGTTATGCGGCAGACGCTGTCCACCATGCGCCGCAGGGCGCCGAGATAGTATTCAAAGGCTATGTCCTTGCGCCAGTCGGAGGGGACCCCTACCTTGCACACGTTCAGGCCCCAGAACTCCAGCAGCTCGCTCAGGCGGCCCATGTGTATGTCCGTGACGGCCGTCACGACGAGGTCGGCCTTCTTGGCCATGCGGTCCACGCCGAGCTTTATGCCGCTGGCTATCGAGCGTGCCAGGGGGTTCATGCACGAGAGCATGTCCTCCTGCGCCGCGTCGGCCGGGGCCAGCACGCCGCCGCCCGCCAGGGGATGCGCACCGGCGCCGCAGGCGCGAATAAGTTCTTCGGGTATGAAGCGCCCGAAGAACTCAACCAGGGGCGTGCCCGCGGCCTTTTGAGCCAGAAGCTCCTCCGCCCTTCGTGAAGCGAGGGCTTCAAGCCGTTCGAGTGTATCGTTCAAAGCCGCTTCCTCCTTAATCCTAACGATGGGCAGAAATTTAAATGTACAGTGTAAATTATGACCTCGCTAATATAATAACCCATTGGCAATTTGTTGTCAATGGGTTATTTCGCATCAATATATTACCGTATTATGCCTGCTTTTCAATCGTCTATGCAGCGTTCCAGATAGTAGTTTATGTGTATCAAAAATTCCTGTTCGGTCATGAGGACGGTGGCCTCCGCGTTCTGGAGGGAGAGGCTGACGACGATAGTCTCAAAGAGGTCGCGGGCGATCTCGTTGTCCTGCCAGTTGGAGCCCTTGCTCTTCACGCGGCGCATGAAGCCGGTGAGGAAGGTATAGAAGGGGCGGACCTCCGCGTCCTCGTGAAAGGCGCGGCGGCCCTCCTGGAACATGTAGGAGAACAGATGCGGGTGCTGATGGGCGAAACGGAAAATCTCGACCGCCATCACGCGGCAGAAGTCCCGCCCCCCGACTGGGGAGGGCATGGCGCTGACCGCCTGGTATATGAAGCCGTACATACGGTCGAAGCCCGAAATGACGACCCGCTTTTTTATGTCGTTCAGGTTCTTGACATAGTTGTAGATGGTCATGGAGGACACGCCGAGCTCCTTGGCTATGCGCCGGGCGGAGAGCGCAGTTTCCCCCTCGTTTTCGACTATGCCGATAGCGACTTTTATTATCTCTTCCTTGCCGTAAAGCGAACGCTCACGGGACATCCCAAAATCCCCTGCCCTTTATTTCGACGCGATGCCTGAAATCTTCAGGCAGTTGCATATGCCTCTGATGGTCGTAAGCCTGTCTTCGAGGGAGAAGTGCGCGCCGTTCCAGAAGTCGCCCTCGAGGTAGAAATGCGGTATGCCTGTGCGCCCCTCCGCCTCTCTTATCATGATTTTCTCCAGGGCGCCTATCCAGCGGTCAAAGGCGAAGAAGCCGTAGAGCGCGCCGTCGACGGGGTAGCGCGTAAGCTGCTCGCAGGTCATGCGGACCTCGTCGAGCATGTTGACGTTGTTGGGCGCTTCGAGGCACATGCTGGCCGCGCAGCGGTACGCGTCGCCCCAGCGCACGCAGTTTATGAGCTTGCTGGCCGGCGGGAACATGCGCCCGAGCGTCAGGTTCACGCCGTTGTCCCTGAAGGCCTTCTCAATCCAGGGCACGTTGAGGGGGCTGAAATGGCAGGCGAGCTTGGGCGCGCCCTTGGGCAGCACGCCGCGGCCGGAGCGTATCCTCTCCTCGACCTCCGCTATGGCGGTGTCCAGCGCGTCGTTGATCCAGCCGAAGCCGGTGTCGAAGGCGCTCTCCATGCAGATGCTGAAGAGGGTGAGGTCGTTGCCTATCATGGGCATGGGGTCGGAGTTCATGACGAGGTCGGTGAGCTTTTCTATACGCCGCAGGTAGCCGAGGTATTCGGACATCGCGGCGGACATGTGCTCGTCCGTGACGGCGACGCCGGTGAACCCGGTCACCTGCGCCTGGCAGGCGCGCATCTCGCGCGCCAGATAGTCCACGCGCGCGGGGTCCTGGCTCTCGTCTATGCCCAGCGGCGCGTCGTGCGGCAGCGTAGTCAGCACGCTGTTCCAGCCGTCGCCGTCCAGCCGGCTTATGAGCTCGTCGGTCTTGGGCGCCTCGTCGCACTGCAGCCCCCAGTTCCAGGTGACGGTGGGCGTGGGTATCATGCCCTTGATCGTCGAGTCCGCCCTCAGGCAGTTCATGGCGCAGTGCTGGCAGGCCGGGTCGAGGCCGGAGCCGTTGAGCCGCGCGTCCAGCTCCCGCCCGAAAAAGGCGGTCCAGACGGTGGCGATGATAAAATACGGGTAGAAGATGTGCACCCTGCCGCCGCCGGCCAGGCGGTTGGCGTAGACGCAGACGGAGGCCGAGGGCATGGTGCTGTATATGACCTTTTCCCCGGCGGCGAGGTACTCCTCCACGCGCGACATTGCGGCGGCCTCGCGTATCAGCGCGCCAATGCACTTGCGCGTGCCGGCGAGGCTCATGTCCCAGTAGGCGGGGAGCCATTCGTCGGTGGCGAAGGCGACGTCGTTGTCGCTCAGGTGCAGGTATTCGGCCGCGTGCAGCCACTCGGGCAGGAAGGCTTCAAGCTCCTCGCCCTCCCAGCCGAGCAGCTTGAGGAATTTCCTGTGTATATCAGAGTTCATTCGCACAGCCCTCCATGTCGGGGAAATTTTCGCAGGCGGCGTCCACGGCTTCGGACACGCGGCGGACGTCCAGCAGGTAGCCGCGGAGCGTCAGCCGCCAGTTGCGCAGGCAGAGCCGCCCCTTCTCGGTTATGGAGTATACCCGGCGCGGGCGCGCGCCGGCCTCCGTCTCCCAGGCGGAGACGAGCTTCCCTCCGGATTCCAGCTTCTTCAGCGCGCGGTAGAACCCGGCGCTGTCGGCGCCGCCGGCCAGATGGCGGCGTTCCAGCTCGTGCAGCAGCTCCAGGCCGTAGGCCGGGCCGCCGCTCAGGACGGCCAGGATGGACGGCTGCACGAATTTGTCCAGATAGTCCCCCTTGCAGGGATGCTTTTCAGCCATATTATCACGTCCAGGTATATTATTTACCGAAAAAGGCGCAGTCCCTGCCAAGGCAGCCGCGGTTCCCCGCGGAAAATGGGCAGGCGAAGCCCTCCCGCACGGCAAGCCCCACGCCGAGCTCGCGGCGCAGGTAACGCGGCGCGGCCAGGAGGACGGCGAAGGTGGTGCGCTTGCAGCAGCGCGGCCCGCGCGTACAGCTCGCGGCTATGGCGGCCTGGGTTTCGGCGGTCAGCGCGTTCACGCGCCGCCAGCTCACGCCGGAGAGGTAGCCCGCGCCGAGCATCTCGCTCGCGCAGGCCCCCGCGGCCATCGAATCGCCGCACACGCCGTAATAGCCGCAGACGGCGGGAGGTATCTTCGCGCAGCGCGCGAGCAGGCCGTCCAGATGCGCGGCCTTCGCCTCCCCGGCGGCGTTGCACCAGGCCGAGCAGAGGCAGGCGGCCGTGAGGTAGTGGTGTTCCGGGCCGTGGAAGCGCACAGCGCCCGAGGCCATGAGCTCCAGCGCGGGCTCGAGCGGGTCCGCGCCCGCGTACTCCAGCGCGCGGCGGCGTATCTCCTCATGCGCGGCGGCGACGGAGAACATCACTCCGCCCTCCCGGGGAAGAATGGGCAGCGCGCGCCAATGCACTCGCGGTTCTGCGGGTAGAAGGTGCACTCCGGCTCAGAGCAGGGCATGTCCACCCCAAAGCGCTCGCGCGCGTACTTTGCCGCCTCGGCGATGGCGATGCGGCCCGTGCGCTTGCAGCAGCGCGGCCCGCCTATGTCCGTCATGGCCTTCAGCGCCCGCATGGTCATGACCTGGGGGCCGCTCCACGCCTCGCCGGCGAGGGGCGTCGCGTCCGTGAGTATGCTGACGAATATGCCCGCGCCGGCGGCCGCGCCGCAGACGCCGAGGAAGCCGCAGGCCCCGCCGGGGACCTTCTTGCCGCGCCTCCAGGCCTCCTGGAGGCAACCGGAGAGGTCCTCAAGCCCGCCGCCGCAGTTATTATAGGCCGCCAGCAGGACGCAGGGCACTATGGCGTGGTGCTCCGGCCCGTGCATGTGCACGCCGGGCAGGGAGCAGGCCTCAAGGTAGAGCGCTATGGGGTCGCGCCCGGCGCTGCCAATGAGGTGGGCTATCACCGCCGCGCCGCCGCCGGAGTGGCAGTCGTCGCAGACGAAGTGCCCGTCTTCGCAGACCGCGTCTGAGGGGAAGATACGGTGGCAGACCGCGCACTCGCGCATTACTGTCTCGGTGGAATATACAAGAGGCTTGCCGCAGATTACGCAGTTGTTTTCGTGCCCGCCGCAGCAGCAATTCTCGGAAGAGTTGGTCATCGGTATTCTCCTTTAGCGCCATTTTATGGCCTTGGCCTGGACGCGGCCCACAAGTGCGTTCAGGGCCGTGACCACGACGCCGATGCAGATTATGCCCGCGACGGCGTGGGTGTAATTGGCGTAGGTGACGCTGTTTTGTATGTAATAGCCCATGCCGTGGGTAGCGCCCATGAGCTCGGCGAAGTTCAGCATGAGCAGGGAGGTCGTGACGCTGACCTTCAGCCCGGAGATTATGCCGGGCAGCGTGTAGGGCAGCAGGACTCGGAATATCATGGCGCCGTCGCCCAGGGAGAGCAGCTTCGCGCTCTCAAGTATGCGCCTGTCCATGCCGGCGACGCGGTTGATCGTGCCGAGCAGGGCCGGCCAGAACACGCCGAGCACTATGACCGCGGCAGAGGCGCTGCGGAAAGAGGGCATGAGCGCGACCAGATAGGGCGAGAACACCACAGGAGGTATGGGCGCGAGCACGTTTGCTATCGGGTAGACGAACTCCCGCGCCCGCTTGAACCAGCCCGCGGCCAGGCCGCAGAGCACGGCCGCGGCCATGCCCAGCGAGAAGCCTATGAGCAGCAGCTCAAGCGAGTAGAGCACGTTCAGCGCCAATATATCCCATTGCTCGATGAAAGTGGCGAACACGTTCTCGGGCTCGGGCACCAGCACGGGGTGCGCTATGTCGAAGACGCTGGTGCACAGCTCCCAGACGGCAAGCGCCAGCCAGATAAAAACTATTATATCACACAATCCCGTAATAGTGGAGCCCTTTCTTTGCCTTTTCCGACAAAAAATCAGGAAAAGTATTTCTATAGCCGCAATAGCCGCCAGGAAGGGCCAGGGCCCGGCCACGCCGGCGCGGGTTTTGGGCGCGAAAAGCGCCGTACAGGCGAGGGCGAGAGGCAGTATATGGATGGCGGCGAAGCGCCTTTTGTCCCTATTCGCCATCGTGGCCTCCTCCGTTCATAAGCGCGAGCAGCCTCTCGCGCGCGGCTTCAAGCTCTGCGCCGCAGCTCTCCGGACTGCGCGGGGCGGGGCTTTTAAAGCGCAGCTCGCCCGCCACCGAGCGCGGGCGCATACATATAATCCGCCCGGAGAGCAGCATGGCCTCGCCTATGTCGTGTGTTACGAAGACGACGGTTTTGCGTTCGCCGGGCGCGTTTTCCCAGACGCGCAGTATAAGCCTCTGCAGCTGGGCGCGGGCGCCTACGTCCAGCGCGCTGAAGGGCTCGTCGAGCAGCAGCGTCATGGCGTCCACGGCCAGCGCGCGGGCGATCGCCGCCCGCTGCGCCATGCCGCCGGAGAGCTGATAGGGGTAGAGCTCGGCCGCGTCCGCGAGCTCGACCTGCTCCAGCAGCGCGCCGGCGCGCTCTTCGGCCTCGGCCCTGCCCAGGCCGCGGTGGGTCTGGCGCAGGGCGAAGACGACGTTGCCGCGCACGGTCTGCCAGGGGAAAAGGCCGCCGCCCTGGAAGACTATCATGCTCCCACGGCCGGGGCCGGGGCTCTCCCCGCCTATGCTTATGACGCCGGACGAGGGCGCTTCCAGCCCGGCCAGCAGGCGCAGCAGCGTGCTCTTGCCGCAGCCGGACTTGCCCACGACGGAGACGAACTCGCCGCGCTCTATGCCCAGGCTGACGTCCTCCAGCGCGCTGACGGAGCCCGTGGCCCCGGGATAGCTGAAGCTCAGGCTTTTCAGCTCGATGTACGGCATATCAGTGGTTGTGCTCCTCAAAGTAGGCGGTGAGCTCGCTCCACAGGCCGTTGTCCGGCTCGCGTCCGGCCAGGCGGCCCAGGGCGGTGGAGTAGACGTCGGTGACGACGTACTCGTCCCAGTCGGCGCCGGTGTCCTCGACCTCGCCGATGTTGACCATGGCCTCATAGAAGGCGACGCAGGCGTCCTTGTCCGGGTCGAGGCTCACGCGCATGACCGGGGTGTAGCTGCCGGTGCCGTAGAGCTGGGCCTGGAGGAAATCGCGGTCCTCGCCGGAGTACTCCTCGAGGATGTCGAGGGTCTCCTCCATGTTGTTCAGATAGAACTCATAGCCGCGCAGGTTGGCTGTCTCGAAGCGGACGAGGGCCTCGAAGTTCTCCTCGTAGGTGGACTCGTTGCAGGTCTGGCGGCAGCAGGGGTAGGGGTCGACGAACTGCTTGACGGTGCCGACGACGGCCGCGCCGTACTGGTCTATGTAGTAACCGAGGCAGGAATTGGTGATGCAGTAGTCGTACTCGCCCTTGACGCAGCCCTCGATGGCGGGGATGGCGTCGTTGACGTAGACGAAGCTGATGTCCGCGCCTTCGCCGGGGGCGCCGAAGGTGTAGCCCTGCTCCATGATGTAGTTCTTGAGCACCATCTGGCCGGTCTCGGGCATCTGGCAGGCTATGGTCTTGCCCACAAAGTCCTCAATGCCGGTTATTTCCGGCGTGCCGGCCTTGGCCATGATCTCGGAGCCCTCGCCGACGGTGCCGCCGAAGACGCGCAGGGTCGTGGCGCCCTGGGCGATGAAGGTGGCCGCGGCGGTTGAGGAGAAGAGGTAGACGTCGAGATCGCCGGTGGAGACGGCCATGTAGGCGTCGTTCATGCTGGAGACCTTCTCAAAATTGACCTCCACGCCCTCTTCCCCGAAATAGCCGAGGGCCTCGGCCACGAGCACGCCGACGGGCTTGACGGCGGTGCCGAGCAGGCCAACGGTGAGCGGTTCGACATCTATGTCTTCGGCCGGGACGGTTTCCTCAGCCGGGACGGTTTCGCCGGCGGGGACTGTCCCTTCGGTCCCGGCTTCGCCGCAGGCGGCGAGGGCGAGGGCCAGGCAGAGCGCGAGGCAGAGCGCAATGGCTCTCTTCAGGCTTTTCATTTTATTCCTCCTATTCAATACCGCGACGCGCGGCCGCCGTTGCCGCGGCCCTCGTCCATCATGCCGAAGTTTTCTAGGAAGAAGGTGCGCGCCTTGAGCTTGTACTGCTCCGCCACGGCGTCGAGCGCGTCCTCCACGGCGGCGGCCATGGTGCCGGCCTCGGCCACGGCGCGGGCGTTAATTATAACGGAGAGGGCCGTGTATTCGTTATCAAATTTGCGGTCAAACTCTATGGGATAGTCCACTCCCACAAGGCTGGCCTTGAAATAGTCCCCGCCCTCGCCGGAGGCGAAGACCTTGAAGTGGGGCACGTTGCCGCCCCTGGCCAGGAGCGAGCCGCGCACGCCCTCGATAAGGCAGGCGAGGGCGGCGTTGAAATCCAGGTTCTTTCCCTCGCGCTGCTCAAAGAATACGCGGCGGTTGTACCAGCTCATGAGCCTTTCGGCCGCCATGAAGGCCTCGCTGCCGTAGCCTATCTCGCGGTGCTCCGCCGCGGCCGCGTGGGAGATGATATAGTCCGCCACGGCGTCCACGCCCTCGCCGGTCTTCGCGGACATGGCCATCACCGGGGTGTCCGGGTGCAGGGCGCGGATGAGCTCGAGGCACTTGCCGATATAATCCGCGCCGGCCGTATCTATCTTGTTGAGCACGATCAGGTCGGCTTCGGCCATCTGGGCGTTGAGCAAAAAGCGCATCTCGGCGGGCAGGTTGATGTTGTCCTCCCCGTCCATCAGCATCTTCAGCCGCTCGGGGTCCACTATGCAGGTGAAGGGCATGAGCTCGAACTCGTCGCCCTCCTTCTCCTTCGTCTGGAGATAGACGTGGTCGAGCGCGCCTATGCCGCAGCCGGGGATGTCGGAGAAAATTACGTCCGCGCCGCCGGAGACGAGCTGGCGGAGCTTGTCCACCAGGTTCTCGTGCTGGTAGCAGATGCAGTTGCCGGCTATGCTCGTCGTGAGCACGCCGCTCTCGGCGGTGAAGTCCGCGTCGACTATATTGCCCGCGCCGAGGTCGTTGGCGAGTATCGCGGCCTTGCGCCCGGCATTGTTGAGGCTGCGCGCGAGGGCTATCATGCTTGTCGTCTTGCCCGCGCCCAGGAAGCCGCTCGTCACCATGTATTTTGTCTTTGCCATATTCTTCTCTCCTTTGATAAATGATAAAGTCGTATATTGGACTTGGTCAGTAATGCGGGGATGAAATATGGCCGTCGTGCGGCCATATTTCCTGTCCGGCTCAGGGCCAGATCCGGGCGAAAACCTCTGAAATGCCGGCGTTTATCACGAGGTCCGCGCGGGAGTCGTAGGGCGTGGGCTCGTCGTTTATGATTACGAGCTTGCCCCTGTAGCGGTCGAGCAGGCGCGGCGCGCTGCTCACCTTGAGCGAGGTGCCGCCGGCAATGAGCAGGTCGGAGCGGTTTATCTCGCGTATCGCGGCCATGGCGAGCTTCATGTCCGGCACCTCGCCGAAGAGCAGTATGCCGGGGCGGATAACGCCGCCGCACACGCCGCAGCGGGGGACGCCCGGGCAGTCCGCGACCGCCTCGGGCGGGAAGCGCCTGCCGCAGCCCTCGCAGGTGTTTATATAGACGTTCCCGTGTATGTCTATGACGTTTTCGCTCCCCGCGCGCTGGTGAAGGTTGTCGGCGTTCTGGGTTATGACGCACTTTATCACCCCGGCGCGCTCCATCTCCGCGAGGGCGTAGTGGACGCTGTTGGGCGGGGCGGCGAGGTTCAGGAGCTTCGTGCGGTAGAAGTCGAAGAACTCCTCCGGGTTTTCCTCATAGAATTTAGGCGTCAGCATCTCCTCCGGGGAGGCGCTGTATTCGCTGGGACGGTTGTAGAGCCCGCGCTTCTGGCTGCGGAAATCCACGAGCCCGCTGTCCGTCGAGACGCCGGCGCCCCCGAAGAATACGGCGTAGCCGGCCTGGGCGAGCATACCGCGCAGCTCGCGGCATTTATCCTGCGTTATTTCGTCCATATCAGTATCCAAGCGCGGAATTGAGCGCGGCGACAAGCGCGTCGGGGTCGGCGTTCAAGTCTTTGGCGAGCTCGTCCATGGTCCACATGACGGTCTCCTCGCTGACGCAGCACAGGCCCATGCTCATGAGCGCGGGGTAGAGCTGGGGGAAGAATTCCAGGGCCTGGCCCACGGTCATAGAGCGGTCAACGCCCATTTTCCTCACTTTAAACTCCTCCTCAGTTGGTGTAAAGCCTCCTGCCGTCCACACTTGTGAGGTGAAAGGCGCAGAAGGGTATGACTTCGCATTTGCTGTTTATGATGTGTACGCAGCAGCCGTGCAGGCGGCCCAGGTCGATGTTCCACACGTCCTGGAAGCCCATGCCCGAGATGCAGAAGGAGTGGGTCAGCGTCCGCTCCGCAAAGCGGAGCAGGGGCGTATCCATCTGCTTTTCCGGCTGGAAGCGCCAGCGCTTTACCGTGTACTTGTTCGTCTTCTCTACGAAATCCGTCTTTTCGGTGTCGCCGCTGTTCTGGTCGAAGCGGCTCGTGGCGATGAGCTTGCCGCCCTCGTCGAGGTAATAGGTGCTTGAGAAGTCGCAGTGCGGGTCGAACTGCTTGCGCGGGACGAAGTCCTCCATTTTGAGCTCCGGGCACTGCCCGCAGAGGGCGTGCAGCACGTCGCTCAGGCCGCAGCGGCTCCCGTCCGGCGGGACGTCGCCCGGGAAGCGGCCAAAGTAGCTCACGGGCTGGAAGTGTATGCCCTTTATGGTCGGGATGTGCGCCTTTGCGAACTCCACTATCTCGCCTATCCTGTGCAGGTTGACGCCGGGGATGACGACCGGCACGAGCAGTATGCCGACGCCGAGCTTTTCGCAGTTTTCTATGGCGCGCAGCTTTATATCCAGCATATCCCGCGTGCGTAT
>CALWYP010000022.1 GCA_944385795.1 uncultured Oscillospiraceae bacterium | reverse complement strand
TTTTGGTGGAGATAAGCGGGATCGAACCGCTGACCTCTTGAATGCCATTCAAGCGCTCTCCCAGCTGAGCTATACCCCCACGGAAGTATTGTATTGCGCCTCATGCGGGCTTCCCGCAACCGGCTTGATTATAATAGCACAGCCCCGGTGAATTGTCAAGCGTTTTTTTGACCGGGCGCGTTTTTATTTGCGCGGGGTTATTTCGGCTTGACATTGCCCGCGGGGCAGAGTATGTTTAAGCTAGATAATCCCGGAGGTGCTTTAAATGGCAGAACGTGAATTCAAGGTCATAGAGATAAAGCAGAGCGTATTTGCGGACAACAACCGCGCGGCGGACGAGCTGCGCGCCTCCCTGAAGGGGCAGCGCACATTCCTGCTCAACGTCATGAGCTCGCCCGGCTCGGGCAAGACCACGACCCTGGAGCAGACCATAGCCCGGCTCAAGGATGAATACAGGATAGGCGTCATGGAGGCCGACATAGACTCCGACGTAGACGCGCACAGGATAGCGCGCGCGGGCGTGAAGGCCATCCAGCTGCACACCGGCGGAATGTGCCACCTGGACGCGGGCATGACGCGCCAGGGCCTTGAGGAGCTCGGCACGGAGGACGTGGACCTCGCCATACTGGAGAACGTCGGCAACCTCGTCTGCCCCGCGGAGTTTGACACCGGCGCGGTAAAGAACGTAGCGATACTCTCCGTCCCCGAGGGCCACGACAAGCCGCTCAAGTACCCGCTCATGTTCGAGGTCTGCCAGGCGCTTATCATCAACAAGATAGACGTCCTGCCCTACTTCGACTTCGACATGGACAAGGTCCGCGAGTTCGCGCTCATGCGCAACCCGTCCATCAAGCTCTTCCCCATCAGCGCCAAGACCGGCGAGGGCGTGGACGCCTGGTGCGGCTGGCTGCGCGAGCAGGTGGACGCCTGGATTAAGTGAAAACATAAATAATAAAGCGGCGCGGAATTCCCGCGCCGCTTGTTTTATTTCAGGAAGCCCGCCACGATCTCTTCCTCGGCCTCGGCCTCGGTGAGGCCCAGGGTCATGAGCTTGGTTATCTGGTCCCCGGCTATCTTGCCTATGGCCGCCTCGTGGACAAGACTGGCTTCGACGCTGTTGGCCGTTATTTCGGGGATGGCCTGCACATAGCCGTTGTCCATAACTATGCTGTCGCACTCGCTGTGGCCGTAGCAGGAGGCGTTGCCGTTAATCTTCATGACGAGTATCTGGCGCGAATCCTCCCTGGCCACGCCGCGGCTCACCACGTTGGCGGAGGAGCCATCGCCGTCCAGGTCTATGACGAAAAGGCTGTCGCTTAGCTGCTTGCCGTGGGTCATGAGCTTCTCGCGCACCACCAGGGTCGCCCCGGCGGCGAGCTTGGCGCGGGTGTCGCGCTTGGTGGAGTCCACGCCCTTTATCTGCGTGGTGTCCATCTCCATATACGCGCCCTCGTCCAGGTTGACCACGGTGGTCGGGTTCAGTATGCGCCCGCCCTTGCCGTCGCCCTCGCCGTAGTGCTTCTCTATGTATTTGACCTTGGAGTTTTTGCCTATAAAAAAGCTGTGTATGCCGTCGTGCTGGCTGTCCTGGCTGCCGCAGTTATTTATGCCGCAGCCGGCGACAATAGTGACGTCGCAGTTTTCGCCCACATGGAAATCGTTATAGACGAGGTCCTTGAGCCCGCTCTGCTCTATGATGACGGGGATGTGCATACTCTCGTTCACCGTGCCGTCCTTGATATAGATGTCGATCCCCGGCTTGTCGGTCTTGGTGAC
Organism: uncultured Oscillospiraceae bacterium; assembly: GCA_944385795.1. Classification (GTDB taxonomy): domain Bacteria; phylum Bacillota; class Clostridia; order Oscillospirales; family Oscillospiraceae; genus Scatomorpha. Next base: position 11,579 of record CALWYP010000022.1, on the reverse strand, counting down.
GATATCTATATTCGCGGTGGTGTTGCGCGCCTCCAGCTTGCCGTCGGAGCGTATGTTGTACGCGCCTTCGGGCACGCCGTGGAGGCCGGCTATCTCAGCGAGCAGGTCGCGCTGTATCTTGTCAAGTGCCATGTCTTTCCCTCCTTACACGGCAGCGAGGCGTCCGCAGGCGCCCGTGCCGTTCATGAGCTTGGGCAGGATCTCGTCCTTCGGGCCCTCCTCGGTGATGCGCCCGGCGGCGATCACGACTATCCTGTCGGCTATATCGAGTATGCGCTCCTGATGGGAGATTATCAGTATGCTGCCGTTTATCTCCTCGTACATCTTCTCAAAGACCGCGATGAGGTTGGAAAAGCTCCAGAGGTCTATGCCGGCCTCGGGCTCGTCGAAGATGGAGAGCTTGGTGCCGCGGGCGAGTATGGTGGCTATCTCTATGCGCTTGAGCTCGCCGCCGGAGAGGCTGGCGTTCACCTCGCGGTTGATATAGTCCCTCGCGCACATGCCGACGCGGCTGAGGTAGTCGCAGGCCTCGCCCACCGTCAGCTTGCGCCCCGAGGCGAGCTTGAGCAGGTCGTAGACCGTTATGCCTTTGAACCTTACCGGCTGCTGGAAGGCGAAGCTGACGCCCAGCCTGGCGCGCTCGGTGATGCCGAGGGGCGTGATGTCCTGGCCGTCGAGTATTATCCGGCCCTTCGTCGGCTTTATAATGCCGGCTATGAGCTTGGCGAGGGTGCTCTTGCCGCCGCCGTTCGGGCCGGTCACCGCGACAAAGCGCTCGCTTACAGTGAGGTTGACGTCGTTGAGTATCTCCTTGGTCCCGTCCTCGTCTTCGGCGGCGTAGGAGACGTTTTTGAGTTCGAGCATATTCTGTCCCTCTCTAGCTGAAGAATTATGATGTGTGAATCAGAATGAATCGTTGTCTAGCTTATGGCTTATGTCCTTCCTGAAGGCGAACTTCGACTCCTTATGGTTGATAAGCCGGCTGATGTTGGCCGAGTGCTTTACGACTATGAGCGCGACGGCCACGGCGGCTATTATTACGCAGCGCGGCGAAAAGCCGTTGGCTATCATCGTAACCGGCACGGAGCAGGTGCTTATAATGCTGCCGAGGGAGACATAGCGCGTGGCTACGACTATGACGGCGAAGATGAACAGCGCGATAAGCGCCGCGCGGTAATCCACCACGAATACGCAGCTCACGCCGGTGAGTATGCCCTTGCCGCCGCGGAAGCCGTAGAAGGCCGGGAAGCAGTGGCCGAGTATCACGCAGAAGGTGGCTACAACGCGGCCGGTGTCGGTAAACTCCAGCTCCATGCCCTCCGGGGCCGCAAGGCCCACGAGCAGCCCCCCGAGGAAGGCGCCCAGCACGCCCTTGATCACGTCTATGGCTATGACGCCGGCCGTGCCCGTGACGCCGTAGGTGCGGTAGAAGTTGGTGAGCCCCGCGTTCCCGCTGCCGCTGCGGCGTATGTCCTGGCCGTAGAGGAAGCGCGAGATGATAATCGCCCCGTTCACGCTGCCCAGCAGGTAGGCTATCATCGCGCTTACGAGCAGCATAAGTGTTACAAGCATCTTACTCCCTGTCCCCCTTCTGCCTTATCACTATCCTGACCGGCGTGCCCTCGAGCCCGAAGGCGGCGCGTATCTGGTTCTCGATATAGCGCTGGTAAGAGAAGTGGAAAAGCTCCCGGCTGTTGCAGAAAACCACAAAGTTGGGTGGGCGCACGCCGGTCTGCGTCATATAGTAGATCTTCAGCCGCTTGCCCTTGTCCGTGGGCGGCTGCTGGCGCGCCTGGGCGTCGGCCAGCACGTCGTTGAGCATACCCGTGGTGATGCGCATGGCGCTCTGGTCGTTTACATAATTCACAAGCTCAAAGATGCGCTCCGTGCGCTGGCCGGTGAGGGCGGAGATGAAGAGGATAGGCGCGTAGCTCATGAACGCGAGGTCGCGCATGACGTCCTTCCGCAGCTTGTCCATGGTCTTGCCGTCCTTCTCCACGAGGTCCCATTTGTTGACGACTATGACGCTGGCCTTCCCGGCCTCGTGGGCGAGCCCGGCGATCTTGGTGTCCTGCTCGGTGACGCCGTCGCGCGCGTCGATCATGATGAGGCAGACGTCGGCGCGGTCTATGGCGAGCTTGGCGCGCATGACGGAGAATTTCTCTATCCTGTCGTCCACCCGGCTCTGGCGGCGTATGCCCGCCGTATCTATGAAGACGTATTTGCCGTATTTGTTTTCAAAGGCGGTGTCCACGGCGTCGCGCGTGGTGCCGGCCAGGTTGCTGACAATGACGCGCTTCTCGCCGAGGATAAGGTTTATAAGCGAGCTCTTGCCCACGTTCGGCTTGCCTATGACGGCGACGCGGATGCGGTCGTCGTCGGCTTCGTAGGCGCTCTCCGGCGGGAAGTGCTTCACGCACTCGTCCAGGAGGTCGCCAGTGCCGTGGCCGTGCACGGCCGAGACGCTGATGGGGTCGCCGAGGCCGAGGGAGTAGAACTCATAGAAGCCGGGGTCGACGCCGCCCGTGGAGTCCATCTTGTTGACGGCGAGGACGACGGGCTTGCCCGAGCGCTTGAGCATGTCGGAGACGGTCTTGTCCGCCGCCGTGACGCCCGTGCCTATCTCGGTGACAAGGACGATGACGTCCGCCGCGTCGATGGCGAGCATCGCCTGCTCGCGCATGAACATAAGTATCTCGCTGTCGGCCGTGGGCTCTATGCCGCCGGTATCGACTATATCGAATTTGCGCCCGTTCCACTCGCACTCGGCGTAGAGCCTGTCGCGCGTGACGCCCGGCGTATCCTCGACTATGGAGAGCCTGCGCCCGGCGAGGCGGTTGAAGAGCATTGACTTGCCGACGTTGGGCCGGCCGACTATGGCAACAAGAGGTCGTGACATGGCGGTACCTCCAAGTGAAGTGAAGAGTGAATAACTAGATGCCGAGCATGGCGCCCAGCAGATCCTCGCCGCTGCTCCCTATGGGCACGACGGGCACGCCGAGGGCAGCTTCGGCCTCCTCCAGCGTCACGCCGTCGAGGAAAACGCCCTCGCCGTGGTGGAGCATCTTCTGCGTGATGAGCACGCGCGCGCCGAGCGGGCTGCCCTTGAGCTGGTCTATCAAATCGCGGCCGGTTATGAGCCCGGCGACGTCTATCGTGCGCCCGAAAAAGTCGTTGGCAATGGCGCGCACGCTACCTTTTATTTTATCACACTTTTTGTGTCCTGTCTGTAAAAGTTTCTCCATAAGCGGAGCCGCGGCCACGCCCGTAGCTATCGTGAAGCTCTCCCCCGTGCCGGCGTCCTTGGAAACGCCCTCGAGCGCGGCGGCAAACTCCGTCTCGAGCAGGGTTATGAGCCCGACGCCGTTCTCGAGCTGGCTGTACTCCTCGTAGTATTCGTCGCAGGGGAGCTCCCTGCCCGCCTTGAGATACAGCTCGTCCGAGCACCAGAATATGCGGCTGCCGTACTTTTCAAGGCACTCGGCGGCGAAGGCCTCCACGCGGCCTATCGTCTCGGCCGCGCCATCAGCGTCGAAGGGCTTCAGGGGCGTCAGGCCCTCGCGGTGCTCCGTGAGCCCGACGGGGACAATGGAGACGCTGTAGACGCCCGGGTAGAGCTCCGCGAGCTCGCGCATGGAGCGGCTGAGCGCCTCGCCGTCGTTCCAGCCGGGGCAGCAGACTCTCTGGCAGTTGACCTCTATCCCCACCTCCGCGAGCCGCCTGAGCGGGGTCATGATGTCGGCCGCCCTGGGGTTGCCCATCAGCCTGGCGCGCAGCTCCGGCTCCGTCGCGTGGACGGAGACGTTTATCGGGCTTATGCGCAGCGCGCAGATGCGCTCAAACTCGCGTTCGGAGAGGTTCGTGAGAGTGATGTAGCTGCCTGTGAGGAAGCTGAGCCGCGCGTCGTCGTCCTTGAAGTAGAGGCTTTTGCGCATACCCTTCGGGAGCTGGTCTACGAAGCAGAAAACGCAGCGGTTGGAGCAGCCCCAGGGCTTGTCCATCAGGTATTCGTCAAAGTCGAGCCCCAGGTCCTCTCCGGCGCCCTTCCTCACCTTCACCGTGTGCTCGCTGCCGTCCGGGCGCCGGACGGTGAGCGTCAGGCGTTCCTCGTAGCTCCAATAGCGGTAATCGAGCACGTCCTCTATCTCGTGGCCGTTGATGGCGACCAGCGCGTCGCCCGTATGTATATGGCGCCTGACAGGGCTGTCCCTGTCCACGCCGGTAACCGTGTTGAGCATATAAGCACCGCCTAGCTTCACAGGATTTCGCGCCCCAGGCGCAAAAGGGGTTCGCCGCCGTTTTGCCGCCGCGCAGGGCCGGGACAATTTTGGCCTTGGAAGGCCGGGCCCTTAAAACCGGCCTATAGCAAAAGAAGGAAAGGCAGCTTGTACCTTCCCTTCTCGTGCTTGTTAGTTGCTCTCCTCGACCTTGAGGACCACGCGCCCGTTGTACTGGCCGCAGGCCTTGCAGGCGCGGTGGGGCAGATGATAAGCGCCGCAGTTGGGGCACTTGACTATGTGGGGCGCGGTGAGCTTCCAGACGGAAGAGCGCCTCTTGTCGCGCCTCTGGCGGGACACCTTACTCTTGGGAACTGCCATGGTTACACCTCCTGTGATAGCTGTGACGAGCAGCCAAGTAATTGATTTATTTATCCAAAAGCTGCTCCAACACAGCAAATCTTGGATCGGGTTCGGGACGGCAGCCGCACGGGCCGTCGTTGAGGTTCTTGCCGCAGCTGGGGCACAGCCCCTTGCAGTCTTCGCGGCACAGGAACTTTGTGTCCATATTGAGTATGAACACGGTCTCCAGCAGGTCGTCGAGATCCAGCCAGTCGCCTTCCAGCACGAAGGCCTCGCCCTCGTCCGCCTCCTCGGTGTCCGGCACTATGGGCGCGTCCACGTCCACATGCTTGCAGAGCCTGAACTCAGCCCCGCAGCGGTCGCACCAGCAGGTCATCTCCGCGTCGATCGAGCCGCGCGCCGTGAGCACGCCGGCGGTGTTCACGATCTCGCCGGAGGCCGTGACCGGGCCATTGTACTCCTTCACCTGGGAGAAGCCCAGACGCCCGGCGTCGAGCGCCTGCCCGAAAGGGAGCCTCGCGCCCGGGGTGACAAGTATCTCGCGCAAATCGAGCTTCATGTCGCACCTCCGTTAAGCACTTAGCCTTGGTATTATAATTGAAATATCGGCCGATGTCAATATCCTTTTGCGCTCTTTAGCCCCTGCCGGCCCAGAGCTCCGCCATTTTTTCCGCGACGGCCGCGGCCGAGGGCTCTCGGGCGGCTGCGATCCGGTTCGGGAGCCCCGCGAGGGCCTGCGCCGTCGGGCCGCCTATCGCAATCAGCGCGGCCTTTTCCGGTATTTTCCCCAGCGCGTCGAGCGCCATACGCGCCGTGGCGGCGCTGGTGAAGACGAAGAAGTCCGCCCCCTCCACGGCCTCGCGCTCGGCCCGGCGCTCCCCAGGGGCGGCGGAGTAGGCGCGCACGTCGCGCACGTCGAACTTCTCCGCAAGTTTCCTTGCGAGCCCGGCCCCGCCCAGCCCGGAGCGGTAGAGGCAGACGCTCTCCCCCGGCTCCAGGCTGCGCAGCAGCAGCTCGCCCAGGGCGTCCGTGGTCTGCTCCGCCGGGACCAGGTCGGCCCTCAGCGAGCGCGTGGCGAGCGCGGCGGCGGTGGCCCTGCCCACGCAGGCGAGCCGCAGCCCGGCCAGGGCGCGCGCGTCGAGGCCCTTCGCCGTCAGCCGCTCAAAGTAGAGCTCAACCCCGGCCGCGCTGGTAAAGACGAGGCAGCCGCTCCCCGGCCCGGCCTCGTCCGCCCCAGGCAGGGGCCTCAGCACGGCCTCGAAGGCGGTGAAGCCCTCCCCGCCCAGGCGGGATATCTCCCGCGCGAGCTTCGCGTTCATGCGCGCAGTGCCGGTGAGCGCGGCCCGCGCCCCGGCGAGGGGCATAGTTGGAGCGCGCAGGTCCAGCGCGGCGCACTCGCCTATGACAATGACCGCGGGCGGGGCGAAGCCGGCCGCCTTCACGGCTATATCCGAGAGCGTGCCGCGCACGCAGCGGCGTATTTCGCCCTCTGAAACTACGGCGCAGGGCGTCCCCGGGGCGCGGCCCGTTTCGATAAGCCTCCCGGCTATCTGCCCCAGCTTCCCGAGCCCCATGAGCACCACGAGCGTGCCCGGGACGCTCGCCAGGCTGTCAAAATAATCGGGCAGCCCCCCGCCTCCGGCCGTATGCGCCGTCACAACCGTGAAGCCGCGCGAAAGGCCGCGGTGAGTGAGCGGTATCCCGCAGAGCGCGGGCACGGCGGAGGCGCTCGTGACGCCGGGTATCTCCTCGCAGGGCACTCCAGCCTCGGCCAGGGCGAGCATCTCCTCGCCGCCGCGGCCGAATATATACGGGTCGCCGCCCTTCAGGCGCACCACGCGCCGGCCGGCGCGGGCCAGCTCTATGAGCTTGTTAATTATGTCAACCTGATCCGAGGACGTCCGGCCGGCCCGCTTGCCCATATATATGAGCTCGGCCCGCTCCGGCGCCAGGCCCAGCGTCTCCGGCGCGACGAGGTCGTCGTACACCACGGCCTCGCACTCGCCGAGGCGCTCCGCGCCGCGAAGCGTTATAAGCCCGGCGGCCGGGCCCGCGCCGACGAGGCTCACCAGGCCCTTCACACTTCCTCCCGGCCCAGCTCCGGCACTATTGACGCTACGGTTTCCGCGTCCGGCTCGCCGCCCGCGTCGAGGCAGGCGCTGAAGAGGAAGGCGAAAATCCTCGCGCGCCGCCTCTGGTCCGGTACGGCCGCAAGCACGCGCGGGCGTATATCCGCCATGAAGTCCAGTATTTCCTCCGCCGCGTCGGGCAGGGCCGCCTCAAAGCCGTCGCGGAAGTAGGCGGCCGCCGTTGGGCTGGCCCCGCCCGTGCAGAAGCCCGCCGAGAGCCGGCCGCGCAGCGTCAGCGCCGGGAAGACGAAGGAGCCGGCCTCCGCGTCGTCGACGACGTTTACAGGTATATGCCTTTCACGGCAGAGCCCGGCGGCGCGCGCGTTTAGAAGCCTGTCGTCCGTCGCGGCTACGACCATGTCGCGCCCGGCCACGTCGCCGTCGGCGAAGGGCCGGAATATTAGCTTTACCCCCTCGAGGGAGATAAAGGCGGGCAGGAACTTGCCGCTGACGGCCCAGACCTCGGCGCCGTAGTCAAGGAGCTTCACGCACTTGCGCAGAGCCGTGTTGCCGCCGCCGATAACAAGCACATTTTTTCCTGATAGTTCAACGAACATAGGGAATAACGCCATAATCGCACCTCATTATTCGTAATAATACTGCCAGCCCGTGCCGGTCATGACCCGGCCTATCCTTACCCCGAAAACCCTCTCGAGCGCGCCGCTCGCGTAGGCCTCGTCCGGCGCGGCGCAGGTGACGAGCTCCCCGGAGTCCATCAGCGCGATAGAATCTGCCCGCCGCAGCGCGAGGCAGAGGTCGTGCAGCACCAGCGCCACAGCCCTGCCCTCGCGGGCCAGGGCCGCGGCCGTGTCCATAACGGCCAGCTGGCGCCCGGCGTCCAGGAAGGCCGTCGGCTCGTCCATCAGCACGCTCGCCGTGTCCTGCGCGAGGGCCATGGCCAGGAAAGCGCGCTGCCTCTGCCCGCCGGAGAGCTCCGTGAGCAGCCTGTCGGCTATGTCCAGCGCGTCCGCGCGCTCCAGCGCCCGCTCGGCCGCGGCGTAGTCCGCCCGGGTGTAGCGCCGCGGGCAGCCGAGGTAGGGGAAGCGCCCGTGCAGGGCCATACGGCGCACGGATATGCTCGGCGCGCCGCGCTCCTGGGGCATGTACGCCGCCCGGCGCGCAATCTCGCGGCGGCTGAGCGTGGAGACCTCGTCGCCGTCTATGTACGCCTCGCCGCCGGAGCGCGGTATCATGCCCAGCGCGGCCTTTATAAGCGTGCTCTTGCCGCAGCCGTTGGGGCCGCAGAGCACGGTGACGCGGCCGGGCGGGATCTTCAGGCTTACGCCGCGGACGGCGTCCGCGCCGCGGTAGCCCGCGCTCAAGGAACGCAGCTCGATCATGCCGTCCTCCCCTTCCTCTGCCTCAGCAGCAGCCAGATAAAGAACGGGCCGCCGGCCAGTGAGAGCGTTATGCCCACCGGCAGCTCATAGGGCGCGAAGAGCACGCGCGAGGCGGTGTCGCATACGAGCAGCAGCGCCGCGCCGAAGAGCGCGCTGGCCGGAAGCAGGTACCGCGCCTCGTCGCCGGTGAAGCGGCGCATTATGTGCGGGGCGATGAGCCCTATAAAGCCCAGCAGCCCGGCAAAGCTAACCGCCGCGCCCGCGAGGGCGGCCGCCACGGCGAGCAGGGCTATGCGCGCCCGGGCGGCGTTCAGGCCCAGGCTCTCCGCCGTCTCCGCGCCCAGCATGAGCAGGTCCAGCTCGTTCGTCATCAGGAAGGCCGCGAGCAGGGCCAGCGCGGTAACGGCGGCGGGGGCCGCCAGGCGCCCGAGCGTCAGGTTGTCAAGCGAGCCTATGCGGAAGTCGGAGTAGGCGTTGAGCGCGTCGGGCGCGAAGGTGACTACGGCGTCCACGCAGGCCGAGAGGATATTCGCTATCGCTACCCCGGCGAGGACGAGGGTAATCTTTGCCGCCCCGGTGCGCTCGGCGATGAACAGCACGAGCAGCGCCGCGGCCATGGCCCCGGCGAAGGCCGCCAGCGGCACCATGGCCAGCGCCCCCGGCGCTATGGCGCAGCAGAGCGCGGCGGCAAGGCCCGCGCCGGAGTTCACGCCTATCGTGCTGGGCGCGGCGAGGGGGTTGGCCAGCACGCTCTGGGTCAGCGCGCCGCTGACGGCGAGGGCGGCTCCGGCCAACACGCAGCCGGCCGCGCGCGGCAGCCGGGCGTAGAGCACTATCCTCGCCTCCGTGGAGCCGTCCGCGCCGGAAAACAGCGCCGCAATCACGTCCCAGGGCGCTATGCCCACCGGCCCGAGGGCGAGCGAGGCCGCCGCGGCGAGCAGCAGCAGCGCCGCCAGCGCAATAAAAAAGCGCCTTTTATTCAGCATAGAGTATACCGGCGAGCTTTTCATAGGCCTCCCCCCAGCGCGCGTTTGGCTTGAGGTTGTAGAGTTCGTGCTCGAGCGTGTAGAAGCGCCCCTCGCGCACTGCCTCCAGCGAGTTCCAAGCCGGGTTTTTGAGCAGCGTCTGCTCCAGCGTGTCCATGGCCGGGCCCGGGTCCGAGCCCTGCAGCACGCAGAAGATATAGTCGGGCTCCGCCTTTATGACCGCCTCCAGGCTCAGGTCCTCCAGAAGCGACGTGTCCGAGTCGGCCACGTTGCGGCAGCCCAGCCCGGCGAGCATTTCGCCAAGGACGTTGTCCCTGCTCGACTTCACCTTGCAGCTCACGCCCGTGGCGCGGATCACCAGCACCTCCGGCCCGCTGCCGTCGGCGCGCGCCACGGCCGCCTCAATCTCTTCCTGGACGTCCAGGCCGTATTTGACGTAGTTTTCCCGCTCCCCGGTCAGCCTGGTACACACGTCGAGCATATCCAGGTAGTCGTCAAAGCCCTGCACGTCGAAGTATGCGGCCGGTATGCCCGCGGCCTCGAAGACGTCCAGCAGCTCCAGGTCGGCCGCCGTATTGCAGCTCGCCAGCACAAGGTCCGGCTGCGCGGCGAGCAGCGCCTCCAGGCTCGGCTCCTTCACCGCGCCCAGGTTGACTACGCCGCCGCCAAGCCCCAGGTCGAAGCCCGTCCAGGCGTCGTCCGCCGCGGCGGCGAGCGTCTCCCGCCCGCCGGCGAGGCACCAGACGTCGGCGAAAGAGCCTATGAGCGCCGCCACGCGCCTTGGTTTTGCCGGCGCGGCCACCTCCCTGCCGAGGCCGTCGGTGAAAACGAAAGTATCCCCCGCGCTTTTATCCTCCGCGCCCACGGCCGGGCCGCAGGCGCTCAGCAGCAGGGCCAGGAGCAGTATTCCGGCAATAGTCCTTCTCATTGGCAAAGATAATGGGGGGAGCCCCTGTGGCAGGGCTCCCCCGGCTCCCTCCTGATTATTCGCTCCGGCACGCCGCGCGCCACACCCCACGTCTTCCCGCCGCCTCCGTCACCGGGCGGCGGGCCAGGTAACGCTCTGCCGTCCGTAGCGCACTGTCAGCGGCGACACGCCGCCGTCAGCAGCTCGCGCCGCCGGCGCTGTGTTTATCAGCGTTCAGTATCGCGTCCTTGCGCGCGAGGACGTCGTCGGAGAGCAGCATGGCGATGAACTTATCCACGCCGACGCGGTCTATCGTGCGGCCGAAGCGCTCGCCGGTGACGCCCTGCTCGCGGAAGAGCAGTATCGCCTTCTCAACGAGGGAACGAACCTCGTCCCTGCTGAACACGCCCGGGACGCGGGTGCCGGGGCGCTGGGTCTTGCCCCAGATGCCGCCTATGTACACGGCGAAGCCGCGCTGGGCCTCGCCCACCGCGCCGAAGTGGCAGGCGGGGATGCACTTTCCGCAGTTGGTGCACTTGTCCCAGTCAATCACAAGTTTGCCGCCGCCGTCCTTGGAGCAGGCCTTGACGGGGCACTTGTCTATGCAGCCGCACTTGCCGCAGGCCCTGCACTCGTCGGCGTGCAGCTCGGGCACGCTCTGTCCGTACATGCCGAAATCGTGCAGCGCGGGCTTGACGCAGTTATTCGGGCAGCCGCCGACGGCTATCTTGAACTTGTGCGGCAGCTTCACACTGTGCCAGCCGAGGTAGAACTCGCGGAAGAGCTCGTCGGCGAACTCCTGCGTGTCCTCGAGCCCGTGGACGCAGACCGTGCCCTTGCAGGCCACGACCGGGCGCACGACGCTGCCCGTGCCGCCGGTCACGAGGCCGCAGGCCTCCACCGCGGCCGCCAGCGGCTCTATATTTTCATAGCTTATACCCTGGATTTCAACCGTCAGCCGGACGGTCAGCGCTATACGGCCGTCGCCGTACTTCTCCGCGGCGTCCGTCAGCGCGCGCAGCTGCTCCGCCGTAAAAACGCCGTTGCTGGATACGACGCGCGCGACAAAATGCTCGCCGTCGCGGGTCATGATAATGCCCCTGCCTTTAAGTGCCTTCTTTTCTTCTTCGCTTATTTTGAGCATAGCTTTCTCCTTCCGCGCTCTCTGGTTGGTAAAGTACATGTATCCGCTGTTTTTATTTTACCGCAACCGGCGCGTGTTGGCAAGCATTATCGGCCTTAGGCGCAGCAGCCAGGGGCGGGCAAAAAACGAGAGCCGCCCAATGGGCGGCTCTCTCAAAGGCGCTCTATTACTTGTTATCGAACATGCTCTTGAGCTTGAGCAGGTGCTCGTAGCGGGCCTTCGCGTTCTCCTCGTTCGCGGCGAAGAGGGTCTCGGCGCGCTCGGGGAACTCACGGGTCAGGCGGCTGTAGCGGGCCTCGTTCATGAGGAACGCGCGGTAGCCTTCCTTGGGCTCCTTGCTGTCGAGGGTGAAGGGCTGCTCGGCGGCGGGGTTGAAGCGGAAGAGGTTCCAGTAGCCGCAGTCGACGGCCTTCTTCATCTCGGCCTGGCAGTTGGTCATGCCGCCCTTGATGGAGTGCATCTCGCAGGGGGCGTAGCCGATTATCAGGGACGG
>CALWYP010000021.1 GCA_944385795.1 uncultured Oscillospiraceae bacterium | reverse complement strand
TTGTCAAGCAGGTACTCGGCGAGGACCATCTGGCCGAAGATGTTGGTGTGCAGGTCCATGGTGGACTTGTAGGCCAGGAGCTTGGCGTAGAGCTCGGGGTTCTTGCAGGCGATCCAGCCGATGCGCAGGCCGGGCGCGACAATCTTGGAGAAGGTGCCGAGCTCGCAGACCTGCTCGCCGAGCAGCTCGGCAAGGGTCTTGACGTTGCCGTCGCCGTGGAAGCGGAGCTCGCCGTAGGGGTTGTCCTCGATGACGGGGACGCCGCTCTTGGCGAGGATGGCGGCGGCGCGCTCACGCACGGCCTGGGTGTAGGTGAGGCCGGTCGGGTTCTGGAAGCTGGGGATGACGTAGATGAACTTCGGGTCGTGCTCGGCGAGGGTCTTCTCCAGCTCGTCGCAGTCGATGCCGTCCTCGTTCAGGCTGACGGACAGTACCTTCGGGTAGTAGAGGTGGAAGGTCTGAAGCGCGGCCAGGTAGCTGGGCTTCTCAACGACGACCTCGTCGCCCGGGTCGATAAGGCAGGCGGAAACCATGTCGAGGGCCTGCTGGCTGCCGTTGGTGATAATTATGTTCTCAGGAGCATACTCAAGGCCCTGCTTGGCGTAACGCTCGGATATGAACTTGCGCAGGGGCATATAGCCCTCGGTGTTGCTGTACTGCAGGGCGCGGACGCCGTCGCGCTCAAGCACCTTGGTGACCGCGGCTTCCATCTCCTTGACGGGGAAGGAATCCGGATTGGGCAGGCCGCCGGCAAAGGATATTATGGACGGATCACCTGCTGCGGCAAGTATGCGTGCGGTAAAATCCCCCTGAAGGTCGGGCTTGGTCATGCGATCGGAAATCCTCAGTTTCATGTTGCTCCTCCTCTTTTGCTGCGGCCCGGCCCGGAGCGGCCGTCCGCTAAAATTTCTCCCATTATAAATGGAACTGAATGATATGATACCACTTTTTGAAAAGGATTACAAGACCCCGTATGCGCGAAGTGAAAATTTATTCCGCCCACGGTTTTTTTCCGCTTTTTCCGCCGAGTCGATAGAAAGTTGAGCGGGACGGTATATTTATATATGTGTTCATGAAAAGCTGCGGGCTAGGGTGTATAATAAAAGAAAAACCTTTAAGGAGGCGGCCCATGGCAAAGCCGGCGCGCCCGGAGCTGAGCGGGCGGGGGAAAAAGATAATAGCGGCCGCGGCGATAGCCGTTTTCGCCGCGGCGACGCTGCTCATCGCCTGGTTCGTGGGCAGGCCCCTGCTGGCGTACCTGCGCGAGCCGGAGAAGTTCCGCGACTGGGTGGACGGCGCGGGGCCTATGGGCCGCATATATTTCCTCGGCATACAGGTGCTGCAGGTCGTCGTCGCAATTATCCCCGGCGAGCCCGTGGAGATCGGCGCGGGCTACGCCTTCGGGGCGGTTGAGGGCACGGGGCTGTGCATACTCGGCACGGTTATCGGCAGCATGGCGGTATATTTTTTCGTGCGCCGTTTCGGCATAAAGGCCGTCGAGATATTTTTCCCGATTGAGAAGATAGAGAGCCTGCGTTTCCTGAATACGGTCCACAAGCGCGACGCGCTGATGTTCCTGCTGATGTTCATCCCCGGCACGCCCAAGGACCTGCTCGGCTACGTCGCGCCCATTGTGGGCATCACGCCGGGCGCGTGGCTCTTCATAACCGCCGTTGCGCGCATACCGAGCGTAGTCACAAGCACGGTCGGCGGCGGGGCCCTGGGCGGGCAGAACTACGGCTTCGCCGTGGCCGCCTTCGCCGTGACCCTGGTCATAAGCGGCGCGGGCCTGCTGATTTACCGGCGTATCTGCGCCTTCCACGAGCGGCGGGAGGCGGAAAAGCAGCAAAAGGAGGAGGGCGGAAATGGCAGATAGACTTCTTATAGCCGACGACGAACGCGACATCACCGACATGCTCGCGCGCTTCTTCCGCGAGCGCGGGTACGAGGTCATACCCGCCTACTCCGGCGCGGAGGCCGTGCGCGCCGCGGGCATGAAGCCCGACCTGATACTCCTGGACGTGAGTATGCCGGACATGGACGGGCTGCAGGTCTGCGGCGTCATACGCGGGCACGTCTCCTGCCCCATAATCTTCCTCACCGCCCGCGTGGAGGAGGGCGACAAGCTCCGCGGCTTCGCCGCCGGAGCGGACGACTATGTGGTGAAGCCCTTCTCGCCCAGCGAGCTGGCCGCGCGCGTGGACGCCCATCTCCGGCGCGAACGGAGGCACATGACCGCCAGCGAGGTGCGCTTTGACGGCGGGCTCGCCATAAACTACTCCGACCGCTCCGTCACCTATAACGGCGAGCCGGTACAGTTCGCCCGCCGCGAGTTCGATATAATCGAGTTCCTCTCCCAGAACAGCGGCCTTGTCTTTGACCGCGAGCGCATGTACGACGCGATCTGGGGCATAGACGGCTAGGGCGACAGCTCGGTAATCGCCGAGCACATACGCCGCATACGCGCCAAGCTCGCCGCCGCCGGCGCGCAGAGGCAGTACATCGAGACGGTGTGGGGAGTGGGCTACAAGTGGGCGAAGTAAAAAACTGGTTTTGCCTTGCCCGCTCGCGGGCAAGGCAGCGGCGGGCTGAGGCCCGCCGCTTATGGCATAATATGTCTTTACGCACGGCCTTTATCTGGTATGTGCTCATAGCCGCCGTGCTGGCCACCGCGGCCTGCATGGCGTCCATAAAGCTGCTCGACGAGCCGCGGATAGCCATATACCGCAAGTACCTGGAGCTTTCCGAGCGCGTGGAGATACCCGAGGGCGGCAGCTACCGCAACTACGTCACGACCGACGGCGGCGAGGCCTATATCGTCTTCGACGCCGACGGAGATGCGGTTGAAAGCGGCGAGCTGCCATACGGCGAAGGGCGTATAGAGGTCGGGTTCGGGGACGGGAGCGTTTTCCTGCTCCTCAGGCCGGAGTATTCCGAGCGCGACCTCTTCTTGAGCCGCCTCATCGGCATATTGCAGATCGCCTCGATGCCCATCTGCTACCTGGGCGGGCTCATTCTCTGCGCGCTCTGCTTCTGGAGGCGGCGGCTGCGCGGGCCTATCGTGGAGCTCGAGCGGGCCAGCGCGCGCATTGCGCAGAGCGACCTGGACTTCAGGCTCTCGCCCAGGAGGGACGACGAGCTGGGCCGCCTCACAGAGAGCTTTGAGACGATGCGCGCCTCCCTGGAACAGAGCTGGCGCGAGCTGTGGGCGCAGATGGAGGAGAGGCGCCGTCTCAACGCCGCCTTCGCGCACGACCTGCGCACGCCGCTGACGGTGCTGAAGGGCCACGCGGACATCCTCTGCGAGAGCATACCCGCGGGGACGGCCACGCGCGAGGAGGCCGCCGGGGAGCTCGCCGTCATGCGCAGCCACATTGCCCGGCTGGAGAACTACGTCGACGCCATGGGCCGCCTCCAGCGCCTGGAGGACGCGGAGATTCACCGCGAGAGCGTGGATGCGCGCGCCTTCGCCGGGGACGTGGCCGACTCGGCGCGGATAATCTGCGCCGGGCTCCAGACCTCGCTCGAGGCGGATGGGCCCGGCGGGACGCTGTATATAGACGCCGAGGCCGTAATGCAGGTGCTGGAGAACATCCTCTCCAACGCCGCGCGCTACGCGAAAAGCCGCGTGACGGTGACCCTCGCGGCCACGCCCGGGAATTTCACCGCCACCGTGCGCGACGACGGGCCCGGCTTCTCCGCCGAGGCCCTGGCCAAGGCCGCGAACCCCTTCTATAAGGGCGCTGAGAGCGGCGGGAACCACCTGGGCCTCGGGCTAAATATCTGCGACACCCTCACCCGCCGCCACGGCGGAAGCCTGGCGGTGTCGAACCACCCCCGCGGCGGAGCCGTCGTGACCGCCCGCTTCGGCATGTGAGAAAATTGTTCGACAAGCTGAAAGCCCGGCCAAAATGGCCGGGCTTCGCTTTACTTGACCATATATTCAATATCGTTTACAATGACGCTGCGGACGTTCTCGAGCTCCGGCGCGAAGGAGAGGACGTAGGTCCCCGTCTCGCCGGCCATGCTGCCGAGGGCGTAGAGTGTGCGGCCGACGCCGCCGGCCTCGTCCTCTATCACCTGCACCCCGCCGCCGTCGAGGCGCAGGGCGATGTATTCCGCCTCGTCCACGACGAACATGCCGGTGCCGGCAACCGTCAGGCCCACGGGGGAGAGAATTACGTTCCCGTCCGCGCTCGATATGTGCGGAAGCGTGTCGAACTCAGGCAGGGCGACGGAGAGCGCGGGAGCTTCGGCCCCGGGCGCGGTCATATCGACGCACAGCGCCTCGCCGGAGTATTCCTCGCCCGCGATGAACGCGCCCTCGACATACCAGACGCCCTCCGCCGAGCGCTCCGTGTCCACATAGAAGCGCCCGCCGACGCCAACCTGGTTCGCCGTGCTTATAAAGAAGTTGTACTGCCCCTCCTCCGGCGCGGCGAAGCACTCGGTGAGCTCGCTCCAGGCTATGCCGGGCCTGCGGTACTCCCTGAGCGTTTCGCCCAGCGTGAAGGGCTGTCCGCCCTCGCCGGATTTGTCCTCGAGCTTGAGGCTTATGAGCCCCGCGCCGGTGCTCCTGTCGAAGAGCACGCCCTCGACGGTGAGGCGGTAATCCCCGTTCTCGTCCACCGCGCCCCCGGGCGTCTGGACGTATTCTCCGGCCGCCCCGCCGCCGTCGGGGAAGAGCAGCGGGAAGAGGGAGCCGCCCGCGGCTAGGGCCCCGCCGCCGAGGCAGAGCGCGGCCGCGAGGGCTATGGCGGCGACGCGCCCGGCGGTAAAGCGGCGCTTTTTGCGGCGTTCGGGCAGGTTTTGCAGCGTGGTTCGCAGCCTTTCATCGAATTCGGCGCTCGGCCGGGGCAGGTTCATATTTTCAATCATGCGTAACATTCTCCTTTCAGTTCTTCGCGCAGCAGCTCGCGCGCGCGGCGCAGGCGGGTTTTGACCGTGCCCTCGGGAACTGACAGCATCGCCGCTATCTCCGCCACCTTAAAGCCCTCGAAATAGTAGAGCGCGAGGGGCAGGCGGAGCTTTTCGCCGAGGCCGTACAGCGCCGAGTACAGCTCCGAGTAGTCGTCCGGCTCCGGCGCGGGCGTATCCCCGTCCGGCTCGGAGAGCGTGAAGCGCGCGCCGCGCCGGAGGGCGCTCCGGCACTCGTTTATGAGTATGCGTATGAGCCAGGTGCGGAAATACTCCGGGCTTTTGAGCGTGTCCAGCTTCTCCCAGGCCCTGAGTATCGCGCTCTGCGCCGCGTCGGCGCAGTCCGCCTCGCAGGGCAGCATCGAGCGCGCAACGCGGTAGAGCGCGGGTTCCGCCGCGAGCACCAGCGAGGTAAATTCTTCTCTTGTCATAAAAGGTATTGTTCCTTTCCAGCCGGCTTTCACATATTAGACGCGCAAGAGGGCCGTTTCGTTTTAGGCGCGTGGAATTTTTCGCGCCGGCGCAAATCAAAGGAGGCGAGGGCCTTGCAAATATACTCCGCCCCCATGGAGGGCGTGACCGCCGCGCCATGGCGCAGGGCGCACAACGAGGTTTTCGGCGGCGTGGACAAATACTTCGCGCCCTTCTTTTCGCCAACGCGCGAGCACGTCATGCCGCCGCGCGTAAGGCGCGAGCTGCTTCCGGCGAACAACCCCGGGTTCACGCTTGTGCCGCAGCTGCTCTGCCGGGACCCGGACGACTTCGTTTGGGCGGCGCGCGAGATCTTCGGCATGGGCTACGGCGAGGTGAACCTCAACCTCGGCTGCCCGAGCGGCACCGTCGCCGCCAAGGGCAAGGGCGCGGGCTTCCTCGCCTTCCCGGACGAGCTGGACGCCTTCTTCGGGCGCGTCTTCTCCGAGCTGCCCGGGGCGAAAATCTCCGTAAAGACGCGGCTCGGCGTGGAGGAGCCCGGGGAGTTTGAACGGCTGCTCGATATATTCGCGCGCTGGCCCATAAGCGAGCTCACCGTCCACCCCCGCGTGCGGCGGGACATGTACCGCGGCGGGACGAGGGAGGGGTATTTCCAGGCCGCGCTCCGCCGTATGCCCTGCCCCGTCTGCTATAACGGGGACCTGTTCACCGCCGCGGCCGCGGGGCGGGCCGCCGGGCGCTACCCCGGCGCGCGGGCGCTGATGCTCGGGCGGGGCCTCGCCGCCGACCCGGCGCTGGCGCGGGAAACCGCGGGCGGGGGCCGCGCCTCGCGGGAGGAGCTCGAGCGCTTCCACGCCCTGGTCTGGGAGGGCTGCGTCCGCGATTTCGGCGCGGCCGGGGCCGCCGTGCCCAGGATGAAGGAGCTGTGGAGCTATATGATTTGCCTCTTCGAGCCCTGCAAGCCGCTATATAAGCAGCTCGCCCAGTCTAAACGGGCCGGGGACTATCTGGCTGCCGCCGGGAATATACTCTCTTCCGTACCGCTCAAGCCGGACGGGGGTTACGAGGGGGCGGGCGCGTGAGGCTGTTTATCGCCATAAACTTTTCAGAGGGCGCCCTGGCCACGCTCACAGGCGCGAGGGAGGCGCTGCGCCGGGCCGCGGCGGGGCGCGGGAGCTATACGCCCGAGGCCAACCTGCACCTCACCCTCGCCTTCCTGGGCGAGGTGGAGCCGCCGCGCGCCGCGCTGGCGGCCCAGGCCATGGACGCCGCGGCCGGAGCGCCCTTCCAGCTGGTTTTCGACCGCGCCGGGCGCTTCAGGCGCCCCGAGGGCGATATCTGGTGGGCCGGCGGGCCGGAGAACCCGGCGCTGAACGCCCTGCAGCGCCGCCTGGAGCGCGCCCTAACAGGGCGCGGCTTCGCGCTGGAGCGGCGGCGCTTCGCCCCGCACGTCACCCTCGCCCGCCGCGTCCCGGAGCTGGCGGGACGCCCGGCGCTTTTTGGGACGCCGGCTGTCGAGCGCGTCGCGGCGCTGGACCTGATGCTCAGCGAACTCGGCGGCGGCCCGCCCCGATACACTATAATAGCGCGAACGGCGCTGAATTAAAGATTTTTCGTGAATTTTACGCCCTATCATTTGACAAAGCCGCTTCGCGGGTGTATAATCCGGCGACGCGAACGAGAGGAGATAATTACCATGCTTTTTGTATGCTACCCCAAATGCAGCACCTGCGCCAAGGCCCGCGCCTGGCTGGACGCGCGCAATATTGAGTATACCGAGCGCGACATAAAGGCCGAGAACCCCACGCGCGAGGAGCTCAAGGCCTGGCACGAGGCGAGCGGGCTTCCGCTCCGGCGCTTTTTCAACACCAGCGGGCAGCTCTACCGGGGCATGGGCCTTTCGTCGAAGCTCCCGGACATGAGCGAAGACGGGCAGCTCGACCTGCTCGCGTCCGACGGTATGCTGGTTAAGCGCCCCATCCTCGTCGCGGAGGGCCGGGTCCTCGTAGGCTTCCGCGAGAAGGAATGGGAGGCCGCGCTCTCCGGCTGACGCCGAATCCCGGGGCCCGCGCCCCAGCGTAAAGGAGACGCATTGATTTGAAAATATACGACCTGACACGTCTTATCACCAACGACATCCCGGTCTGGCCGGGCACGCCAAAGCCCAGGCTCACGCCGGGCAGCACGCTTGAGCGCGACGGCTTCCGCGAGACGGAAGTGGAGGCGTACTCCCATGTCGGGACGCACATGGACGCCCCGAGCCACATGCTCGCGGACGGCAAAAGCCTGGACGAATTCCCCGTGACCTACTTCTGGGGCAGCGCATGGGTGCTGGACGCCTCCAAGCTCGAGAGGGGGGAGCTCGTCACGCCCGAGATGCTCGACCCCTTCCCCGGCGCGGACTTCCTGCTCGTGAGCACCGGCTGGGAGCTCTTCTGGAACAGGGTGGACTATTTCGGGGACTTCCCGCTGCTCGCCCCCGAGACTATAGACCGCGCCCTCGAGCTGGGCGTGCGCGGTATCGGCCTCGACACCATGAGCATAGACGCCATGGACAGCGAGGACTTCCCCAACCACAAGCGCATACTCTCCGCCGGGGCCGTGGTGATAGAGAACCTCTGCAACCTCAGCCCGATTCGCGGGGAAAAGGTGAAATTCGCCGCGCTTCCCCTCAAGTTTGAAAACTCCGACGGCGCGCCGGTCAGGGCCGTAGCCGAGGTGCAGGAAAACTGAAAAACGGCGAGGGAGAGCCTCGCCGCCGCTTAGATCATTATAAGGAGGGCCACGGCCCTCCTTATTCGCTGCTGATTGACTTCAGGTAACGCCTCGCCGTCTCGCCGGACATGAGCGCCTCAATCTTGAGTTCGCCCACAGCCTCGCCCTCCTTGCCCTCGCGCAGGAGGGCGAGGGCCTTTTCCTTCAGCGTCTCGGGCACGAAGCAGCCCTCGTAGAGCTCGCCGGGGCCGCCGAAGGCCTTGTCGCCGGATAAGCGCGCCAGATATGTGCGCAGCTGGATAAGCTGCCTGTGCATGTCGGAGACGTGGACGTAGAGCAGGACGAAGAGGACAATAAGAAACAGGTTGACCAGAAAAAGCAGCAGCTCCATCACGCTTACCTCCTGTTTTTTTGAGCCTATTATAATCCATTATACGGAGCCCGTCAACCGCGGCAAAAAAGCCGCGGCCCTGCAAAAGGGCCGCGGGAAGGTCAGCTTTCTTCGTCTGGGGCGGGCATGAGCTCCGTCGCTATTATGTTCAGCTTGCGCGCGAACTCCTCCGTCTCCTCGGGCGTGAAGCGCCCGTGTATGCGCTCCACCAGCGCGGACATATAGCCGTCGAGCAGAGCCGCGCCTGAGCGGTACTTGTCCGTGAGGACGAGGTAATACTCGCGCTTGTCCGGGCCGGAGCGCTCCTTGCGCACATAGCCCAGGCGCACGAGCCCGGCGACCTTGTAGGTCGCGTTGGAGCGGGAGATGTTCAGGAACTCGGCGAAGCGGCCTATGGTCGGGCAGCCGAGCTGGTCGATGACCTCGAGCGAGAAGGCCTCCACGGCGGAAAGCCCGGTGTCGTTGTCGTGCGCCGAACAAAAGACCTCCTTATAGAACTGCAGCTTTATGCGTTCATAGACCTGGCGGAGGCTGGCGCCCAGCACGTCGCTCATTTGTTGTAGGCCACGAGGGCGATGAACTCCAGCTGGCGGCCGGCGGCGGGCTTGATGGCGTGGCCCTCGCCCTCGGGGGTCCAGGTGACGTCGCCGGGGTAGACGGTCACGACCGTGCCGTTGTCGTTGTACTCGCCCTCGCCGGAGAGGATGTAGTATATCTCGCCGTCGCCGCTGTGTATGTGCCAGCCTATTTCGTCGCCGTCGTTGAGGTAGACGTGGTTGAAGATGCGGTTCTTGCCGTAGAGCGTCTGCTCGCTCGCAATGACGCGGCCGTACATGCGGCCTGAGCCGCCAAAGGCGTGCTCGCGTATGGAGATCTCACGGTCTGCGTTCCTGGTTATCATGGTATTGGCCTCCTTATTTGCATACCCCGGCGATGGCCAGGGCGAATATTTTCGCGGCGGTGAGAGCGTCCTTCACCTTTATCCGCTCGTTCGCGCCGTGCAGGTTGGTGTTGAAGCCGGGGAAATAGGCCCCGAAGCCCACGCCGCCGGGGATGTCGTGCACATAGGTGCCGCCGCCGGTGGAGACGCACTCGCCGCGCAGGCCCGTGAAGCGCTCATAGCAGCCGAGCAGGGTGCGCACGAATTCGCCGTCGCCCGGCGTGTGGTGCCCGGGCGTCATCGTCCCGCCGGCGGTGAAACCGGCGGCGGAGAAGGCGGCCTCGAAGGGGACGCGGCAGTTGGCGTCGCAGGCGCAAAGCGGCACGCGCGCGTCGCACTCCACGCAGAGGCGGCCGCCGCCGAGCGAGAATATGCCCGGGGATATGCTGAGCTCGCCGGAGAGGGCGTCGCTCTGCGCTATCCCGGCGGCCTCGCCGCGCCAGTCGCCGTGGGGCAGCAGCCGCGCGAGGGCGCGCACGGCCTCGTGCGCCGGGCCGCCGAGCGGCAGCTCCGCAAGCACGGCCCAGAGGGCGGTCACGGCGTTGCGGCCCTCCCAGGGCGTGGCGGCGTGGGCCTGGAGCCCGCGGACCGTGAGCTCGCAGCCGCCGGGTATGTCCGCGGCGAGCAGCTCCACGCCGCAGCGGCCTGCGGCGGCCGAGCCGGACACGAGCGCGGCGCGCGCGTCCAGCCCGCGTATAACGGCCCTGGCCTCGGCGGGGACGACGTTTATGCGGAAGCCGCCTTCGGCGGAGACGATCGACGGCGCGCCGTCCTCCTCGGGCCAGGAGCGGGTGATTTTTGCGCGGTACATGCCCTTCTCAGTGTTGTAGACCGGGAAGCCCGTGTCCGGGGTAAAGGTGTTCGGCGCGGGGGCGTGGCTGGCGTAATAATAGCGCAGGTCGCCCGAGCCGCTCTCCTCGTCCGTGCCGAAGAGCAGGCGGCAGCCGCGGGAGAGCTCCACGCCCAGCTCCCTGAGGCAGCGCATGGCGAAGAGGGCCATGACGGTGGAGCCCTTGTCGTCGTCCACGCCGCGGCCGTACAGGCAGCCGTCCTCGCGGAGCACGGCGGTAAAGGGCTCGCTGTCCCAGCCCTCGCCGGGCGCGACCACGTCCAGATGGCCGAGTATGTCCAGTGCGGCGGGCTTGTCGTTGTAGTCCGCGCTGCCCATGGCGCCGCCGTAACACTCCGTGGCGAAGCCGTATTCGCGGCACATGGCGAGCATCTCGTCCAGCGCCCTGCGGCAGCCGGCCCCGAAGGGGGCGCCGGGCTCGGGCGCGGCGCCCACGCTGGGTATTGCCACCATACGGGCTATATCGCGCACAAGCTCGGCCTCGTGCGCGTCGATCCAATCCGAAATACGCTCCTCAAGATTCATTGCGCGCAAATCTCCTTCGTGTATTTTTCCGCCTCGGCGTAAATCCTGCCCGCGTCCTCGCCGACGAAGAATTCGCCGTCCTCATAGAGGACGCGCCCGGCTACCATGGTAAGGCGCACGCAGTCGCGCGTGCCGGAGTAGACGAGGTTTTTGGCTATGTCGTGTATGGGCCTCATGCCGGGCCTGTCCAGGTCGATGACGGCGAGGTCGGCCTGCTTGCCCTCGGCCAGGCAGTCGCAGTCCATAAGGCCCATGGCCCGCGCGCCCGCCGAGCAGGCGGCGTAGAGTATGCTTTCGGCGGGGCAGGCCGCCGCGTCGCCCAGCGCGAGCTTTTGCAGCACGCAGGCGAGGTAGATTTCCCTGAACATGTCCAGGGCGTTGTTGCTCGCGGGCCCGTCGGTGCCGACGGCCAGGTTTATGCCGCGCGCGGCGAAGCGGCCGAGCGGGGCGACGCCGCTGGCGAGCTTGGCGTTGCTGGCCGGGCAGGTCACGGCCCAGAGGCCGCGGCGCTCGAAGATATCCATGTCGTTTTCGTCCAGCCAGACGCAGTGGAAGCCGCCGCCGCCGTAGTCGAAGAGGCCCAGGGACTCAAAGTAGGCCGTGGGGCTCATGCCGCGGCGGGTGAAGCTCTCCTCATACTCGCTCTTCGTCTCCGAATTGTGCGCCCAGAACGGGGCCTTGTACTGGCGTGTAAGCTCCGCGAGGCCGCGCAGCACGGCCTCGTCCGCGGTGTATTCCGCGTGCGCGCCCAGGCGGTAGCCCATGAGCGGGCCCATGGAGTTATACTGCTCATAGTCGCGCGCCGCCGTCTCCACCCGGTCGCCCGCGGAGAGAGCGCCGCATATCACGCTGCGGAAGCCGGAATCCAGGTTGGCCGCGGCGTAGGCGTCGCGGTGATAGTACATGTCGAAGCTCGCCGTGATGCCGCCGGAGAGGTATTCGAGTATGGCCAGGCGCGTGAAGGCGTAGACCGCGTCGGGGTTGAGCCGGGCCTCGAGGGGGAAGACCTTGTCGAAAAGCCAGCTTTGCAGAGGCAGGTCGTCGGCGTAGGAGCGCAGGAAGGTCATCGCCGAGTGCGTGTGCGCGTCCTTGAAGCCGGGTATCACCAGGCCGCCGCGCAGGTCTATCTCCCGCTCAAAGGCGGGCATGGCGCGCCCGGAGGCGTCCCCCGCGAGGACAATCCTGTCCCCGTCGGTCCAGATCTCGCCGCGGGCTATGGAGCAGCGCTCCGTCATGGGCATTATGAGCCCGTTATAGAGTCTAAGCATTTCGTCACTCCCGATAAGTTGAAAATCTCCCTTGGCCGTGTTATATTCGGTATAAGGAGTGATTTGCGGTGAAAACAAAGGAATTCATGAGCTTCCTCCACATCCTGGAGAACATGAAGTGCAATACCCGCCACAGCTGGACGCACACGCTCCGGCGCGAGAGCGTCGCCGAGCACAGCTTCCGCACCGCCTGCATGGCGCTGCTGCTCGCGGACGAGTTCCCGGAGCTCGACATGGCGAAGGTGATAAAGATGTGCCTCATCCACGACTGGGGCGAGGCCGTCACCGGGGATATACCGAGCTTCCTGAAGACGGGAGCCGACGAGGCAAGGGAGCTTGACGCGATACATTCGCTTACGGCGAAGCTGCCCGGCGCGCAGCCCATGCTCGACGCGCTCTACGCCGAGATGGAGGCCAGGGAGACGCCCGAGGCGAAGTTCTATAAGGCCCTCGACAGGATCGAGGCCGTGATACAGCACAACGAGGCGCCGCTTTCCACCTGGTTGGAGCTCGAGCGCGGGCTGAACCTGACTTACGGCGTGGACGACTGCGCGCCCTTCCCCTTCCTCGACGAACTGCGCGCCCTGGCAAACCTCGAGACGAAGCTCAAACTAGCGCAGGGGGACGCGGCTCAGCCGTGATAATCGCTCATATATGACTTGACCGCGTTTGTCAGCAGCTCGCCCGCACCGGCGGCCACAATGGCGCGCCGGGCCACGGCGCGGCCGGAACGGGGCGGTATCTCGGCGCTGGCGCGCCCGAAGCGCCGCGCCTCGCTGCCATCGGCGTCGGCGAGCAGGACGGAGGCGGTGAGCGTGTCCCCCGCGCGCTTGAGCCGCAGGCAGACGCAGCGGCCGGAGAAGACGCGGTAGAAGCTCTCGCCCGGCTCCGGCTCCACGGATACGAGCAGCGCGCCCGTCACGTCGAGGTCGAGCAGCTTGGCCGTCAGCGCCCGCGTGAAGGTGGCGGCGTTGGGGAAGATGGACGAATCCACCACATAGCTGGGCACGCGCAGGGCCTCGCAGCGCTTGAGCGCGTAGCTGTCCGGCTCCGTGACCACCACGGCGGCGAGCTCGAAGCCCGGTATTTCACCGAAAAAGACGCTGTCCAGCAGGTTCTGGAGCTCGGCCCCGTCGCCGGTGACGACTATGGCGGCTTTGAACATTTAGCTTACCTCCTTGCCCAAAAGGCGCCTGGCGGCGCGCAGGTTCGCGCTCTCCAGTTCCCGCAGGCGCGTCACGCTCCGGCGCAGGCCCTCCGGGTCGGCGCGCTTTGCCGCCGCGGCGGCGGCGAGGCCGCGGAGCTTCTCCTCCGTGACGTCCGCGAGCTCCACACATTCGCCGTCTATGCACTTCAGGAAGGCCGTGACCTTGGGGTCATAGCTCACGCCCACCACGGGCGTGCCCTGGCCGGCGGCGAAGATAAGCCCGTGCAGCCGCATAGACACGGCTATGTCCATCCTCCCCAGCACGCCTATGGCGAGCGCGCTGGGCAGCGGCCCGGGCATGAGCACGCAGGGGACGTCCGGTATCAGCTTCACCACGGCTTCGGCGGCGTCGGAGTCGTTTTTGTGGTTTATGGGTATGAAGACCGGCGTGAGGCCGAGCTCCTCGTAGACGAACCTGGCGCAGCCGGCTATGGCCGGGGCCTTCTCGGCGAAGCCGGGCCAGAGGCGCAGGGCGAAGCCGGCGAAGCGGCCGGAGGGGAGGGCACCTGCGGCGGCGAGCGCGGCGTCCACCTCGGCCTCCGGCGCGGCCCTGAGCGTCAGCGCCGGGTCGGCGGCGAGGATGATCTCCGGATTGGCCACGCCGAAGCGCTCAAGCTCCGCCACAGAGTCCGGCTCGCGCAGGGTGATGACGTCGACGCTCCCGTTGAGCGTTTTCCGGGCGCTTTTGACGCCGCTCTCCCGCGTCACCGGGCCTATGCCGCAGCCGTACATCATGACGCGGCAGCCGCGCGCCTTCGCCGCGCGCAGGGTGAAGAGGTAATACCAAAGGCTCCGGCGGCTGGTGACGTCCTGTATGAGGCTCCCGCCGCCGTTTATATAGAGGACGCGCCGGCGCATGAGCGAGAGGACGCGCGGGATGTTGAAGGTGTGCGCCGTCTCCACGCCGAGGCGTTCCATGGCCCCTCGCGGGTCGCGCGAGAGGACGGATACAGGCATGAGCGGGTCTATGCTGCGCATCTCCGCCACGAGGGCGTCGAGTATCGCCTCGTCGCCGGCGTTGCCCATGCCGTATGCGCCGCATATCAGCACGCCGGCGCGGCCGCCGCGGCTCTCGCGGTCGAGGATTTCGTCGTAGACGGCGACCTGCTCGCGGCAGGTGGCGTCGATGGAAAAGTCGCGCGAGGCCCGCTCAAAGAGGGCGGCGCCTATCGCCTCGCGCTTCGCGGCGTCGGAGGCGAGCTCCGCTATGCGCCGGCCAAGGGTCTCATAGTCTCCGGCCTCGGCCAGGTAGCCCGTCTCGCCGTCTATTATGAGCCGGGGTATGCCGCCCACGCGGGTGGAGACCGTGGGCAGGCGGTGCGCCGCGCCCTCCGTTATGGCGTAGGGGAAGGTCTCGGATATGCTAGTGAGGGCGTTTATGTCTATGGAGCCGTAGTACTCGTCCATGTCGTCGAGCCAGCCGCAGAGGGTGAGCGCGCCGGACATGCCGAGCCCGGCGGCGAGCTCCGTGAGATGCGGCCGCTCCGCGCCCTCGCCGGCTATGACGAGCTTCACGTTCGGGTTGGTCTCCCGCGCCTTGGCGACGGCGCGCACGAGCGTGGCGAGGTCCTTCACCGGGTCCAGCCTCGCCGCCGCGCCGACGACCACGTCGCCGGGGGCTATGTCCGCGCCGACGCGCTTATAGAAGGCCGCGCGGTCGGCTTCGGGTATGGCCCGGTTGAAGTCTATGCCGTTATAGATTGCGAAGGTGTCGTTCCGGCGGAAGCCGCGCTCTATAAGCAGGGCGCGCATGGCGTCCGAGACCCCGACGTGGTACTTGATATGGCGCAGCGCCCAGGCGTTCAGCACGCCGTAGGTCATCGCCGCCGCCGGGCGGCCCAGATAGTCGAGCTTCCAGTCGCTGTGTACGGTGCTGACTATGGGCAGGCGGGTCCTGCGCGCGAGCAGCACGCCGGCGAGGTTGCCGCGCGAGCCGTGCGAGTGTATGAGCTCAAAGCCCTCGGAGCGTATGAGCTCCTCCACCTTGCCGAGCGCGGCGAAGAAGCGGCCCGGGAAGACGCGCGTGTCTATGCCCAGCGCGCGGGCCTCCTCGGCGAAGGGGCCTTCGCGGAAGCAGACGAGCGTCACGCCGACGGTTTTGGAGAGGCTGTGCAGCAGGGAGTGGACGTGGGTCTTGGCCCCGCCGCTGTCTCCGCCGCTTATCAGATGTATAACTTTCACGTTTGACCTCCGTGCCGCTTGCTAACCGGAAAGGAATAATGTAAAATAGCAGGTGGCAGAAATACACTTTCATATTATAAATGACTGAGGCCGAATGGTCAATACAGGTTAGGACGGTAAGAGCATGACCACGATTTATTTGGTACGCCACGCCGAGGCGGAGGGGAACCTTTTCCGCCGCGCGCAGGGGCATTGGAACGGGAAACTCACGGAGCGCGGCTGGAGGCAGGTGGACGCGCTGGCCGGGCGCTTTAAGGACGTGCATCTCGACGCCGTGTACTCCAGCGACCTGGACAGGGCGCGCGGCACGGCCACGGCGCTCACGCGCGGCCGGGACATGGACATAAAGGCCGCGCGCTCCCTGCGCGAGATCCACATGGGCGTCTGGGAGGGCGACAGCTGGGGCGACCTGAGCTATAAATGGCCCGAACAGATGTACAACTTCAATAACGACCCCGAAAAGTGGTCCGTGCCCGGCTGCGAGAGCTTCGAGGCCTGCCGCAGGCGCATGACCTACGCCATAGAGGAGATCGCCAAGGAGAATGAGGGCGGGACCGTGGGCATCGTGGCCCACGGCATGTGCATAAAGATATTCCTGATGGGCGTGATGCGCATCGCGTACAACGACCCCGGGGCCATGATGCACGGGGACAACACCTCCGTGAGCCTCCTTCATTATGAAGGCGGCAAATTCACGGTGGAATACTATAACGACAACTCGCATCTCGGCGCCCTCTCCACCTTCGCGCGCCAGCAGTGGTGGCGCGACACGACGAAGGACGACCCGACCAGCCTGCGCTTCGTCCCGCTCAACCCGCGGGATAAGCACGAATCCGAGTTCTACATAAACTGCTACCGCGACAGCTGGACGGCCGCCCACGGCTCGGACGCCGGTTTTATAAGCAGCGTCTACCTCTCGAGCGCGCGCTCCCACGCGGCCAAGGACCCGGACAGCCTGCTCAAGGTGATGGCCGGGGACACCCCCATAGGCGTGCTGGAGCTCGACCCCAAGCGCGGCAAGGAGGACAACTGCGGCTGGATAAGCCTGCTGTGCCTCGTGCCGGAGTACCGCGGCCACGACCTGGGCGTGCAGCTCATAGGCATGGCCAGCGCGTACTTCTTCATGAAGAAGCGCCGCGCCGTGCGCCTGCACGTCGCCGTTACGAATACGCACGCCATAGGCTTCTACCGCCACTACGGCTTCAAGGATATCCGCACGGACCCCGGCGTGGCCAGCGACCAGATACTTATGGAGCGCGACATCTGATGATTACGCCGCTGAAGCTGGAAAGGGCCGAGCTGCCAGATAGCGGCCGCATCATAGCCATATCCGACGTGCACGGCAACCTGCCCTATCTCGAGGGGCTGCTCCGCAAGCTGGAGCTCAGGGACGGCGACACGCTCGTTTTCGTGGGGGACACGATGGAGAAGGGGCCGCAGAGCCTGGATACGCTGCGCTTCCTCATGGATTTGGACAAAAAGCGGCGCTGCCTCTTCGTGCTGGGCAACTGCGACTACTGGTACGACGGCGAGGACTGCTCCCTGCCCTGTACGGACTGGTATGTGAAGGACTACCTGCTCTCCAACTCCATGGGCCAGGGCCCCGGCCTGCTCGCGCAGATGTGCGAGAGGATAGGCTTCAAGATTACGCCCTCGCTGGACATGGACAGCCTGCGCCGCGCCCTGGGCGCGGCCTTCCCGGAGGAGTTCAGGTTCCTCGGCCGTATGCCCCAGCTCATTGAGACGGAGCACTATGTCTTCGTCCATGGCGGCATACCCGAGGGCGGGCCCGGGGACTGGGACGGCTGGGACCTCATGAAGAACGACAACTTCATGGGCCAGGGCCGGAAATTCAGCAAATGGGTTATCGTCGGGCACTGGCCTGTGATGCTCTACCGTGAGGACATAACCGACGCCAAGCCGAGGATAGACCGCGAAAGCCGCATCATAAGCATAGACGGCGGCTGCGTGCTCAAGGACGACGGGCAGCTCAACGCCCTTATCATACCCCAAAACGGCAGCGAGGACTTCAGCTACACCTGGTACGACCCCTTCCCCGTCCGGCGCGTGAAATCCGCGCAGGCGGGCTCGGAGAGGTCCATCTACGTCCGCTGGGGCGACAACAAGGTGGAGATACTCCGGCGCGGGCCGGAGTTTTCCCGCGTGAGGCACGTCCGCACGGGCTACGAGCTGGACGTGCTGACGAAGTACCTCTACGGCGAGAGCGGGGTCGTCAAGTGCAACGACTGCACGGACTACGTCCTCCCGCTCGCCGCGGGGGACGAGGTGAGCGTGGTGGAGGCCACGGGCCGGGGCTACCTGGTCAAGCACGACGGGGTTTCCGGCTGGTATTTTGGAGAATTGGAATGATTGATTCAAAAGATTTTCTGCCCGTTTCGGCGGAGGATATGCGCGCCCGCGGCTGGGACGGCTACGACTTCCTCGTCGTCGGCGGGGACGCATATGTGGACCACCCGAGCTTCGGCACGGCGGTGATATCCCGCGTGCTGGAGGCCGAGGGCTTCCGCACCGCCGTGCTCTGCCAGCCGGACTGGCGCAGCGCCGAGGCCTTCCGCGCCATGGGCCGGCCGCGGCTCGGCGTCATGATAGGCGCGGGCAACTTGGACAGCATGGTGGCGCATTACACCGCCTCGCGGCACAGGCGGCGCGAGGACTTCTATTCCCCCGGCAAGCGGACCGGGCTCCGGCCCGACCGCGCGGTTACGGTATACGCCAACCGCGCGAGGGAGGCCTTCCCCGGCCTGCCCGTAGTGATAGGCTCGCTGGAGGCCAGCCTCAGGCGCTTCGCCCACTACGACTACTGGCAGGACAAGGTGCGCCGCAGCGTCATTTTCGACGCCAAGGCCGACCTGCTGGTCTACGGCATGGGCGAATACGCCACGATCGAGATAGCGCGCCGGCTCGCCGCGGGGGAGGGCATAGCGGACATGCACGGCATACGCGGCACGGCCTACATAGCCGGGGAAGCGCCCGAGGGCGCGCTGGTGCTGCCGAGCTTCGAGGAGGTCTGCGCCGACAAGCGCGCATACGCCGAGGCCACGCGGATTGAGTACGCCGAGCACGACCCCGTGCGCGGCAGGACGCTCGCGCAGAAGCACGGCGACCGCTATCTCGTGGTCAACCCGCCCGCCATGCCGCTCCCGCAGGCGGAGCTCGACCGCGTGGCTGAGCTGCCCTACACGCGCGAGGTACACCCGATGTACGACGCGCTGGGCGGCGTCCCGGCCATAGACGAGGTGCGCTTTTCCGTCATACACAACCGCGGCTGCTTCGGCGGCTGCAACTTCTGCGCCCTCGCCTTCCACCAGGGCCGTATGGTGACCTCCCGCAGCCACGAGAGCGTCGTACGCGAGGTGGAGGCCATGACGCGCCACCCGCTCTGGAAGGGCTACGTCTCCGACGTGGGCGGGCCGAGCGCAAATTTCCGGCACCCGAGCTGCAAAAAGCAGCTCAAAAGCGGAATGTGCCCCAACCGGAGCTGCCTCGCCCCCACGCCCTGCCCGAACATAGACGCCGACCACAGCGACTACCTGGAGCTCCTGCGCAAGCTGAGGAAGATACCCGGCGTCAAGAAGGTCTTCGTAAGGAGCGGCATACGCTACGACTACATGCTCTGCGACAAGAGCCGCGCCTTCTTCTCCGAGCTTGTGCGCTATCATATCTCCGGCCAGCTCAAGGTCGCGCCCGAGCACTGCATAGACTCCGTGCTGGACTGCATGGGCAAGCCGCACATAGACGTATACGAGCGCTTCATGGACGAATATAAAAAGCTCAACAGGCGTTACGACAAGGAGCAGTACGTCGTAC
This sequence comes from uncultured Oscillospiraceae bacterium, assembly GCA_944385795.1. Classification (GTDB taxonomy): domain Bacteria; phylum Bacillota; class Clostridia; order Oscillospirales; family Oscillospiraceae; genus Scatomorpha. The sequence continues at coordinate 3,962 of CALWYP010000021.1, read as the reverse complement.
CCTACCTGATGAGCTCGCACCCGGGCAGCACGCTCCAAAGCGCCGTCGCCCTGGCCGAATTCCTCCACCGCACGGGCCGCCGGCCGGAGCAGGTGCAGGACTTCTACCCCACGCCGGGCACGGTTTCGACCTGCATGTACTATACGGGCCTCGACCCGCGCGACCTGTCGCCGGTATATGTCGCGCGCACGGGGCGCGAGAAGGCCATGCAGCGCGCGCTGCTGCAATACACCCTGCCGGCCAACCACGCCCTGGCCGTGGAGGCGCTCAGGGCCGCCGGGCGCGAGGATTTGATAGGCTACGGCAAAAACTGCCTTGTAAGGCCCCTGCGCGGGACGGGCAAGCCCGCCGGCGGGCAGGGGCGGGGCGCCGCGGCGAAGAGGCCCGCCGGGGGCGGGAAGGGGCGCAGGCCATGAAGCTGCTCCTCAGCCTGCTGGCGGCCTACCTGCTGCTCATCAACCTCGACGCGCTGCTGCTGATGCGCTCGGACAAGCGCCGCGCGCAGAGGAAGCGCCGGCGCATACCCGAGGCCGCGCTGTTCCTCCTGGCCGTCCTCGGCGGCTCGCCCGGCATAATGCTGGGCATGAAAATTTACCGGCACAAGACCCGGCACGCCTCCTTTACCGTGGGTATGCCGCTCATATGCTTTTTCGAGGCCGCGCTCATAGCCGCGGCGCTAATCCTGGCTTTATAAAGGAGATAAAATGGCTTACGAGATAACTTTCCGCCCCGCGGAGATGGGCGACGAGGAACTGATACTCGGCTTTATCCGCGGCCTCGCGGAGTACGAGCGCATGTCCGGCGAGGTCGTGGCGACGCCGGGGCTGCTGCGCGAGCAGCTCTTCGACAAGGGCGCGGCGAAGGTGGTTTTCGCCCTCTGCGACGGCGTCGAGGCGGGCTTCGCGCTCTATTTCTACAATTTCTCCACCTTCCTGGGCCGCGCGGGCATCTACCTCGAGGACCTCTACGTCCTGCCGGAATACCGCGGCCGCGGGCTCGGCCTCGGGCTTATAAAATACCTCGCGCGCGAGTGCTCCCGCCTCTCCCTCGGCCGGCTGGAGTGGTCCTGCCTGGACTGGAACAGGCCGAGCATAGACTTTTACCTCGCCCTGGGCGCAAAGCCGCAGGACGAGTGGACGGCCTACCGCGTGACCGGCGAGGCGCTGGAGAGGCTGGCTGAGGGATAATAAGGGCCCGGACTTGCGTCCGGGCCAAAATTATTGCGCGGCCTTTATTATATATTCCCGCAGCTCGCCAAAGCCGCCGTGGGGTATGGCGGAGATGTCCCGCCCCGCGCGGTTGATGAGGCAGTCGGTGAGCAGGAAGCCGCGTATGCCGGCCCCGGCGGCGGCGAGTATGTCCTCGTCCACGTCGTTGCCCACCATGAGGCAGTCCCCGGCGTCCAGGCCGAGGCGGGAGAGTATGTCCAGGTAATAGCCCGGGTTGGGCTTGCACCAGGAGGTGTTGTCGTAGGTGGTGACGAGCTCGAAGCTGTCCGCGCTCAGCCCGGCCCAGGCGATGCGCGTCTCGGTGGCTATCGCCGGGAAGAGGGGGTTGGTGGCCAGCACGGCGCGCAGGGAGAGCGACTTCACCAGGGCCACGGTCTCCGCTGCCGCCGGGTTGTAGCCCGCGAAGCGGCGCGCGGCCTTGAAGTCCACGGCGTAGAACTCCTCTATCAGCGGCCGGTCCTCGACGGACCTGCCGCCGTAGGCCCGCCCGAAGCAGTCCCAGAAGGCCTCGCGGTTGAGCCTTGTCCCGTCGTTCTTTACCATGGCCGCCACCCCGGCCCAGATGTTGTCCACAAGCGCCCCGGCCTCGTAGCCGCGCGGGGCGAGCTTCGCGGCGAGCATCTTGAAGTAGCCGCGGGTGAATTCGTCGTTGTCCATAGGCAGCAGCGTGCCGTCCAAATCAAACATTACAGTCGTTATGCCCACAATAACGCTCCTTAGCTTTATTCAAACGGAATTATACTAAGAAGCCGCGCCAAAATCAAGCGGCCGGGGCCGCGGGCCCCGCCGCCGTCCGTTTGCGCAAAACCGCCGCCCGTAATAGCACGGGCGGCGGTTTCGGCCTTGGGGGTTGAGCGCGGTATCCGCTTCGCCCCGCGGATATTACACCACGCCCTGGGCGAGCATGGCGTTGGCGACTTTGAGGAAGCCGGCGACGTTCGCGCCGACCATGAGGTCGCCCGGCTTGCCGACCTCGACGCTGGCGTCGTAGGCGGCGTGGAAGATGTTGTTCATGATGCCCTGCAGCCTCTGGTCGACCTCCTCGAAGCTCCAGGAAAGGCGCATGGAGTTCTGGGTCATCTCGAGGCCGCTGGTGGCGACGCCGCCGGCGTTGCTGGCCTTGCCGGGGCTGTACAGCAGCCCGGCCTCCTGGACGGCGGCGATGGCGTCCGGGGTGAGCGGCATGTTGGCGCCCTCGAAGACGCCCATGCAGCCGTTGGCGATAAGGGCCTTCGCGCCCGCGAGGTCCATCTCGTTCTGCGTCGCGCAGGGCAGGGCTATGTCGCACTTCACGCCCCAGATGCCGTGGCAGCCCTCGTGGTACTCGCTGCCCGGGACCTCGTCGGCGTAGACGCGGATGCGCGCGCGGCGGCGCTGCTTGATGTCCATTATCTTCTTGAGGTCGACGCCGTTCGGGTCGTAGATGTAGCCGTTGGAGTCGCACATCGCCACGACCTTGCCGCCGAGCTGGGTGCACTTCTCGGCCGCGTAGGTGGCGACGTTGCCGCTGCCGGAGACGACGACGGTCTTGCCCGCGAAGGAGTCGCCCTTCAGGCACTTGAGGGCCTCTTCAGCGAAGTAGCACAGGCCGTAGCCGGTGGCCTGGGTGCGGGCGAGGGAGCCGCCGAAGGGGATACCCTTGCCGGTTATCGTGCCGCCCTGGAAGGTGCCGGTTATACGCTTGTACGCGCCGAAGAGATAGCCGACCTCGCGCGCGCCGACGCCGATGTCGCCGGCGGGGATATCGGTGAACTGGCCGATGTGCTTGTAGAGCTCGGTCATGAAGCTCTGGCAGAAGCGCATGACCTCGCCGTCGCTCTTGCCCTTCGGGTCGAAGTCGCTGCCGCCCTTGCCGCCGCCCATGGGGAGGGTGGTCAGGGAGTTTTTCAGCGTCTGCTCAAAGCCGAGGAACTTGATGACCGAGGCGCTGACGCTCGGGTGGAAGCGCAGGCCGCCCTTGTAGGGGCCTATCGCGCTGTTGAACTGCACGCGGAAGCCGCGGTTGACGCGGACCTTGCCGCTGTCGTCAACCCAGGGGACGGAGAACTGTATAAAACGCTCGGGTTCGACAAAACGCTCCATTATGCCGTTCGCTTCGTACTCGGGATGCTGCTCGACAACGGACTCGAGGCTCTCGAGGACCTCGAGCACGGCCTGGTGGAATTCGCTCTCGCCAGGGTTGCGGGTGAGGACTGTCTCATACACACGCTTGAGATATTCATTAGTCAACATTAGCAAAAACCTCACTTCTTACAATCTTCCATTGTGTGTTTTAACTGACGCCTACCATTATAATAAACGATATAGCGCTCCAAATCAAGAGGCGCGGCGCTATTTCGGTAATATTGGCAAATATGACTACATCAAAGGGCCGCATTGGGCGAACAAGCGGGAGAGGCGGGCGCAGCTCCGCAAAAAAGAAAAACCTGCGGAGAGCGCGATTTGCAGCTTGGCGATAAAACCGGCGGCCTCGCGCCGCCACACTTCTTCCCTATTACCTCTTACTTCTTACCTCCCAAAGCCCCAAGGACGGGGAACGGGGAGAAGCGAGGAAAGAATAGTGAAAAAGCAATAAGTAAAGCCCCAAGGACTCACGTCCTTGGGGCTTTGGTGGGGGCGGGTGGATTCGAACCACCGTAGGCATTGCCAGCAGATTTACAGTCTGTCCCCTTTGGCCACTCGGGAACACCCCCATATTAACTTGGGCCTCGTTGGTGGAGCTGGTAGACGGAC
>CALWYP010000020.1 GCA_944385795.1 uncultured Oscillospiraceae bacterium | reverse complement strand
GGTTGTCGTAGCCCGGCTTCGTCCAGCCCACGTTCTCAAAGCCGCCGGACATGTACTTCTGGCGGTAGAGGTAGTATGGCTCGTAGCCCCGGGCGTAGAGCCCGTCCATGGCCGTGTCCAGCATCCTGGCCACGGCCTCCGGCCCTGGGAGCTCCCCGCCCACGGCGCTGAGCGTGCTGCCGCGCTTCATGGAGAGGGTGTGGACGGTGACGTTCTCCGGCGCGAGGCCGAGCACTTTGCGCATGGTTTCCGCAAAGCCCTCCGGCGTGTCCCCGGTGAGCCCGGCTATCAAGTCCATGTTCACGGCGAAGCCGCCGGCGGCGCGCACGAGGGCGAGCGCGTCCGTTATATCCCGGGCCGTGTGCCTGCGGCCTATGGCCTCGAGCACCTTGTCGGACATGGTTTGCGGGTTCACGCTTATCCTGTGTACGCCGTGGGCCTTCAGGACCTCGAGCTTTTCGCGGGTTATCGTGTCCGGCCTGCCCGCCTCGACAGTGAACTCCACCTCGCCCGGGGCGAGGGAAAAGGCCGACTCGAGCCGGGAGCAGAGCCCTTCGAGCTCGGCCGCGGAGAGGGTCGTGGGCGTACCGCCGCCTATGTAGACGGACCTCACGCGCAGCCCGGCCCGCTTCACCGCCGCGGCGGTGGCCTCGATGTCCAGCCACAGGGCCTCGAGGTAGCGCGGTATGAGCGCCATGGACTTCTCCACGCTCTGGCTCACAAAGGAGCAGTAGGAGCAGCGCGTGGGGCAGAAGGGTATGCCGGCGTAGAGGCACACGTCCCGCGGGCCCAGCGCGCCCAGCAGCGCCCCGGTGTGTTCCGCCGCGTCCAGGCAGAGCCGGGCGCGCTCCGGGCTCACAAAATACTCGCGCATAAAGCGGCCCTTGGCCGCGCCGGGCGAGAGGCCCTCGCGCAGATACGCGCTCATGAGCTTTACCGGCCTCACGCCTGTGAGGCAGCCCCACTCGGGCTTGGGCACGCCGGAGGCAAGCGCCGCGCGGTAAAAGGCGAGCTTGACAATGCGGTTGGCGTAGTGCGCCGCAGAATCCTTATCCGCCATCCGGGCGTTCAGCGCGCGGGCCGCGCCGCGGTACGTCCCGCCCTTCCAGGCCAGCTTCGCCGTGCAGGTGGTGTATTTCGCGCCGCGGGACACGCAAAGCTCGCACCGGTCGCCCTCCGGCGCGCCCTCGGGGTATTCGGGGCGCTCGGAGGGGAAGAGCGTGAGCAGGGTCTGCTCCACGGCGTATTTGTTGTCGGTGCCTTTCAGGTAGAGTTTCATGCAATCATTCGCTTTTTGGTTTTCAGGCCGCTCAGACTATCTTCATCAGCAGCTCGCCGGCCTTGACGGGCTTGCCAGGCTCTATGAACACCTCGCCCACAGTGCCGTCTATGCGGGAGACGACGCTCGTTTCCATCTTCATGGCCTCTATAATGGCCACAACCTGGTTGACCTTGACGGCCTCGCCGGGCTTCACGGAGACCTTGGACACCATACCGGGTATGGACGCGCCTATCTGGCTCTTGTCGTCCGGGTCGGCCATTGTGACCTTCTTCGCCGTGTCCTTCGCCTCGGGGTCGGGCACGGACACCTCGCGGCGCGAGCCGTTGAGCTCAAATACGACGTTGCGGGTGCCGTCCTCGTTCCTGTCGCCTAGGCCGAGGTATTTTATGACGAGGGTCTTGCCGTCCTCGATGTTTATAGTGGTGGTCTCGCCGACGGCCATGCCGTCGAAGAAGACGTGGCTGCCCATGCGCATGATATAGCCGTACTCCTTGCGGTGCGTGAAGTAGTCCTGCAGCACCTTCGGGTACATGGCGTAGGAGATGAGGCCGCGGCGCTCGGGGTTCGGGCTGTATTTCTCGACCTCTTTCCGCACGGCGTCCCAGTCCACGGGCGGCAGCAGGTCGCCCGGCCGGCCGGTAATGGGCTCCTCGCCCTTGAGCACCACGCGCTGCAGGTCCTCCGGGAAGCCGCAGGGCGGCTGGCCCATCATGCCCTTGAAGTAGCTCACGACGCTGTCCGGGAAGGCGAGGCTCTCGCCGCGCTCGACAATATTCTCCGGCGTCAGGTCGTTCTGCACCATGAAAATTGCGAGGTCGCCGACCATCTTGGAGCTCGGGGTGACCTTGATGATGTCGCCGAGCATCTCGTTGACGGTGCGGTACATCTCCTTGACCTCCTCAAAGCGCTGGCCCAGGCCCAGGGCCTCGACCTGCGGCTGGAGGTTGGTGTACTGGCCGCCGGGTATCTCGTAGCGGTAGATGTCCGTAACGGGGGTGCGCAGGCCCTTGTCGAAGCGGCTGTAGCGCTCGCGCACGTCGCTCCAGTAGTCGGCGAGCTTCTGCAGGCCCGCGGCGGGCAGGCCGGTGTCGCGCTCCGTGCCGCGCAGGGCCTCGGCGAGGCTGTTGAGGCTCGGCTGGCTGGTGAGGCTGGAGAGGGGGCCGATCGCGCAGTCCACTATGTCCACGCCCGCCTCGGCGGCGAGCAGGTAGGCGGCTATCTGGTTGTCCGTGGTGTTGTGGGTGTGCAGGTGTATGGGCACGCCTATCTCGTCCTTCAGCGCGGCGACCAGCTTTTTGGCGGCGTAGGGCTTCAGGAGCCCGCTCATGTCCTTGACGCAGATCATGTGCGCGCCGCGGCGCTCGAGCTCCTTTGCGAAGTCGACGTAGTACTTGAGCGTGTACTTGTCGCGCTTGGGGTCGAGGATATCGCCGGTATAGCAGACCGTGGCCTCGAGTATCTTGCCGGTCTTGAGCACGGCGTCCATGGCCGTCTCCATGCTGGGTATCCAGTTGAGGGAGTCGAAGACGCGGAAGACGTCTATGCCGCCCTTGGCGCTCTCCTCTATAAAGGCGCGCACAAGGTTGTCCGGGTAGCTGGCGTAGCCGACGAGGTTGCTCCCGCGCAGCAGCATCTGGAAGGGTATGTTGGGTATCTTCTCGCGCAGCATGCTGAGCCGTTCCCAGGGGCTCTCATAGAGGAAGCGGTAGGCCGTGTCGAAGGTCGCGCCGCCCCACATCTCGAGCGAGAAGCAATCCGCAAGCGCGTCGGCCGTGCCCTCGGCGCCCTTCACCATGTCGCGCGTGCGCATACGGGTGGAGAGCAGGCTCTGGTGCGCGTCGCGCATCGTGGTGTCGGTGACGAGCAGCTTTTTCTGCTCCATGACCCATTTGCTGACGGCCTCGGGGCCCTTGGTGTCCAGCAGCTCCTTGAGCCCGTCCCTGCGGGTGATCTCGCGCGTGGCCTGGGGATAGCGCGGCGTGGTGTACTCGCGCCTCTGCGCGTCCGGGTTCGCCACCTGGATATTGGCGATGTAGCGCAGGACGCGCGTGGCGCGGTCGCGGCTCTCCTCGATGTCGAAGAGCTCCGGCGTCTCGTCGATGAACTTGGTGTGGCACTTGCCGGCGATGAAGGTCGGGTGGTTGAGTATGTTGGTGACGAAGGAGATGTTGGTCTTCACGCCTCGGACGTGCTCCTCGTTTATGGCGCGGCGCGCCTTGCGGCAGACGGCCTCGAAGGTGCGGTCCCAGGTGGTGACCTTGACGAGCAGGCTGTCGTAATACGGGCTTATCTCCGCGCCCGCGGCCGCGTTGCCGCCGTCGAGGCGGACGCCGAAGCCGCCGCCCGAGCGGTAGGAGACTATCTTGCCGTTATCCGGCGCGAAGTTGTTCTTCGGGTCCTCGGTGGTGACGCGGCACTGTATCGAGTAGCCGTTTATCAGGAGGCCGGACTGCTCCCCCAGGCCTATCTCCGGGTGCGCCACGGTGGCGCCCTGGGCTATCAGTATCTGCGCGCGGACTATGTCTATGCCGGTGACCATCTCGGTGACGGTGTGCTCGACCTGTATGCGCGGGTTCATCTCAATGAAGTAGTGGTTCCCGTCGCGGTCGACGAGGAACTCCACCGTGCCCGCGTTGACGTAGCCGACGGCCTGGGCTATCTTGACCGCGTCGGCGCGCAGGGCCTCGCGCACGGCCGCGTCCACGCTCCAGGCGGGGGCGAACTCCACGACCTTCTGATAGCGGCGCTGGAGCGAACAGTCGCGCTCGCCCAGGTGCCGGACGTTCCCGTGCTCGTCGGCCAGTATCTGCACCTCTATGTGCTTGGGCTCGACGAGGTATTTCTCCATGAATATGCTGTCGTCGCCGAAGGCCTTGCGCGCCTCGCTCTTTACGAGCTCGAAGGCCGGGGCCACGTCCTCCGCCCTCTGGCACAGGCGCATACCGCGCCCGCCGCCGCCGGCGGCCGCCTTGAGTATGACGGGGAATCCGAACTCCCGCGCCTTCGCCTCCGCCTCCGCCGCGTCCCTGAGCGGCTCGGCCGTGCCGGGTATGACGGGCACGCCGCAGCCGACGGCTATCTTCTTCGCCTCGAGCTTGTCGCCCATCTTGGCCAGCACGCTGCTCGGCGGGCCGATGAACTTTATGCCCGCGTCCTCGCAGGCCCTGGCGAAGGCCGCGTTCTCGCTTAGGAAGCCGTAGCCGGGGTGGATCGCGTCCACGCCGCGCTTCTTGGCGAGGGCGATTATCTCGTCGATGGCGAGATACGCGCCCAGCGGGCTCAGGTGCTCCCCGATAAGATAGCTCTCGTCCGCCTTCGTGCGGAAGAGGTTCATCATGTCCTCCTTGGAGTAAATCGCCACCGTGCGCAGGCCCAGGTCGTAGCAAGCCCTGAATATGCGTATGGCGATCTCGCCGCGGTTGGCGGCCATGACTTTGTTGAAGGTGCGCAGTTCCTGCAAATGTCTCATCTCCTGTATCAAATTTCTCTCTCTCAAAATGCGCGGGTTGGTTCAGCCTCCGGCCAGCTCCCTGCTCCGGCGCTTGTTCGCCTCATAGCAGGCGCGGATCGCGGCGCCGAAGCCGTGCCCGTCCAGGGCGTTTATCGCGGCCTCGGTCGTGCCCTTTTTGCTGGTTATCCTGCGGCGCAGCTCCTCGGGCGGCTCGTCCTCCAGCTCGAGCTGGCGCGCCGCGCCAATGAGCGTCTGCTTTGCGAGCAGGGCGGCCGCTTCGGGGGCTATGCCCGCCTCTATCGCGGCGTCGCGCAGGTTCTCGACAAGATAGTAAACGTAGGCCGCGCCGCTGCCGGAGAGGGCGCCGATGTCGTCAATCTGGCTCTCGTCCACCGCCACGGCCGCGCCGCCGGCGGAGAATATCCCGATCACGCGCTCCACGTCCTCCCCCGCCGCGCTCCTGCCCGGCGCGACGCCCGACGCCCCGCAGCCGACGGCCAGGGCGAGGTTGGGCATGACGCGCACGACGCGGGCGCCGGGGAAGGCCTCCTCTACCGCCGTGGTGGGGATGCCCGCCATGATGCTTACGACCAGGGTCCCGGGCTTCACATACGGCGCGTAGGCGGGATACGCCCCGGGGAAGCTCTGCGGCTTTACGGCGACTACCACAACCTCCGCCTCCGCGACGCCCTCGGCGGGCGCGGGCGCCGCGCCGTAGAGCTCGCGCACCTCGCCGCAGCTCCTGGGGTTGTTCGGGTTTATAACCAGGATGTCCTCCCCCGCCGTGCCCGTCTTCACAAGGCCGGAGATTATGGCGCGGGCCATGCTGCCGCTGCCGATAAATGCGATTTTGGACATAAAAGCACCTCTTTTTCACTGGACGGCCGCTTCAGCCATTACGGCCTGACCTGGCCGGTTCCAATTACCATATATTTGTAGCTGCAAATCTCCTCGAGGCCCATGGGGCCGCGGGCGTGGAGCTTCTGCGTGGATATGCCGAGCTCCGCGCCGAAGCCGAACTCAAAGCCGTCGGTAAAGCGCGTGGAGGCGTTCCAGTCCACGACGGCGGCGTCCACGTTGTTGAGGAAGTAATCGGCGCTCTCCGCGCTCTCGGTGACGATGCACTCGGTGTGCATGGTTCCGTAGCGGTTGATGTGCTCGACGGCGGCCTTTACGTCGGGGACTATCTTCACGGCCATGGCGAGGCGCAGGTATTCGTCGGCCCAGTCGCGCTCTGTGGCGGGGATCATGCCGCTGGCGTACTTCGCCGCGGCCTCGTCGCCGTGTAGCTCGACGTTCTTGCCGGCGAGGGCCCTGAGCAGGTCTTCGCCGTGCTCCTCCGCCCAGCCCTCCTGCATTATAAGCGTCTCGGCGCAGTTGCAGACGCTGGTGCGCTGGGTTTTGGCGTTAATCGTGATGGCCTCGGCCATGCCGTAGTCGGCGCTCTGGTCAATGTAGACGTGGCAGTTGCCGGTGCCGGTCTGGAGTATGGGCACGGTGGCCTTCTCGACGGCGTTGTTGATGAGCCGGGCGCTACCGCGGGGGACTATGAGATCGACATAGTCGCGCAGCGTGAGGAGCTTATCCACCACGTCGTGGCCCTTTTCCTCCACGAGGCAGACGGCGTCGGGCGTGACGCCGCGGCTCTCCAGCGCGGAGCGCATGACCCCCACGAGGGCGGCGTTGCTCTCATAGGCCGAGGAGCTGCCGCGCAGGAGTATCGCGCTGCCGGCCTTGAAGGCCAGGGAGGCGGCGTCAACGGTGACGTTGGGCCGGGCCTCGTAGATTATGCCTATCACGCCCATGGGCACGCGGACCTTCTTGATGCGCAGGCCGTTCGGGCGGGTCCACTCGCGCATGACCTCGCCCACGGGGTCGGGCAGCTCCGCGACCTGCCTGAGCCCGACGGCCATGTCGGCGACCCGCTTCTCGTCGAGCATAAGCCGGTCGAGCATGTCCTCGCTCATGCCCCCCGCGCGCTCGCGGTCCATGTCCGCGCGGTTGGCGGCGAGGACGGCGGCGCACTGCGCCTCAAGCGCGTCCGCCATGGCCAGCAGGGCGGCGTTCTTCTCCTCCGCGCTCAGGCGGGCGATCTCCGCGCTCGCGGCCTTCGCGGCGGCGGCGCTCTCAATCAAAGTCTTCATTCGCTTACCTCCGTTTCAAAATGGGCGTAATTGTCCTGATGTATTACCTCGGGCGGCCTGCCCGGGAATCGCGCTGCGGCCTTCGCGGTGGTGAGGCCCATTATCTCGCGCAGCTCGGCGGCGGAGTAGTTCACCGTGCCGCGGCCGAGGCAGGCCTCCGTACCCGACCGGTATACCCTTACGACGTCGCCGGCGGCGAAGTCCCCCTCCGCGGCGCGCACGCCGGCTGGCAGGAGGCTGCGGCCCCTGGCGAGGGCTTCGGCCGCCCCGCCGTCTATGTACACGTTGCCGCCCGTGGGCGCGTAGAAGGCCATCCACTGCAGCCGGGTCTTCATCCCGCTGCCGGCCTTGAAGTAGGTGCCCTTGGCCGTGCCCGCTATGGCCCTGGCCAGCACGTCCTCGTCGCGCGAGCGGCATATCACGACGCTGACGCCGGCGCCGGCGGCGAGCTTCGCGCCCTCCACCTTCGTGGCCATGCCCCCGGTGCCGTTGGCCGTGCCCGCGCCGTGGGCCAGGGCCTCTATCTCCGGCGTGACGCGCTCCACATACGGGATGTGCTCCGCGCCCGGGTCGCTGCGCGGGTCGGCGGTGTAGAGCCCGTCCGTATCCGTCAGCAGCACCAGCAGGTCCGCGTGGACCATGGCCGCCACCTGGGCGGAGAGCATGTCGTTGTCGCCGAGTTTTAGTTCCGCTATTGAAACCGTGTCGTTTTCGTTTATAATGGGTACTGCGCCGCGGCTGAGCAGCACTTCAAGCGCCGAAAAGGCGTTGTGGTAGCGCCTCCGGTCGGAGAAGTCCGCCCGGGTCAGCAGGAGCTGGGCCGCGACATAGCCGTGCTCCGCGAGGCAGCGCGTATACTCCTCCATCAGCAGGCCCTGGCCCACGGCGGCGCTCGCCTGCTTGGCCGGCACGGAGACGGGCCTCTCCTGATAGCCCAGGAGCGAATAGCCCGCGGCTATGGCCGCGCTGGTCACCATTATCACCTGGCTGCCCGAGTCGCGCACCCGCGCCACCTGCCCGGTGAGCGCGCGCAGGCGCCCCAGGTCCAGCTTCCCGCTCTTTTCTGTCAGCGAGCTTGTGCCTATTTTGACGACGATTGTCTTCTTTGCCATGTTTTAACCCCCGTGCGGAGCGTTTGATTAACCATTATATCATATGTATTTACAATAGGAAAGCACAAAAGCGTGTGTTATAATTTCCACAGAAGGTGAGGACATGAAAAAACGCATACTCTTTATTGCTACCGGCGGCACCATAGCCAGCGAGGTCACTGAGCTCGGGCTCAAGCCCGGCATAAGCGCCGAGGGACTGCTGCGCGCCGTGCCCGCGATTGAACGCCTGTGCTCCGTCGAATGTGTGCAGCTCTATTCGCTCGACTCGACCGACATCGGCCCGGAGCACTGGCTCGGCATGGCGCGGGCGATACGCGAAAACTACGACGCTTACGACGGCTTTGTGATAACCCACGGCACGGATACCATGGCCTACTCGGCGGCGGCGCTGAGCTATCTCGTCCAGGGCAGCGTGAAGCCCATAATCTTTACCGGCGCGCAGAAGCCGATAGGCTTTGACACCACGGACTCGCGCGTCAACCTGCTCGACAGCTTTATCTGCGCCTGCGCGAGCGACATGCACGGCGTCATGATCGTCTTCAACGGCCGCGTTATTCTCGGTACCCGGGCGGAAAAGACCCATTCCAAGAGTTTTGACGCCTTTTCCAGCATCAATTACCCGCATATCGCCGATTTGCGCGACGGCCGCCTGACGCAGTACATCGTGCCGCAGTTCGCCTGGGAGCCGCGCTTTTCCGACACCCTGAACGAGCGCGTCTCGCTTATGAAGCTCATCCCCGGCGCGGACAGGGCCCAGCTCGACTTCCTTCTGGAGCGCTCCGACGCCGTGGTGATCGAGAGCTTCGGCGTCGGCGGGCTGCCCCGCGGTATGCACGAGAGCGTCCACGCCGCGGCGAAGGCCGGCAAGCTGATAGTCATGACCACGCAGGTGCAGAACGAGGGCAGCGACCTCGCCGTCTACGGCACCGGCCGCCCTTTGAGCGAGGACCCGCTTATACTCGAGGCCTACGACATGACCACGGAGGCCGCCGTGACCAAGCTGATGTGGCTCCTGCCCATCGCGGAGTCCCAGGAGAAGGCCGCGCAGCTTTTCTACACTCCGGTGAACAGGGACCTGCTCGCCCGCTAAATTGTACTTATATATGCTAAAAGCCGCCTATATAGGCGGCTTTTAGCGATTTTTATAACAAATATTACTTTTTGCAGGGAATGAGTTTTTCCTTGCCGCCCATGTAGGGGCGCAGGCTCTCGGGTATGTCGACGCTGCCGTCGGCGTTGAGGTTGTTCTCGAGGAAGGCGATAAGCATACGCGGGGGCGCCACGCAGGTGTTGTTGAGCGTGTGCGCGAGGTAGAGCTTGCCGTCGGCGCCGCGGACGCGGATTTTTAGGCGCCGCGCCTGGGCGTCGCCGAGGTTGGAGCAGGAGCAGACCTCAAAGTACTTCTGCTGCCTGGGGCTCCAGGCCTCTATGTCGCAGCTCTTGACCTTCAGGTCGGCGAGGTCGCCGGAGCAGCACTCGAGCTGGCGGACGGGTATGTTGAAGCTGCGGAAGAGCTCTACGCTGTTGCGCCACAGCTTTTCGTACCAGTCCATGCTCTCCTCGGGCCTGCAGACGACTATCATCTCCTGCTTCTCGAACTGGTGTATCCTGTAGACGCCGCGCTCCTCGAGGCCGTGCGCGCCCTTCTCCTTGCGGAAGCAGGGCGAATAGCTGGTGAGGGTTATTGGCATCTGCTCCTCGGGCAGGATCTGGTCCTTGAAGCGGCCTATCATGCTGTGCTCGCTGGTGCCGATCAGGTAGAGGTCCTCGCCCTCTATCTTATACATCATCGCGTCCATCTCGGGGAAGCTCATGACGCCCTCGACCACCGCGCCGTGTATCATGAAGGGCGGGATGACATAGGTGAAGCCCTTCTCGATCATAAAGTCGCGCGCGCGGGCCAGCACGGCCTCGTGCAGGCGGGCTATGTCGCCCAGCAGGTAGTAGAAGCCGTTGCCGGCGACGCGGCGGGCGCTGTCCAGGTCTATGCCGTTGAAGGACTCCATTATCTCCGTGTGGTACGGGATCTCAAAGTCCGGCGTCTTCGCCTCGCCGAAGCGCTGCACCTCTACGTTGCAGCTGTCGTCGGGGCCAATCGGCACGCTCGGGTCTATCATCTGCGGGATGCGGAGCATTATCTCGCGCACCTTCTCGTTTAGCCCGGCCTCAAGCGCCTCCAGCTCGGCCAGCCTGTCCGCCTGCGCCTTCACCTTGGCTTTTATCTCCTCGGCCTCGCCCAGCTTGCTCGGGTCCTTCTTCGCCTGGCCCATGAGCTTCCCCACCTCTTTGGATAGGGCGTTGCGCTGGGCGCGCAGCTCGCTGGCCTCGGTTATCGCGGCGCGGGCCCTGGCGTCGAGCTCTATGACCTCGTCTACCAGGGGCAGCTTCTCGTCCTGGAATTTTTTCTTTATGTTCTCCTTGACTGCTTCGGGGTTTTCCCTTACGAACTTGATATCAAGCATGTATTTTCCCTCTCAATTCCTTGTGTTCAGCGCGGAGAGCTGTTCTATCAGCTTCTCCCTGTCGTCCGCGCTGTAGTATTCAAGCGTAATCTTGCCCTTTTTCCCGCGCTCCTTGAGCTCGACCTTGCGTCCAAGGGCCTTTTCCAGCTTCCTGCTTATCTCCGCGGCGTAGTCTACATGTATTTCCCCGTCCTCGGGCTTTTCCGGCTTCGGCTCGCGCATCAGCTTCGCGGCCAGCTGCTCCGTCCTTCTGACGGACATGCCGTTGGCTATCACCGTCCGGGCGGCGTCTATCTGCGCCTCTTCGGGCTTAATACCCACCAGCGCGCGGGCGTGGCCGGCGGAGAGCAGGCCCTGCTCCAGGAATTGCTGCACTTCCGGGGCGAGCGTCAGCAATCTGAGCGCGTTCGCCACCGCCGGGCGGGATTTGCCCACCCTTTTGGCCGCCTCCTCCTGAGTCAGCCCGTAGACATCCAGCAGCGTCCTGTAGCCCAGCGCCTCTTCGACCGGGTTGAGGTCCTCCCTCTGCAGGTTCTCTACAAGGGCGAGTTCGGTGGCCAGGCGGTCGTCCGCCTCGATCACGCGCAGCGGCACCTCTCGCAGCCCGGCTATACGCGCGGCGCGCCAGCGGCGCTCGCCGGCGATTATCTGATAATAGCCGTTGTCCAGCTTCCGCGCCGTAATCGGCTGTATCAGCCCGTATTCAGAGATGGATTCCGCCAGCTCCTGCAGGCTCTCCTCGTCGAAGTTCGTCCTCGGCTGCGCCTCCCTGGGCTCCACCCGCGAAATTGGCACCACCTTTATCTCTTCCCCGTCCTCGCGTCCGGCCTCGCCGAAGAGGGCGTTCAGGCCGGTACCCAGGCCTTTCTTTGCTGACATGTCACTCCTCCCTCTTCAGAAACTCGTCCGCGAGGTGCAGGTAGGCCCTGCTGCCCCGCGACATCCTGTCGTACTTTATCACCGGCTGGCCGTGGCTCGGGCTCTCCGCGATGCGCACGGCGCGCGGTATCCGCGTCTTATATACGGCCGTGCCGAAGAATCTCTGCACCTCGTCGGCCACCTGGTCGGAGAAATTTGTGCGCGAATCGTACATCGTGAGCACTATGCCCTGTATCTCCAGCCCTGGGTTCAGTGAGCGCTTTGTCAGCTTTATCGTCTGCATCAGGTCTGCTATGCCCTCCAGCGCATAGTATTCGCACTGCACGGGTATCAGCACGCTGTCCGCCGCCGCGAGCGCGTTGACCGTCAGCAGCTCCAGCGAGGGCGGGCAGTCGATAAGTATGTAGTCGTACTTCTCCCGGGCAGGCAGCAGCGCCGTTTTGAGTACGAACTCCCGCGAATCCATGTCCACCAGTTCCACCGTCGCGCCCGAGAGCTCGCGGTTGGCGGGCAGCACGTCGCCGTAGGGCGTGCTTTCCACGCACTCGCTGAGCGACTTGCCGCGCACGAGCAGGTCGTATATGTTCGGCAGCCTGTCCTTGGCCACGCCCATGCCGGAGGTGCTGTTGCCCTGCGGGTCGCAGTCTACCAGCAGCACGCTCCGGTTGCGCTTGTTCAGCGCGGCGCAGAGGTTTATGCAGGTGGTAGTCTTGCCGACGCCGCCCTTCTGGTTTGCGACTGCTATAACTTTACTCATATCCTGCCTCTTTTCTCTACGTCGTTTGCCGTCACATTATATCACAGCCCGCCTCCGCCTTCAACATGTTTCACATGAAACATTTTTCCGCCCCTCCCCGCTGTTTCATGTGAAACACTATTTCAGCATATCCACGTCGGCTATGGTGAGGCCGTCGTGCAGGGCCAGGTTGATGGCGTAGCCCAGGAGCTTGGCCAGGCTCCTGACGGCCTCGTCTATATCCCTGGGCGTGACGAACATGCCCTTCGCGGCCTCGGCGTCGCTGAAAAGGGCCGCGTCCACCACGGTTGGCACCCCGAGGGCCAGCACAGGCACGCCGAGCGTCTCGCGCGAGAGGGCGGCGCGGTTGTTGCCGACCCCGGAGCCGGGGACTATCCCGGCGTCGCAGAGCTGCACCGAGCTGCACAGGCGGTCGAGGGAGGCGGCGGCGAGGGCGTCCACGGCTATTACCTGCGCGGGACTGACGCGCTCGATGACGGAGCGCAGCACCTCGGCGCTCTCTATGCCCGTGGAGCCCAGCACGCCGGGCGCGAGCACGCAGACGGGGGAGAGGAAGTCGAAATTGTCGGGGGTCTGGGATTTGAGGTGGCGCGTGGCTATGACGTACTGCGCGCAAAGCGGGCCCACGGCGTCGGGCGTCATGGCCGCGTTGCCGAGGCCGGCCACGAGCGTGAGCGCCCCGGGCTCGGGGATAAGCGACCTGACGAGCCCGGACAGCAGCTCAGC
The DNA here is from genome assembly GCA_944385795.1 of uncultured Oscillospiraceae bacterium. GTDB lineage: Bacteria > Bacillota > Clostridia > Oscillospirales > Oscillospiraceae > Scatomorpha. The sequence goes on along the minus strand of CALWYP010000020.1, from coordinate 25,064 downwards.
CCCGCTGTTGAAGGAGTCCGGCCTGCGCGCCGCCAGCGCCGCGGCGGAGACAGTGATGTAGGCCCCGATGGGTTTACATAATGCTGCTTCCCCGCGCTCGTCCAGTATGTCCACGCGCTCCACCCGGTAATCGCCAGCGTCCCAGGCCGAAGCCCTGACCCCGGCGAGCTCGCCGCTGCCAAGCTGTTCGCGTCTTTCGACGGCGAGGTCGGTCCTAACAATACCAGTCATTGTGTCTACTCCCTTCACGGACGCAATATACTGTATAGTCTGCGCGCTTTAAGAAAAAATTATGCCTTTTGGGCGCGGAAATCAAATTTGTGCTTGCATTTGGTCCGCTTAAATGATAAAATAACAGTCCGAGCGTGTACGCGCACGCTATTTTTATAGGAGGAGGTGGCAAGGAAACATGCCCAACATCAAGTCCGCCATGAAGCGTGACGCCAAGAGCAAGGTGGAGAACGCCCGCAACCGCGCGCAGAAGACCGCGCTCAAGACCGTTATGAAGAAGTTCGACGCGGCAGTCGCCGAGGGCAACAAGGAGGCCGCTGCCGGCGCCTATAAAGTTGCTGTCAAGTCCGTCGACCGCGCCGCGGCCAAGGGACTGCTTCACAAGAACAACGCCGCGCACAAGAAGAGCGCCATGACCCAGAAGCTCAACGCCATGAACTAAGCGCAGCGCGAAAGGTCCGTCGGGAGATCCGGCGGGCCTTTCGCTTTTCCCGGGCGGGTTTTTGCGCGGCTATGGAAAGTACGCTTGACATATTTGAACGTGCGTGTTATATTGGATGCGGAAAGTTTGCTTTCCATTGTGAGGTGGACTATGAAGAACCGCTTAGAGGAGCTGCGGCGGGAGCGCGGCTTAAACCAGGAGGAGCTGGCGCGCGCCCTGCGCGTATCGCGGCAGACCATAGGCTCGCTGGAGAACGGGCGCTACAACCCGTCCATAACGCTGGCCTTCAGGATAGCGCGCTATTTCGGCCTGAGCATTGAGGAGGTATTCATCTATGAAGAGGGACAGGACTAGGCTCTGGTATCTCGGCTACGCGGCCTGCGCGGCGCTGCTTCTGCTTATCGCCTTCGCGGATTTCCCCAAGGCGGCGGACGCCGGCCTCGCCTGCGCCTTCGGCTGCGTATTCGGGCTCAGCTATGTGCAGCTCTGGTACGATAAGCAGCGGAAAAAGGACGAAAACTTTGAAATTGAGGTGGAGGACGAGCGAAATGTGCAGATCAAGTACCGCGCCGGATATCTGGCCTGCGGGATAGACACGTTCCTCTTCAGCCTCGCCACCGTGGTTTTCATCATCCTCGACTACAGCCTTCCCGCCATAATAACCGGCGTGATGCTGGCCGTCCAGCCCGTGATCCTGATAGCCGCGAGCAATATAATCGGCAAAAAGATCTGACCGCGAGGTGGGTATAAAGATGTCTAAAAAGCTGCACTTCCTTCCCTGCCTGCCCTGGGACCTGGCGGCCCTCGAGGCCTGGGCGAACTCGCTCGCCCGCGAGGGGCGCGAGCTGCGGCGGATTTCCAGGGCCCTGCCCTTCCTCGCCCTGAGCGCGGAGGGCCCCGGAGGGAGCTATACTCTCGTGGAGCCGCGCAAGGCGGCGGAGGGCGCCGGCTGCTGCCGCGTGCCATGGGTGTACGCCTGCGTCGCGCCCGGCCGCCGGGCGGGGAAGTACCCTATGGGCGGTGCGAGGCGGCGCGCGCTAAACCTGCTCGCGGGGATGGCGCTCATTGTCTATGCCGCGCTTGTGCTGACCACAGGCGACACGGCGAGGGGCCTCGCCTGGCTCGCTGGCGAGGGGGAGATACCGGCCGTTCCCGGCCTTTTGTCGGCGCTGAACGGCATATTGGCCGTAATTTCCGCGCTTTCCGTGTCGGTCTGCCTCGCGCTCACTGTCCGCGTCCGGTATAACCGCGCCTGCCTCGCCGCCTTCGCGCTGAGCTTCGTAAGCCTCTGGCTCTGGCTTGCGCTGCGCGCGGCGATGCTTGTGCAGCCGCTGATATAATAATCGCCCGGAACCGTGGTTCCGGGCGATTTTTCATACGTCGCCGTCTTTTTCAATGTTTATATACCGCCAGATAAACTGCTCTGAATAGAGGCAGGCGTAGACGCTGCGCACGACGCTCCTGACCACGCGGCTCACGTCCTTAGGCCCGGCGATGGGCAGGTACATCAGCGCGCACTCGCGCCCGCCGAGGGTATAGCGGCAGTCAAGGTCCGCGTAGCCGTTGCGCCCATAGAAGGCGTGGAGCTTCCTGGCCTTCTCCAGCTCAGGGTACTCGGTCACCTCGAGCAGTATGCCCTGCCAGCCGGCGTAGTGCTCGCGGATGAGTTTGAGGAACTCCCCGCCTATGCCGCCGCCGCGTATGTGCGGGTAAACGGCGAGCCAGCCGAGCAGGACGTAGCCGGTCAGCCGGCTGCGGAGCATTACCGCGTAGCCACATTCGGCGTTCTGCGCGTCCTTCAGGAGCAGGAGCTCCGCCCCGCGCAGCATCGCGCGCTGGAGTTCCAGCTGCGTAGGCCGTTCCCAATCGTGGAAGTCGAAGGTCATCATCGGGTATATGCGCTTCATGTCGGCGTGCCCGCCGCGCTCTATGTGATATATGGCCATTTATTTTTCCTCCGGATGGTCCTGTGTGTCAAACTGTGAGTACCAGAGCTTTGCGAACTCGCCGCCCTTCGCAAGCAGCTCCGCGGGAGCGCCGCTCTCCACAATGTGCTCGTCCTCCACGACGGCCACGCGGTCGGCGCCGCGTATCGTGCTCAGGCGGTGGGCGATGATTATGCTCGTGCGGCCCTCGGCGAGGCTGTCCAGGCTCTGCTGTATGCGCTGCTCCGTGACGGAGTCGAGCGCGCTGGTGGCCTCGTCCATGACGAGTATGGGCGGGTTCTTGAGGAAAACGCGCGCTATGCTCAGGCGCTGCTTCTGCCCGCCGGAGAGCATGACGCCGCGCTCGCCCACAAAGGTGTCGTAGCCCTCGGGCATGTTCATTATGTCCTGATGTATCTCCGCGCGCACGGCGGCGGCGATTATCTCCGCGTCCGTGGCGTCGGGCCTGCCGTAGCGTATGTTGTCCCTTATAGTGCCGGCGAAGATGAAGACGTCCTGCTGGATTATGCCTATGCAGCGGTGCAGCGACTCCTGCGTGACCGTGCGCACGTCCCGGCCGTCGACCAGGACAGCGCCCTCCGTGACGTCGTAGAAGCGCTCTAAAAGCTGGCAGAGCGTGGTCTTGCCCCCGCCGGAGGGCCCGACTATGGCCAGCTTCTCGCCCGGCTCTATGCTGAGGTTGATGTCCTTGAGCACCCAGGGCTTGTCGCCGCCGTAGCGGAAGCCGACGTCCCTGTACTCGACGGCGCCCCTGACGCCGCTGAGCTCGCCCGCGCCCGGCGCGTCCTTTATCTCCGGCTCCGTGCGCATGAGCTCCAGGAAGCGGGAAAAGCCCGCCGTGCCCTGCATATAGGTCTCGGAGAAGGCGGCCAGCTTCCTGACGGGCGTCACGAAGGTGGAGACGTAGAGCGAGAAGGTCATCAGGTCGACGTAGTCCATCTCCCCGCGCATGATGAAGTACCCGCCCGCGGCTATCACAAGCACCTGCATTATGCTGGTGGTGAACTCCATCCCGCTCTGGAAGCCGCCCATGGCGTTGAAGTATTCCTTCCTTGCGGCCTTGTACTTCTCGTTGGCGGCGGCGAACTTGTCGTCCTCGGCCTTCTCGTTGGCGAAGGCCTTCGCCGTGCGTATGCCGGAAATACCGCTCTCGATGGCGGAATTTATCTCCGCCGTCTTGCGCTTGACCTCGAGGTTTGCCTTCTTCATGCGCACGCGGCGGCTGAGCGTAAAGGCTATCAGCACGGGCAGCGCCACGGTGAGCACCAGGGCGAGGCGCCAGTCTATCGTGTACATCACGGCCAGGGCCCCGGCTATCGTGAGGCAGGAAATGAGTATGTCCTCCGGCCCGTGGTGCGCGAGCTCGGTTATCTCAAAGAGGTCGCTCGTTATCCGGCTCATAAGCGCGCCTGTGCGGTTGTGGTCGAAAAAGCTGAAGCTGAGCTTCTGTATGTGGTTGAAGGCCGCCCGGCGCATGTCGGCCTCGACGTAGACGCCCATGCGGTGGCCCAGGACGGTGATAAAGTAATAGCACACGCCCTTGAGCATATAGGCCAGTATCATGACGCCCATCACGACGAAAAAGGTAGTGAAGAGCCGCTCGGGCAGCAGGGCGGTCATGCTCATGCGCGAGACGTATGGGAAGGCGAGGTCTATCGCCGAGGCCAGCGTGGCGCAGGCCATGTCCATCAGGAAAAGGCCCATATGCGGCTTGAAGAAGGCGAAAAATTCGCCGAGTCCGCTCTTTTGCTTTTTAGTTTTCACTTGGCTCCCTCCGGCGGGCGCGGCCGGCGTATTCGTCCCGGCGCGCGACCGCGAGCGCATCGCAGCGGTTGTTCATCTCATTGTCCGCGTGCCCCTTCACCCAGCGCAGCGTCACGCTGTGCTCGCCGAGCAGGCGGTCGAGCTCCTTCCAGAGCTCCAGGTTCTTGACCGGGCCGTCCTTGCGCCGCCAGCCGCGCTTTTTCCACGAGTCCAGCCAATGCTCGTTCACCGCGCGCTCAATATACTGCGAGTCGGTGTAGAGCGTAACGGAGCAGCGCTCCGTCAGCGCGGCGAGCCCGGCTATGGCGGCGGAGAGCTCCATACGGTTGTTGGTCGTGGACTCCTCGCCGCCGGAGAGCTCCTTCTCGCGGCCGTTATAGCTCAGCACGGCGGCCCAGCCGCCCGGGCCCGGGTTCCCCGAGCAGGCCCCGTCAGTGTATATAATTACGGATTTCATCAGTCCTCCTGCGCGGTTTGGGCGGAATTATCAACATTTTCAACAGATTTTTCGTCCCCGTCCTCCAGCTCTTCGGCGTTTTCAGGCTCCGTCAGCGCGGCGGATATGACCTTCGCGCCCTCGTTGGGCCGCATTATGCGCACGCCCTGCGTGGCCCGGCCCAGCACGGAGACGCCTGCGACGCCGGTGCGGATAATGGTGCCGTCGTCCGCGACAATCAGCGCGTCCTCTTCGCCCTTTACCATGCGCACGGCCGCCACGCGGCCGGTCTTCTCCGTGACGTTGTAGCTCTTGAGGCCCATGCCGCCGCGCTTCTGTACCGCGGCCTCCTCGCCGCCGCGCAGGTATTCCTCGACGGCTGTGCGCTTGCCGTAGCCGTTCTCCGTCAGGCTGAGTACCTGGGCCCCGTCCAGGGCGGGCAGCGCGCCGATGACGCGGTCGCCCTCGCGCAGCTTTATGCCCCGCACGCCCACGGCGTCGCGGCCCATGGGCCGCACGTCGCCCTCGGCGAAGCATATCGCGTAGCCGTCGCGCGTGGCGAGCAGGATATTGCGCCTGCCGTCGGTGAGGCAGGCGGAGATGAGCTCGTCGCCCTCGTCGATATTCAGCGCGCGTATGCCGTTCTTGCGTATGTTGCGTATGGCCTCCAGGCTCATGCGCTTGACCGTGCCGTTTGCGGTGGAGAGGAAGAGGAACTTCGCCCCCTCGCGCTGGTGCAGCATACATACCACGCGCTCGCCCGGGTCGGTGGGCAGGATGTTGACGATATTGGTGCCGCGCGCGGACCTGCCGGCCTCGGGTATCTGATAGCCCTTGCGCTGGTAAGCCTTGCCGAAGCTGGTGAAGAAATAGATGTTGTCGTGCGTGGAGGCGGTGAATACCGTCTCAACATAGTCCTCCTCGCGCGTGGACATGCCCTTCACGCCGCGGCCGCCGCGGCCCTGGGCCCTGTATTCGCTCGCGGGCAGGCGCTTTATATAGCCCGAGTGGGTGAGGGTGAAGACGCACTTCTCCTCCTCGATCAGGTCCTCTATGTCTATCTCGTCCTCGACGTCCTGGATCTCGGTCATGCGCCCGTCGCCGTACCTGTCGCGTATGGCGGTGAGCTCGTCCTTCAGCACGGCCTTTATCTTCTCGGGGTCGGCGAGCAGGCCCTGGTAATAGGCTATGCGCGCCTCCAGCTCGTCGTATTCGTTCTGCAGCTTCTCGCGGTCGAGGCCCTGCAGCGCCTTCAGTCGCATGTCCAGTATGGCCTGGGCCTGTATCTCGTCCAGGCCGAAGCGCTTCATAAGGTTCTCGCGCGCGTTATCGTAGCTCTCGCGGATTATCCTTATGACCTCGTCGATGTTGTCCTGGGCTATGAGCAGGCCCTCCAGCAGGTGGGCCCTCTCCTGGGCCTTCTTGAGGTCGAAGCGGGTGCGGCGCACGATGAGGTCCTCCTGGAAGGCGAGGTACTCGTCTATTATATGCCGCAGGGAGAGTATTTTCGGCTGGCTCTGGTTGTTCACCAGGGCGAGCATGTTTATGGAGAAGCTGGTCTGGAGCTGGGTCTGGGAAAAGAGGCGGTTGAGCACGACCTGGGGGTTCGCGTCGCGCTTGAGCTCTATGACTATGCGCATACCGTTGCGGTCGGACTCGTCGCGCAGCCCGCTTATGCCGTCGAGCTTCTTGTCGCGGACCTGCTCGGCCATGTTCTCCACCAGCTGCTTCTTGTTCACCTGGTAAGGCAGCTCGGTCACGATGATGCGTATCCGGTCGTGGCCGTACTCCTCGAACTGCGTGCGCGCGCGCAGGACGATCTTGCCGCGGCCCGTGGCGTAGGCGGCGCGGATGCCGCTGCGGCCCATAATTATGCCCTTCGTGGGGAAGTCCGGGCCGGAGACATGCTTCATGAGGTCGGAGAGCGTGGCCTCCGGGTTCTCAAGCACGCAGACGCAGGCGTTTATGACCTCGGTCAGGTTGTGCGGCGGGATATTCGTCGCCATGCCGACGGCTATGCCGCTCGAGCCGTTGACGAGCAGGTTGGGGAAGCGGGAGGGCAGCACGCGGGGCTCGCGGCGGCTCTCGTCGAAGTTCGGGTCCCAGTCCACCGTGTCCTTCTCGAGGTCGCGCAGCATCTCCTCGGAGAGCTTCGCCATGCGCGCCTCGGTGTAACGGTAGGCGGCCGGGGGGTCGCCGTCCACGGAGCCGAAGTTGCCGTGCCCGTCCACGAGGGGATAGCGCATGGAGAAGTCCTGCGCCAGGCGCACCAGGGCGTCGTAGACCGAGGCGTCGCCGTGCGGATGGTAGCGGCCCAGCACGTCGCCGACGCAGGTCGCGGATTTCTTGAAGGGCTTGTCCGAGGTCAGCCCGTCCTCGTACATGGCGTAGAGTATGCGCCTGTGCACGGGCTTGAGCCCGTCGCGCACGTCGGGCAGCGCCCTGCCCACGATGACGCTCATGGCGTAGTCGATATAGCTCGATTTCATCTCCCCGACGATCTCGGAGGAGACGATCTTCTGATCCGGGAACATTATGTCTTCCGGTTTATAGTCCTTGGCCATTTGTTAACCACCTTTGGCGTAATTAATAGGGGTTTCCCGTTATATATCCAGGTTCACGACATACTTGGCGTTCTGCTCGATGAACTCCTTCCTGGGCTCGACCTTTTCGCCCATCAGTATGGTGAATATCTCGTCGGCCTTGACGGCGTCGTCGAGCTCTATGCGCTTGAGGGTGCGCGTTTCGGGGTTCATGGTGGTCTCCCACAGCTCGTGGGCGTCCATCTCGCCGAGGCCCTTGAAGCGGGAGATGTCTATCTTCGCGTTGGGGCTGCCGGCGCGCATCTCGGCGCTTATCGCGTCGCGCTCGGCGTCGGAGTAGGCCACGCGCGAGGTCTTGCCGCGCGTGAGCTTGTAGAGCGGCGGGACGGCGGCGTAGACGTAGCCGTTCTCGACCAGAGGCCGCATATAGCGGAAGAAGAAGGTCAGGAGCAGCGTCCTTATGTGGCTGCCGTCCACGTCGGCGTCGGCCATGATAATGACCTTGTGGTAGCGGAGCTTGTTCACGTCGAAGTCGTCGCCGAGCCCGGCGCCGAGGGCGGTTATGACGGGGTTGAGCTTGTCGTTGTTGTAGACCTTATCCTCGCGCACCTTCTCCACGTTGAGCATCTTGCCCCAGAGCGGGAGTATGGCCTGGAAGCGGCTGTCGCGCCCGCCCTTGGCGCTGCCTCCGGCGCTGTCGCCCTCGACGATGTAGAGCTCGGTGAGGGCCGGGTCGCGCTCGTTGCAGTCGGAGAGCTTGCCGGGCAGGGTGGAGCCCTCGAGGGCGTTCTTCCTGCGGACGTTCTCCCTGGCGCGCTTGGCGGCCTCGCGGGCCTTGCTGGCGGTCTGCGCCTTTTCTATGATAGTGCGCCCCACGGCGGGGTTTTCCTCAAGGAACTGCTCCAGCTTGTCGCTGACCACGCCGTCCACCAGCGTGCGCATGTCGCTGTTGCCCAGCTTGGCCTTGGTCTGGCCCTCGAACTGCGGGTTCGTGAGCTTGACGGATATGACGGCGGTCAGGCCCTCGCGGCAGTCCTCGCCGGAGAGGCTCTCGCCCTCCTTGAGGATGTTGACCTTCTTCGCGTAGGCGTTGAGCACGCGGGTGAGCGCGGCCTTGAAGCCCGTCTCGTGCATACCGCCCTCGGGCGTGTGGATGTTGTTGGCGAAGGAGACCAGCATCTCGTTATAGCCGTCGTTGTACTGAAGCGCTATCTCGCACTCTGAGTCCTCCCGCTCGCCGGACATGTATATGACGTCCTCGTGCAGGGCGGTCTTATTGCGGTTTATATAAGTGACGAACTCGCGTATGCCGCCGGCATAGCGCATGGTGTCCTTCTGCTCCCTGCCGGGACGCCTGTCCTCGGTGGAAATGCGCAGCCCGGCGTTCAGGAAGGCCTGCTCGCGCATACGGGTGTGGAGGGTGTCGTAGTCGAACTCGGTCGTGTCGAACATATCCGGGTCGGGGTGGAAGCGCACCACGGTGCCCGTGTGGTCCGTTTCTCCGACAATCTCCATCTTCTGCGTAATGTCGCCGCGGGAGAATTTCATCTGATAGATCTTCCCGTTCTTGTGGACGCTGACCTCCAGCCAGTCGGACAGGGCGTTCACGACGCTCGCGCCGACGCCGTGCAGGCCGCCGGAGACCTTGTACCCGCCGCCGCCGAACTTGCCGCCGGCGTGCAGCACGGTGTAGACGACCTCTAGAGCGGGCTTACCGGTCTGCTCCTGTATGTCTACGGGGATACCGCGGCCGTTGTCCGCCACGCATATGATATCCCCGGGCTCTATCGTGACCTCTATGTGGCTGCAATACCCGGCCAGCGCCTCGTCTATGGCGTTGTCAACTATCTCATAGACCAGGTGGTGCAGGCCGCTGGCGCTGGTGGAGCCTATATACATGCCCGGGCGCATACGCACGGCCTCGAGCCCTTCCAGCACCTGTATTTTGCTGGCGTCGTATTCCTGCGTTATTTTCTCGTTGAAATCAGACATTCTTCTCTTCCTTCACTACGGTAATCACAATTTCCGGCGGCGCCAGGATGCGCCGCCGCGGCTTATATGGGGCTGCGCCGCGATATAGCGGCGCTGGACAGCTGCGAGAGGTATACTTTCTTCCCGGACGCGCCCGAGCACAGGATAAAGCTGCGCGGCAGGTCCTCGGCCGCGTTTACGACCTCGCCGCGCTTCTCGGCCGCGGCCAGGGCGTCCCGCGTTATGCGCGACCAGGTGGAGTTGTCCATATCGAATACGGCGACTATGTCCTCGTACCTCACAACGAAGCCGCCGCCAATGTTCAGATACATCAGCGCGCCGCCTTTCCCGCTTCTATGGTGATGACGCGCCCGCCCGTGCGCGCGGTTATCCCGCCGTCCTCGCAGCAGGTGATAAGCGTCTGCCCGCCGCCGATACGGTTGAGCACGAACTCCTGCCTCCTGGCGTCGAGCTCGCTGAGCACGTCGTCCAGCAGCAGCACGGGGTACTCGTCCGTCTCCTGGAGGTGTATCTCCCTCTCGCCGAGCTTTATGGAGAGGGCCGCCGTGCGCTTCTGGCCCTGCGAGGCGAAGGTCCTCGCGCTCTTGCCGTTTATCTCTATCTCCATGTCGTCCCTGTGCGCGCCCGTGAGGCACTGGCCGCTCTCCAGCTCGGCCTTCCTGTGCGCCTCCTGGTGCTCGCAGACGGCGTAGTATATGTCCCGCTCCGAGGCGAAGGGGTTTTCCACTGTGGAGACGGTCCTGTATTCCAGCTTCAAGGAGTCCGCCCCGCCGGAAAACTCCCTGTGTATCGGCGCGGCGCAGCCGTCCAGCCTCTCCACAAAGGAGGCCCGGTAGCGGATAAGCCTGGCCGAGAGGCGGCAGAGCCGCTCGGAAAAGTCGTCGAGGGTATACAGGAGGGAGGGCTTATCGCGGTAGTCGCGCAATATGGCGGCCTTCTGTTCGAGCAGGCGGTTATATTCGGTGAGCGCCGCGGCGTAGCCGGGACGGAGCTGGCCTATGGCGTTGTCCATAAGCCGGCGGCGCACGGCCGCGCCCTCGCGCACTATGGCCAGGTCCTCCGGGCAGAAGAGCACGGCGGTAATGGTGCCGGCGAGCTCGGAGGCGGTCTTTTTGACGGAGTTCACCGTTATCTGCTTGCGCCTGCCGGGCGAGAGCACTATCCTCACGGTCTGCTCGCGCCCGTGCGCCTCCACGTCCGCGAGCACCTCGGCGCTGGAAAAGCCGAAGCCGACCAGCTCGCGGTCAAAGCGGCTGCGGAAGCTGCGCCCCACGGCCAGCATGTATACGGCCTCGAGGAGGTTCGTCTTGCCCTGGGCGTTTTGCCCGCGTATGACGTTGATGCCGGGCGAGAACTCAATCGTCTCAAAGTCGTAGTTGCGCCAGCCGTTCAGGGCGATACGCCGTACTATCATGCGCGGCCGACCTCGTAGAGCGCGCCTTCCAGCTCCACCGTGTCGCCCGGGCGGAGCTTCTTCCCGCGCTGGACGCAGGTTTCGCCGTTTACCTTAACTTCGCCGTCCTCCACGCGGAGCTTGGCCTCGCCGCCCGTCCCGCAGGCGCCGGAGAACTTCAAAAAGGCGTCGAGCTTGATGAATTCGCTTGTAATATCTATTTTCTCCATAGTTTTACTTGGCCAGACGCACGGGCAGCACCATATACACAAAGCTGTCGTTCCCGTCGGCCGGGACAATGACGCATGGGGCGCTGCCGGAGTTTATGCAGACGGTGAGCTCGTCGGACGGGGCGTTGCGCAGGGCGTCGCGCAGGTAGCGGCCGTTAAAGCCTATCTCCGTCTCTTCGCCGCTGCCGGAGCAGACGCAGACGTCGCTCGCGGCGCCGAGGGAGGTGTTGCACTTGAAGTTTATGCAGCCGTCGCTGAAGGTGAGGCGTATGGGGCTCTTCACCGTCTCGTCCACCACCAGGCTGACGCGGTCGGTGGCGGAGAGCATGTCGGCGCGGCTGAGGTTCACGCGGTACTTGAAATTTTCGGGTATCGTCTTGCGGTAATTGAGGAAGTCGCCGTCCAGCAGGCGGGAGAACACCACCGTATCGCCAAGGGAGAAGGAGACGTGCCTCTCGCCGAGGTCTATCATGGCGGCCTCGTCGCCCTTGGAGCACAGCCTGGAGACGTCCTGGAGCACGCTGCCGGGCACGATGAACCTCGCGCTCTCGGTCTTTCCCGTCACCTCCGCGCGGCGCAGGGCCAGGCGGTAGCCGTCCACGGATACGACGGTGAGCTTGCTGCCCTCCAGCTCGAAGAGGCTGCCCATATAAACCGGGCGGCTCTCGTTGGTGGAGACGGCGAAGATGGTCTGGTCTATTATGGCGGAGAGCTCGCTCTGCTTCAGGGTGATGGCGTTGGAGTAGTCCGCCTCGGGGAGCTCGGTGTAATAGCTCTCGGGCAGGCTCATGAAGCTGTATTCGCTCATCCCGCACTTTACGGTGGTCTTGCCGCCCTCGTCCACCTGGACGGTTACCATGCCGTCGGGAAGCACGCGCATCATCTCGCCTATCAGCTTGGCCGTCATTATGACCGCGGCGCCCGGCTCGGCTACGTCGGCCTCGATGGTCTGGTATATGCCCTTGCGCAGGTCGTAGCCCGTGACGCGCACCTCGGCGCCGGCCTGTACCAGCAGGCCCTCGAGGGCGGGGATGGAGCTGCGCGCGCTGGCCGCCCTGGACGCGGCGTTCACCGCCGCCTGGAGAAGATGCTTTTCGCAGGTGAATTTCATTGTTCGTCCTCCTTGAGTTGGCTCCTTCTTTCCTCTCCCAGGAGTATAGGAAGGATTATATTCAGTAGTAGTGTCAGTAGAGGATGTTGATTGTGGAAAACCGGCTAAAACGCCCGCGGCGCCTGGAAAAACCGCTGTTGGAAAACGCCCGCGGTTTTCAACCTAAATCAACACACAAAAACTGTAAAAATTTTTATCAACAGCTTTCAACATTTGCCGGGTGTTATTTTGACAAGCGGCTGTAGAAAATTCAGGAGCGGGAGTTGATGTTCGCGGAGATATCCCGCACCGTTGCGGCGACCTCCGGGTCGCTTTTCAGCATGTCCTCGATCTTGCGTATGGAGCTGAGCACGGTGGAGTGGTTCCGGCCCTCGTACTGCATGCCTATGTCCACGAGGGAGAGGTTTGTGAGGTTGCGCATGAGGTACATGCTGACCTGGCGGGCCATGGCCGTATTCTTGCTGCGGCGCTGGCCCCTGAGGTCGGCCGGCTGCAGGAAGTAGTACCTTGCGGTTTCCTCTATTATGACGTCTGGGGTTGGGATGTAGTTGCCCACGCGTATAACGTCCTTTATGGCGCGCTTGACGCTGGCGATGGTGATGCTGTCGTTCAGTATCTCCTTATAGGCCGTGAGGCGCTTCACGACGCCCTCTATCTGGCGTATATTGCTGGTGATACTCTCGGCGATATAGTCCACCACGTCCTTGGGCAGGGCGAGGCCCAGGGCCGCCGCCTTGTTGATTATTATCGCCGTGCGCGTCTCGATGTCCGGCGGCTGCACGTCGGCCATGAGCCCGCCCTCTATGCGCGTGCGCAGGCGGTCGTCGAGTGTGGACATCTCCTTGGGCGGACGGTCGGCGGTCATGACAATCTGGTGCCCGGCCTCGTAGATGCTGTTGAAGGTGTGGAAGACCTCCTCCTGCGTGCTGACCTTGCCGGCTATGAACTGTATGTCGTCCATCAGCAGAAGGTCCATGTTCCGGTACTTGCCGCGGAAATCCTCGCTCGTGCCGGTCTGGATGGAGTGTATGAGCTCGTTCGTGAACTCGTCGCCTTTCAGGTAGGCTATCTTGAATTCCGGGTGGTCGTGCAGTATCTTCTCGCCTATGGCGAGCAGCAGGTGGGTCTTGCCCAGGCCGGAGTTGCCGTAGATGAAGAGGGGGTTATACACCTTGCCGGGGTTGTTCGCCACGGCTATGGCCGCCGCGTGCGCGAACTTGTTCGACGGGCCGACGATGAAGTTGTCGAAGTTGTAGCCGTCCATCTCGGGATAGGGCGACTTGCGCCGGCTGGCGCGGGTGTACTCAAGTATCTCGTCCCCGGCCAGGACCTCAAGCTCGAAGTCGCATGAGAAGAGGTCGTAGAGCGCGGAACGTATGGTGTCGCCGAAGCGGCTGAGGATGATGCCGCGCTTGAAGTCCGAGCTCGTGTGCAGCACGAGCTTGCAGTCGGCAAGCTCGACGGCCTTGCAGTCGGCAAACCAGGTGTTGTAAGCCGTGGGGGTGATGTCCCTGGCTATGATCTGCAGTATCTGGTTCCAAATCTCCTCCAGAGAATCCATCGCTGTCCTCCGTTCAATGTGTCGTGAGTTTCTTTCAATAAAAAACGCCCTCGCCGGAGGACGCCGTAAACGACCATACTATATTTATATTATAACATAAAAAGCGTCTCTTGTCTATTATAAAATCATAGTATATCCTACGCTGAAAACCGTCATTTCGATTGCACTCTAAAAAATTTGCTGATATAATCGTTGGGCTATGATAAACGAAGATAGAATCCTGGCAGAATCAATATTGACCGATCCCGACGCCGCCGCCCTCCCCTCCCCGGACGAGGGCGGGCGGCTTCCCGCGCTTGTCTCGGGCCTCTCCGCCGTCCACAGGGCGCATCTGGCCGCCGCGCTGAGGGTCAGGTACGGTCGCACGGTGCTGGTGCTCTGCCCCGACGAGAACGGCGCCGCGGCCATGGCGGGGGATATCTCCGCCCTGACGGGAGAGGACTGCGTGCTCCTCACCGGGCGCGACTACGTCTTCTACAGCGCCGACGCCATGAGCCGCACGGGCGAGCAGCGCAGGCTTAACGCCCTCGCCGCGCTCATGGAGGGCGCGCCCATAGTCCTGGCCACGGCCGAGGGCATGTTCCAGCGCGCGATGCCGCCGGAGACCTTCCGCCGCGCGGCCTTCGAGCTGGATATGGAGAGCGGGTCCGCGCCCGAGGACGTGGAGGACGCGCTGCTGCGCTGCGGCTACTCCCGCGCCGTACAGGTGGAAGGCCCGGGCCAGTTTTCCCGCCGCGGCGGCATACTGGACTTCTTCTCGCCCGCCTATCCCCAGCCCGTGCGCGTGGAGTTCTGGGGCGATGAGATAGACTCCATGGGCTTTTTCGACACCGGCACGCAGAGGCGCACGGAGAGCATAGGGCGCTGCCGCATAGTGCCCGCCTCCGAGGTGCTGCCCCAGCTCGCCAAGGGCGGCGCGGGGGCCCTGGCCGCCGCGCTGGAGTCCCTGGCCGCGCGCGCCGAAAAGCGGCGCTCGGGCGAGACGGGCCCGGTCCTCGCCCAGGTCCTGCGCGAGGACGCGGAGAGGCTGGCGAACGGCGCGGAGCTGCCCGCCGCCGACCGCTACGCCTCGCTCATATACGGCGTTACCGCGACGGCCTTCGACTACATCCCGCCCGGGACCATAGCCGTCCTGGACCAGCCCGCGCGCTTCACGGAGAACGCTAAGGCCTATATTAAGCGCGTCGCAGACGACGTTACAGGCCTCTCCCGGGCGGGGAAGCTGATAAGCCGGCCGGACGACTACTACATACCCTTTGACGCCGCCTTCCGCCGCCTCGCCGCCATGCCGCTGTACATGGCCGACTCCTTCACCGCCGGGCGCTATCCGGCCGAACCGCGCAGCATAACCGTGCTGACGGCGAAGCAGCTGCCCAGCTACGGCGGCAGCGCCTCGCAGGCCGCCGAGGATATAGCCTCCTATATGAGGGCCGGGCTCTCCGTCGCCGTCCTCGCGGGCGACATGCGCCGGGCGAAGCTGCTCGCCGAATACCTCGGCGGGAGGGGCATAAAATGCGCCCTCTCCGAGCGCCTTTCCGCCCTGCCCGCGCCCGGGGGCTGTACCGTGACGGCGGGCTCCCTCTCCGCGGGCATAGAGTACCCGAGGCTGCGCCTGGCCGTGCTGACGGACACGCAGATAGCCGGGAGCGGCTTTAAAAAAGCGAAGCGCAGGGCGTCGAAAAAGCGCCCGGCCAACACCGAGCGCATAGGCTCCTGCGCCGACCTCGCCGTCGGCGACCTCGTCGTCCACGAGCACCACGGCATAGGCCGCTTCGCCGGCGTCGTGCGCATACCCGTCGACGGGGCCGAAAAGGACTATATCAAAATAAGCTACGCCGGGAGCGACACGCTCTACGTCCCGGCGACGCAGCTCGACCTCGTGAGCAAGTACATAGGCGCGGGCGAGGACAGGCCCGTTCGCCTCTCCAAGATGGGCGGCACGGAGTGGCAGCGCACAAAAACAAGAGCTAAAGCCGCCGCAAAAAAACTGGCCAAGGAGCTCACAGCGCTCTACGCGGAGCGCGCGAGGCTGAAGGGCTACGCCTTTTCGCCCGACTCGCCCTGGCAGACGGAATTTGAAGAGCGCTTCCCGTATGAGGAGACGGGCGACCAGCTCCGATGCACGGAGGAGATAAAGTCCGACATGGAAAAGCCAGTGCCCATGGACCGGCTGCTCTGCGGCGACGTGGGCTACGGCAAAACCGAGGTGGCGCTGCGCGCCGTCATGAAGTGCATACTCGACGGGAAGCAGGCCGCCATACTCGTCCCGACCACCGTGCTCGCCCAGCAGCACTACCAGACGGCGGTGCAGCGCTTCGAGGGCTATCCGGTGAATATAGAGGTTTTAAGCCGCTTCAGGACGAATACACAGATAAAAAAGTCGCTTTCCAACCTCGCAGAAGGGAAATGCGACCTGGTGATAGGGACTCACAGGCTATTGCAGAAGGACGTGAAGTTCAAGGACCTGGGCCTGCTTGTCGTGGACGAGGAGCAGCGCTTCGGCGTTTCGCACAAGGAACATATCAAGGAGCTCAGCCGTCAGGTAGACGTGCTGACGCTCTCGGCGACGCCGATACCGCGCACGCTGAACATGGCCCTTTCCGGCATACGCGACATGTCCACGATAGAGGAGCCGCCGAGCGAGCGCCTGCCGGTGCAGACCTTCGTGATGGAGCACGACTGGGGCGTCCTCGCCGACGCGATGCGCCGCGAGCTCGACCGCGGCGGGCAGGTGTACTACCTGCACAACCGCGTGGACAACATCGAACGCACGGCGCTTAAAATATCCGAGCTCATGGACGGCGCGGCCGTGGCGGTGGCGCACGGAAAAATGGACTCCGAACAGCTCGGCCGCATCATGGAGGACATGGCCGAGGGGCGCATACAGATACTTGTCTGTACTACTATAATAGAGACGGGCATAGACATACCAAACGTCAACACGCTTATCATAGAGGACGCCGATAAGCTCGGCCTGGCCCAGCTGCACCAGATACGCGGCCGCGTGGGCCGCAGCGCGCGCCGGGCGAGCGCCTACCTCACCTTCCGCCGCGACAAGGTGCTCAGCGAGATTGCGGAAAAGCGCCTCGAGGCGATACGCGAGTTCGCGGAGTTCAACTCCGGCTTCCGCATAGCCATGCGCGACCTGGAGATACGCGGCGCGGGCAGCCTGCTCGGCGCGGAGCAGAGCGGGCATCTCACCGACGTCGGATACGACATGTACCTCAAGCTGCTCGAAGAGGCGGTTATAGAGGAGCGCGGCGGGCAGCCGCCCAGGCGCGCGAACACCACGGCGGACTTCGCGGTCAGCGCCAACATACCCGAGAGCTACGTCTCCTCCAGCGAGCAGCGCATGGACCTCTACCGCCGCATAGCGCTCATACGCTCCGAGGAGGACGCCGACGACGTGCTCGACGAGCTGATAGACCGCTTCGGCGAGCCGCCCAGGGAGGTCACGAACCTGGTGCGCGTGGCGCTGCTGCGCGGCGAGGCCGGCAGGGCGGGCATCACGGACATAAGCCAGAAGGCGAACGTCCTGCGCTTCACCCTCTCCGACTTCGACATGGAGCGCGTCAGCGCCCTGTACGCCCAGAGCAGGTACAAGGGCAGGCTGAAGGTGGAGGCGGCGAAGAAGCCCGTCCTGGCCCTGCGCCTGGCCGCGAAGGGCCGTGTGCTGGACGAGGCGGCGGCCTTTATAGCCGACTGGCTTGCCACGGGGAAGGCGCCCGGGGCGGAAGCCGGAAAAGGAGAAAAGCAATGAAAAGAACCGTATGCCTGGCGCTCTGCGCCGCGATTATGCTCTCCCTCGCCGCCTGCGGCGCCGCAGGGGGCGGAGAGGACGGGCCGGCCGCCAGCGAGGCGGCGCAGGGCGTTTCCTACGACTGGGACGGCGCCTACGGCAGGTACGCGCCTGACGACGTGGTCATGACCGTGAACGGCGAGGAAGTGTACTGGGAGGAGTATTTCTACTGGCTCTATAACGAGTACGCGCAGTACGCCGCGGGCATGGCCCTGGACGCGGCCGTACCCGGCTATGAGGAGATAAGCGTGGGCGAATACGTCGCCTCCAGCGCCGCCAACTACTGCGTGCAGTACAGCCTGGTGAACCAGATGGCGGAGGAATACGGCGTGGAGCTGACCGGCGGGGACCGCGATATGCTCGAAGCGCAGCTCGCCGGGGACATAGAGGAATATGTCGGCGAGGGCGGCACGGCGGAGGAGCTCTACGGCTATCTCGCCGGGCTCTTCGTGACGCCGGAGCTGTATGAATACGTCAACAGCACGCTGCTGCTCTTCCCGCGGATCTTCATCACGCTCTACGGCGAGAACGGCGAGGCCGTCACGGACGAGGAGGCGCTGAAGTTCGCGGAGGACTACGGCTTCATGACCGTAAAGCACATACTCTTCGCGTGCGAGACCGGCGAGGACCTGAGCGGCGCGGCGGCGGCGGAGATGGAGCAAAAGCGCGAGCTGGCCGGGGACGTCCTGGCCGAGCTCCAGGCCGCGCCGGAGTCCGGGCTGGAGGAGCTTTTCGACGAGCTCATGCACAAATACAGCGAGGACCCGGGGCTGGAGCGATACCCGGACGGCTACTGCTTCGAGCCGGGCAGCGTGGTGGAGGAGTTCGCCGAGGCCTCCCAGGCCCTGGAGGTGGGCGGGCTCAGCGGCGTTGTGGAGAGCGCGAACGGCTTCCACATAATCCTGCGCGAGCCCGTGAGGCCGGACGACGGCGTCCTGCTCGGCTCCTCCGAGGTCTATACCCTGCGCGGCGCCTGCGCCGTGATGAGCTTCAACGCCCGGTTCGACGAGTACGCCGCCGGGGCCGAGGTCGCCTACGCCGCGGGCTTCGAGGGCTTCGACGCCGCGTCGCTGTTTGAATAAAGCCTGCGCCGCCCCGGGAGAGGGGCGGCGCTCTTCACTTTATTTTAAGCACCTCGGCCGTGCAGCTCATGAAGCGCTTCATGGCCGGGGAGGCGTCCGCCATGCTGCGCACGGCTATGCCCAGGCTGCGCGTCAGCGGCGGGGAGATTGGGACTGCGGCCACGTCGGCGTGGGAGCCGGCGAGTATGAGCCGCGGCATTATGGTGACGCCCAGGTTGTGCTCCACCATGGCCAGGATGGTCATGTCGAAGTTGGAGCTGAACTTGGCCTTCGGGCCTATGCCCGCCAGGGCCATCGCCCGCGCCAGGTCGACGTCTATCTGCGTGCTTGCGACGTAGACGAGGAAGGGCTCGCCCTTGAAGGCCGTGATGGGGAAGGACTCGTCGTTGGCCCGGGGGTGGTTCTTGGGCAGCACGGCGTACATGGGGTCTTCAAGTATCTTAACCGTATCGAAGGTAAAATACGGCTGGATGCTGGTGTAAGCTATGTCGATGCGCCCGTCCGTGAGCCATTCTTCAATCTCCTGCCCGTTGCCCTCGAGCAGCTCTATCTCTATCTTTGGATAGCGCTTCTGGAACTCCTCGAGTATCTGCGGCATCCAGTGCAGCGAGATCGAGGAATATGTGCCTATCTTCACGACGCCGCTCTCCACCCCGCGCATGAGCGACATCTCCTGTTCAAGCCTGTCGGCCGCGTGGCTGAGCTCGCGGAACAGCGGCGAGAGCCGCTCGCCCTCCGGCGTCAGCTTGACCCCGCGGTTGCCGCGCAGGAGCAGCGGGAAGCCCGCCTCCTCCTCAAGCGCGCGCATCATATGCGTCACGCCGGACTGGGTGTAGCCCAGGGCCTCCGCGGCCTTCGATATGCTTCCCAAATCCGCCGCGGCCAGCAGCGCGCGCACCTTCGCCGTATCCATTCGCAGCGCCTCCTTTGATATGATGATATGTCATATCAATTATTATAAACTCTCTCTTTACTAATAGCAAGAGTTGCGTTATATTTTTGTCGATGGCAGGGAAAGCCCATTCCCGCCCAGTTTTGAATGATTTTCCTCTTCCAAACTCCCATATCCACAAAAACGCCCCGAACGTTTGTCCGGGGCGTTTTTGTATACATTTTCAATGAATTTTACGCGCTCAACCCTTTGCTTTCCAGCCTTTCCGGACTGTTTATGTATTCAACGTACCATCCGGCGGGGCGGCCGGCCAGGCTGTAGGAATCAAACTGGCTGGTGCCCTCCACTATTTCCCGCGCGAGCTCCACGGCGCGCGGCAGGGTAGAGGGCCTTTCGGCGGCCGCTTCGAGCCTGGCCTCGAAGCCCGAGGCCGTCGCGGGCAGGCCGTAGGCCAGGGCCTGCATGTCGCCGCCGAGGAAAATAGAGAGGAAGTCCCAGGCGGCGCCGGGGTCGGCGCAGCCGGAGCATATCCCGATCACATGCTCGGGGACGTAGGAACCCGCCGTCGCGCTGCCCGGGACACCGGGCGCGAAGCCCGCGCCGCCGTTCAGGAGCGCGCCGAGGGAAAAATTGTCCCCGGAATCCAGGCTGAAAAAGCCGAAAGCCAGGTTTTGGCCCTCGACGCCGTCCTCGGTGTGGGAGTATATCGCGCCGAGCAGCTCCTCCCGCGCCGCGCCGTCCGCCGCGCAGACATAGGGGTAGAGCCAGTATGAGGCGAGGGCGTCCCGGCTCCAGACGCCAGGGAAGAGCCGCGCGCCGGCCTCCTCCGCGGCCAGCGCCGCCTCGTCCATGCCCTGGGGCAGCTCCCCGCCCAGCCGCCAGCACAGCCCGTCGACGCGGAAGTCGAAGGGCACGAAGCGCAGCTCGCCTTCCACCGTCATGGCGCTCCGGAGGTTCCCGGCGAGGGGCGACGTGAGGTATTCGGAGAGGTCGGCGCTTATATCCCAGAGCGTTTCGCCCGATTTGGGATACATGCCGCCTTCCAGCGCGGAGAAATACATGTCGGGCTCGAGCCCGGCCTCGACGGCGTCGGCCAGCTCGCGCAGATAGTTGAAGCGCAGCAGCTCTATGGGCCGCCCGGGCGAGGAGGAGTTGTACTCCTCTACCGCATCTGTGATCCATTTGTTGGGCTTGACCACGGCGAAGACCAGGGCGCCCTCCGTCTCTTTGGGAGAGGGCGCGGAGGGTTCCTCCGGCGCGGCGCGCCCGCAGGCGGCGGCGAAGCAGAAGGCTAAGGCGAATATGGCCGTAAGCGCGGCCTTGGCGATACTTTTTAGCATGACGCGGACCTCCCTTATTGTTCTTTACCCCAATATAAACCCCGCTTGTATCAAAATTGCATCATTTCTGGGGTAAAAACAAAATTATTCCGCTTTTTTCAGGGCCGAGAGGGCGGCGAAGAGCAGCATCGCCGCGCACATGGCGCCGTTGGCGCGGACGACCAGGATGTCGGAGACGAAGCGGAGCGCCTGGGAGTCCGGGGCGGCGGCCAGCGCGCAGCCGAGGGCCGCCGCCGCGCAGGCAAGGGTCACGGCCGCGCCGCGCCGGGCGGGTATGCCCAGGGCGAGCCGGGCGAGCCGGGCCGCGGCCATGAGCGAGAGGGCCGTGAGCGCGAAGTCGGAGAGCACCCACAGCGCGGTTATCAGCGCCTCTATGCGTTCGGCGACGTTGAAAAGCCCCGTATTGCGCACCAGGGCGAAGAAGGGATAGGTCAGCGCGCCGCTGAGCTCCGGGCCGAAGCGGCCCAGCACGGCGGCGGTTATCGCGGCGAAGAACACGCACATGCGCGCGCACCAGGCGGACATGCGCCGCCAGCGCCGCCCTATCCTTTCGCCCGATTCAAGTATTGGCAGGTTAAAGAGCGCGAAGCATAGCGTGCCCGCCGTGGGCAGGGCCGAGAGCGCGAGGGCCGCGGCCCCGGGCGCGGGGACGGGCAGCAGCTCGCGCCAGTCCAGCTGGGCGAGGCCGACGCCGACAATGGGCAGCAGCGCCAGGATGAGCAGGGGGCGGAAAAGCTCCGCCGCCCGGGCGAGGCGCACCGCGCCGCCCAGCGCCGCCAGCAGGCCCAGCGCCAGCCCCACGGCCACGAAGGTCCAGGGCGACGCGCCGGTGTAGATGGTGTAAATAAAGCGCGAGGCCCCGCTGCGCACCGCGAAGCCGGCGTACAGCGCCAGCCAGAGCGCATAGAGGCCGAGGAAGGCCCGCCCGAGGCGCGGGAAGCGCGCCGCGACCACCTCGCCCAGGCCCTGCCCGGGGCCGCTTTTGTCCATGGCCGCGGAGACGGCGAAGGCCGCCAGCAGGCACAAGGGCAGGGCGAGGAGCGGCGATAGGGCGCCCGCGTGCCCCGCGTCCCTCGCCGCCGCCCCGGGCAGCAGCCGCGTCGCCGGGCTTATCAGCGCCACGAAGCCCAGGGCCTGCAGCTGCCTCAAGGTAGGTTCCCTCATGCCTTGCCCTCCCCGAAGGGCGAGACGGGGTATTCCCTCACGTTCAGGATTTTTGCCGTAACCTCCACCTCGCAGTCTAGCCTTGAGAGCGCCTCCGGCCAGAGCGCGGCGTCGAAGCGCCCGGGATAGCGCGTCTGCAATTCCCGGCCAAGGCCGAGGAAATCCGCGCCCATGGCCACGCTCTCGCCCAGGGCCGAGCCCACCCATTCCTCCACCGCGCCGGCCAGCTCGCCCTCTACAAGGCCGCGGCCTCCGGCGGAGTCCAGCGCCAGGCCGGCGGGGGCCTCAATCACTCCCGCCCTGACGGAGACGTTTACCCTGAGCGAGGCCGGCGCGCCGCCGTCCCAGACGGGCTCGAGCCCTATGTCCGCCCCCGCCAGCTCTACGGCCGCGCCGCAATCCAGTTCTATGACGCCCGTGCCCGGGCCGCCCAGGAAAAGCCCCGCGCCCAGCGCAGCGCCGCCCGTGAGCCATCCGGCCAGGGAA
The DNA here is from genome assembly GCA_944385795.1 of uncultured Oscillospiraceae bacterium. Classification (GTDB taxonomy): domain Bacteria; phylum Bacillota; class Clostridia; order Oscillospirales; family Oscillospiraceae; genus Scatomorpha. The sequence continues at coordinate 2,652 of CALWYP010000020.1, read as the reverse complement.
TCCGGCCCCAGCACGGCGAAGCCCGCGCCCACGGGCTCGCCGTCCAGCAGCTCTATCGCCGCCGCCAGCGCCGCGCCGGACTCAAGCAGGGAACGCGCCGCGTCCGCGCAGGTCGGCGCGGGAGCCGGCCCGCCGGTGCGCAGCCGCGTGTCCAGCGCGTCCAGCGCCGCGAAGACGTCCTCGGGCGCGTCCTCCCCCGTCAGCAGCGCCGCCGCCTCGGTATTCTTGATGACGTAGAGCTCCGTGTCCAGCCGCAGATCCTTGCTGCGCGCCACGGCGTCCAGCCAGCGCGCGGCCTCCCCGGCCGCCGCCGGGCCCAGCACTATGGCCCCCGTGCCCGCAAAAAAGGCCCGCCCGGCCCCGGACTTGGCCTCTATCGCCTCCAGGGCCGCCTCCAGCGTGCCTGCGGAGGCCTTCAGCCGCACCGGCTCGCGCCCCGAGGCGTCGGCGCCCGTGGCCGCCGAGAGCGTCACGCCCCCGGGGCGGGAGTCTATGCCCAGCGCCTGCACCACGAGCAGGGAGCCCACGTCGCGGTAATTGTTGTACACCGACAGCGTGCAGCCCGGCAGGGCGAGCGGAGCGAGCGCGAGCAGCAGCGCGGCGAGCCTCTTTACCCGCGCTCTCATTTCTGCCTCCGGGCGTTCCAGCCGGCCAGATGTGCCGGGCGGAACTTGTTCGCGCGGTTTGGCCTCTTGAGCAGCACGCGGCGCAGCGCCCCGCCGCCGGAGCCCGTGAAGGGCGCGGTATAGGCCTGGCCGAAGCTCTCCAGCCCCGCCGTATACCATATGATTAAGGCGAGCCCCGCCGTCACGCCGTAAAGGCCCAGCAGCGCGCCAAGGGCCACGAGGCCCAGGCGCGCCAGGCGCAGCGCCCCGCCCAGGTCCTGGCTCGGCATGGTGTAGCCGGCTATGCCCGCCAGGGCCACCACTATGACGGCTATCGGCGAGACGACCTTCGCCTCCACCGCGCTCTGGCCGACGATAAGCGCGCCTATTATGCTGGCCGTCTGCCCCACGGGGTCCGGCAGGCGCAGCCCCGCCTCCTGCAATAGCTCGAAGGCCAGCAGCATGGCTATCACCTCCGCCGCCGCGCCGAAGGGCACATACTGCTTCGCCGCCGTCATGCTCAGCAGCAGCTTCACCGGCAGCATCTCCTGGTGGTACATGCTTATGGCCACGAAGGCCGCCGGCAGCAGCAGGGATATGGCGAGCGCCGCCCAGCGCAGGAGCGTCAGCATACTCGCCACGGCGAAGTGCATCGCGCTGTCCTCCGGCACGCGCATGAAGGCGGCCAGGTCGGCCGGGAGCAGGAAGCCGACGGGCAGGCCGTCCACGAGTATGCCCACGCGCCCGTCGAGCAGATGTATGGCGAAGGTGTCCGGCCTCTCCGTGTGCAGGAGCTGGGGGAGGGGGGAGCGCGGCGAATCTACTATATACTCCTCCAGATCCCCGGCGGCCAGCAGCGCGTCGATGTCAATCCCCGATATGCGCCGCGCCGCCAGCTCCGCCGCCTCCGGCTTCGCCACGCCTTCTATATATAATAGTGCGACGGCCGTGCCGGAGAGCCGGCCCACGGTGAACTGCTCAAGTTTGAGCTCCGGCGTGCGGAGCTTCCGGCGCACCAGGGAGGTGTTCGTGCGCAGCGTCTCCACAAAGGCGTCCTTGCCGCCCTTGATCGCCTTCTCCACCGCCGGTTCGCTGACCGCGCGCGACAGGGTGGTGCGCGCCTCAAAGCTCAGCGCCTCGCCGAGCGCGTCGAAGCAGATAAGGCAGCAGCCCTTGACCAGGTCCCCCGCCGCCTCGTCCAGGGAGCTCCGCCGCCGCACGGTGCAGCCGTATACCGCCCCGAGCTCGCAGAGCTCCATGAGCGCCGCTGGGCCCGAAGCGCCCAGCGTCCGCCCCGTCTCCGTCAGCGGGCGCAGCACGTCCTCGGAGAGCGCCGCCCCGTCCACCAGACCGTCAAGCCAGAGCAGCGTCACCGCCTCCGCGCCGTACATCAGCCCGGGCTGCACCCTCCGCTGCTCCAGGTCGGCGCAGCCGGAAAAGACGCGCGCTAAATTCCCCGCCGTCAGCGCGCCGGGGTATTTGGGTTTGCGCTCCGGATGCGGGGCGCCTTCAAAAGAATTTTTTTCGCTCATGAGGGCTATTATCCCCTCAAAAGCCGTTTTTATAACTCCCCAGCCAAAGCCGCATATCTATTAGTAGTGTCCGCGGCTCAAGGACAACCACCAGATATGGGGGTATGCGGAGGAAGGAACAGGGAATCGAAAAAAAGTCTTATTTTTTTGAAAAAAGGTGTTGACAAGCGCGTTCCGGCGTGGTATATTAATCAAGCGCTCGGGACAAGGCACTGTGAAAGATGCCTAAAAGCCCAGGCGAGTGTACCTTGTAAATTAAACAATGTAAGTAAAAGCTTATGCGAAAAAGCACCAAAGAAGGGTTCTTAACAGCGGGCTGAAGAGGCCTGCTGAAGCAATTCTTTTGAAGCTGAGATTAAATCAGCTCGAATAGGTTTTAACCGGACTAAGGTCCGGCTAAGATACCATATTTGAGAGTTTGATCCTGGCTCAGGACGAACGCTGGCGGCGTGCCTAACACATGCAAGTCGAACGAAGCTTGAAGCTCTGAGTTTTCGGACAAGGAGCGGATATGA
>CALWYP010000019.1 GCA_944385795.1 uncultured Oscillospiraceae bacterium | reverse complement strand
CGACCCCATGGACTACCGTGACGAGAACGGCGAGTGGATAGGCTTCGACGCCGACATGGCCAAGGCCTTCGCCGAGAGCCTCGGCGTCACCGCGGAGTTCCAGCTCATCGAGTGGGACAACAAGGTCATGGAGCTTGACGGCAAGGCCATCGACGTCGTCTGGAACGGCATGACCCTCACCGACGAGGTCCTCTCCGCCATGGAGTGCTCCAACGCCTACTGCAATAACGCCCAGGTCGTCATCCTGCCCGCCGACGCCGCCGCGGATTATCCCGACGCCGAGAGCATGGCCGGCCTCCAGTTCGCGGTAGAGACCGGCTCCGCCGGCGAGGACATGGCCATTGAGAACGGCTTCGCCTACACCCCGGTCGCCGACCAGGCCACCGCCGTGCTCGAGGTCAGCTCCGGCACCTGCGACGCCGCCATTATCGACAGCCTGATGGCCGACGCCATGGTGGGCGAGGGCACCAGCTACGCCGACCTCACCTACACGATACAGCTCAACAGCGAGGAGTACGGCGTCGGCTTCCGCAAGGGCAGCGACCTCGCCGCCAAGCTCAACGAGTTCTTCGCGGCGGCCTATGCCGACGGCAGCATGCAGGAGATCGCCGAGACCTACGGCGTCTCCGCCGCCCTCATCCCGCAGGAGTAAGGCGGGCGCGGCCGGACGGGCGCTTGACGGCGCCGGAGATAAAAACTAAAGCGAAGCAGAGGACGCGCCGCGCCCTCTGCTTTCCGCGCGAACAGGCAAGGAGAGATTTGAGCCCAAATGTCTGAATTCCAAACCGTAATAAGCGCCCTCAACGAGGGCTTTATAGAGACGCTGAAGCTGTTCTTCGTGACGCTCGTAGGCTCGATCCCCCTGGGCCTTATCATATGCTTCGGCTCCATGAACCGCTGGGCCCCGTTCGGCTTTATCGGGCGCAGGCAGAAGGCGCAGAGCCAGTGGGTGCTGCGCCGGCTCGAGGAGGGCGAAAAGGTCCCCGCCGGCAAGGGCGGCAAGGCCCGCGAGCTGAACGAGCACCAGGCCCGCGCCCTGGCCAGGCGCCTGGACTTCTGGTCGAAGGTCTTCCTCGGCTTCCGGCCCATATCGCTGCTCAGCCGGTTTATAGTCTGGGTAATCCGCGGCACGCCGCTGATGCTCCAGCTGCTCATCGTCTTCTACATACCCGGCTACATCTTCGACCACAACCCCTGGAGCTTCGCCGAGGGCCGCTTCGCCGCGGCGGCGGTGATGTTCATTGTGAACTACGCCTGCTATTTCTCCGAGATATACCGCGGCGGCATACAGGGCGTGCCCATGGGCCAGCAGGAGGCCGGCGAGGTGCTGGGCATGACGAAGGGGCAGATTTTCCGCCACATCACGCTTTTGCAGATGATAAAGCGCATCGTCCCGCCCATGGCCAACGAGGTCATAACCCTGGTGAAGGACACCTCCCTCGCGCGCATCATCTCCTTCCAGGAGGTCATCTGGGCCGGCTACGCCTTCCTCAAGGGCTCGCACGGCTACTCCGGCCTAATATGGCCGCTCTTCTTCACGGGCGTGTACTATCTCGTTTTCAACGGCATCGTCTCCTTCCTGCTCGGCAGGCTGGAGCGCAAGCTCGAGTTCTTCAGATAAGGGGGCGGGGATATGTCCGTACTGGAAGTCAAGAACCTTGAAAAGCACTTCGACAAGACGAAGGTGCTGAACGACATAAGTTTCACGCTGGAGAAGGGCCAGGCCCTCAGCCTCATCGGCTCCTCCGGCAGCGGCAAGACCACGCTGCTGCGCTGCCTCAACTTCCTGGAGACGCCGGACGCGGGCAGCATCAGCGTAAACGGCGAAACCCTCTTCGACGCCGCCGACCCGGCCACGCGCCGCGAGGCCGACGTGCGCCGCAAGCGGCTGCACTTCGGGCTCGTGTTCCAGAGCTTCAACCTCTTCCCGCAGTATACGGCGCTGCAGAACGTGACGCTCGCGCCCGAGCTGCTGGCGAAGGAGCGAGAGGACTACAAGCCGAAGAGGAAGGAGATAAACGCCGCCATCGAGGCCGAGGGCCGCGAGCTTTTGGCTGCCATGGGCCTCACCGACCGGGCGGGCCACTACCCGCACCAGCTCTCCGGCGGCCAGCAGCAGCGCGTCGCCATAGCCCCCGCGCTGGCCATGCACCCGGACATACTCTGCTTCGACGAGCCGACGAGCGCGCTCGACCCCGAGCTCACGGGCGAGGTGCTGCGCGTCATACGCTCGCTCGCCGAGCAGCGCACGACGATGATCATAGTGACGCACGAGATGGGCTTCGCCCGCGACGTGAGCGACCGCGTCATATTCATGGACGAGGGCTTCATCGTCGAGCAGGGCGGCAGCGAGGTCATCTCCGCCCCGCGGATGGAGCGCACGAAGAAGTTCCTCTCCAGCTACGGCAAGTGAGGCCCCGCGCGCGGCGGCGCCGGGGAAAACGCCGGCAAAGCGCGGCGCGCCGGCCGCAATATTCACATTTTTACTCTTGAAACTGAACTGGAATTAACGTATCATTATTGCGCGTGTCTCCTGGCACGCGCAATTTTGCAAAGGGGGCGCGGGCCTTGAAGTTGAAAAGAGCGCTGGCGGTGATCCTGGCTCTGGCGCTGATGCTGCCCATAGCGGGCTGCGGCGAGATCGTCGGCCGCTACAGGATAGTGGATACGCTAGCCGAGCAGAGCTACGCCGTCGGTTTCCGCAACGAGGACTACGTCCGCTACTACGTCGAGGCGGCGCTGCAAACGCTCGCCGCGGACGGGACCATAAGCGGCCTCGCCAACTCGTGGTTCATTGAGGACAACACATATTTCGTCTCGCGCGCAAACGCCCTCGACCAGTTCGACGGCGTGCCGCCGCGCACGCTGCTCATAGGCTGCGACCCGGACGCCTATCCGCTGAGCTACATAGAGAACGGCCAGTATTCCGGCTTCGACGTGGAGCTCGCGCGCGCCGTCTGCTCCCGGCTGGGCTGGCAGGCGCAGTTTATCTCCGTCAAGAGCGAGAACGCCTACGACGAGCTCATGAGCGGCAACGTGGACTGCGTCTGGGGCGGCATGACCCTCGACCCGGACGAGACGGACTTCACCGTGCTGACGCCCTACCTCACCGACGAGCTGGTCATAATCACCCGCGCCGACACCGGGGCGAAGAGCCTGCGCGGCCTGAAGGGCGCGAGCCTCGCCATATCCGTCGAGCAGAAGTACATGGCCCTGTTACAGGGCGACGGGAAGCTGATGGACCGCTTCGGCGAGATCAAGCGCCTCACCGGCGGGCTCCAGGCCCTGCTGGACGCCGTGAACTCCGGCCAGGCCTCGGCCGCGCTGGTGAGCTCCACGGCCATATCGCGCTTCGGCGGCTAAAGATAATTGACCCGGGCCCCGCGCCCGTGATATAATTACTGGATATCAATCGCAAGGAGCTTGGCATGTGGGTTTCTGACAAATGGCAGGATTATGAGCTTATAGACTGCTCGGAGGGCGAAAAGCTGGAGCGCTGGGGGAAGTACACCCTCGTGCGGCCCGACCCGCAGGCCATATGGAAGACGCCCCGGCGCGACAGGCGCTGGAATACGGCGGACGGGCGCTATTCGCGCAGCCATACGGGCGGGGGCAGCTGGGACAAGCGCGCCCTGCCCGCGAGCTGGCAGATAAGCTATGGGGAGCTAAAATTCAACGTCAAGCCCATGAATTTCAAGCACACGGGCATATTCCCCGAGCAGGCGGCGAACTGGGACTTCATCATGCGCAAGATACGCTCGTCGGACAGGCCGGTGAGCGTGCTGAACCTCTTCGCGTACACGGGCGCGGCCACGGCCGCGGCCCTCGCGGCGGGCGCCAGCGTCTGCCACGTCGACGCGGCCAAGGGCATGGTGGCCTGGGCCAAGGAGAACGCCGCGGCGAGCGGCGTGGCGGACAGGCCGGTGCGCTGGATAGTGGACGACTGCGCCAAGTTCGTAGAGCGCGAGATACGCCGGGGCCGGCGCTACGACGCCATCATAATGGACCCGCCGAGCTACGGCCGCGGCCCGGGCGGCGAGGTCTGGAAACTTGAGGACAGCCTCTGGGACTTCGTCAGCCTCGCCGCCGGGGTACTGAGCGACGACCCGCTCTTCGTCATAATCAATTCCTATACCACGGGCCTCGCCCCCGCCGTCCTCACCTATATGAGCGAGAGCATCTTCACCCGCCGCTTCGGCGGGAGGAGCGAGAGCGAGGAGCTGGGCCTGCCCGTGACGGCGAGCGGCCTGTACCTGCCCGCCGGCGCGGCCTGCCGCTGGGAGAATACCGCACGCTGAAACATAGAAGAGGTCAATCAATGCCTATCATAAAGACCGAAAACCTGCATTTCACATACGAGGGCGACGAGCTCGAGACGCTGCACGGCGTGGACCTGGAGATTGAAGAGGGCAGCTTCGTGGCCGTGCTCGGGCACAACGGCTCGGGCAAGAGCACGCTCGCCAAGCTCTTCAACGGCATACTCTTGCCCACAAGCGGGCGCGTGCTGGTAGACGGCATAGACACGACGCACGAGGACAGGCTCCTGGACGTGCGCCGCACGGTCGGCCTTGTCTTCCAGAACCCGGACAACCAGATAGTCGCCAACGTGGTGGAGGACGACGTCGCCTTCGCGCCGGAGAACCTGGGCGTGGAGAGCGGCGAAATACGCCGCCGCGTGGACGAGGCGCTAAAGACCGTGGGCATGTACGAGTACCGCCTACACGCGCCGCACCTGCTCTCCGGCGGCCAGAAGCAGCGCGTGGCCATAGCCGGCGTGCTGGCCATGCGGCCCAGGTGCATAGTGCTCGACGAGCCCACGGCGATGCTCGACCCCATAGGCCGGCGGGAGGTTATCTCCACCGTCACGCGCCTCTGCCGCGAGCAGGGCATAACCGTGGTGCTCATAACCCACCACATGTCGGAGTGCGTCGGTGCCGACCGCCTGGTGGTCATGAGCGAGGGCGCGGTAATCGCCGACGGGACGCCGCGCGAGGTCTTCTCGCAGGTGGAGCTCTTAAAGCGCGAGGGGCTCAGCGTCCCCGCCACGACGGAGCTCATATACGCCCTCAACGCCGGCGGCTGGGAGCTGCCCCTGACGGCGCTGACGGTGGACGAGTGCGCCGGGGCCATAATGGCCGCGCTTAAATAAGGAAAAGGGATGCGCCAATGGACGCTGTTATAAAAGCCGAAAACCTCACGCACACCTACAGCGTGGGCACGCCGTTCGAGAAGACGGCCATAGAGAATATAGACGTGGAATTCTACCCCGGCGAGCTGGTGGCCGTGATCGGGCATACGGGCTCGGGCAAGAGCACCTTCATGCAGCACCTCAACGGCCTGCTCGCGCCTACCGCGGGGAAGGTGTACTGCGAGGGGCAGGATATCTTCGCCACCAAGGAGGCCACGCGCGACGTCCGCTTCAAGGTCGGCCTCGTCTTCCAGTACCCGGAGTACCAGCTCTTCGAGGAGACGGTGTACAAGGACATAGCCTTCGGCCCGAGGAACATGAAACTTACGGACGGCGAGATAGACGAGCGCGTGCGCGAGGCCGCGGGCTTCGTTGGCGTGGGCGAGGAGCTCTTTGACAAGAGCCCGCTGGAGCTCTCCGGCGGCCAGAAGCGCCGCATAGCCATAGCCGGCGTCATAGCCATGCGCCCCAAGGTGCTCATACTCGACGAGCCCACCGCGGGCCTGGACCCGGGCGGCTGCGAGGAGATTATCCGCAATATACTCGACTACCGCGCCGAAACCGGCTCCACTGTCCTGCTCGTCACCCACAGCATGGACGACGCGGCGAGGATAGCCGGCCGCCTCGTGGTCTTCCACGAGGGGCATATAGCCATGGACGGCACGCCCGCCGAGGTCTTCTCCCGCCAGGGCGAGCTCGCCGCGATGGGGCTCGACGTGCCGCAGCCGGCGGCCATAACCCAGGCCCTGCGCGAGCGCGGCGCGGCCATGCCGGAGTCCGTCTACACCATGGAACAGCTTGCCGCCGCCGTGAAGGCGCTCAGGAAGGGGGCCGGACGCGATGCTTAAGGACATCACCCTCGGCCAGTATTTCCCCGGCGACACCGTCGTGCACAGGCTCGACCCCAGGACGAAGCTGATACTGGTCATCGTCTTCATAGTGGCGCTCTTCCTGGCCGTGGACTGGATAAGCTACGCCTTCATGTTCTGCGTGACGGCGCTGGCGATAAAGGCCTCCACGATAAAGCTCAAAAGCATACTCAAGGGCCTCAAGCCGCTCATTTTTATCATCATCCTCACCGGCATACTGAACCTCTTCTACACGAAGGAGGGGACGGTGCTCTTCGACTGGTGGATATTCACCGTCACCACCGGCGGCATAAAGCGGGCCTTCTTCATGGTGCTGCGCATAATGCTGCTCATCTGCGGCACGCTGCTGCTCACCTATACCACGAGCCCCATAGCCCTCACCGACGGGCTGGAGCTCCTCTTGAACCCGCTCAAGAAGATAAAGGTTCCCGTCCACGAGATGAGCATGATGATGAGCATGGCGCTCAGGTTCATACCCACGCTCATTGAGGAGACGGACAAGATCATGTCCGCGCAGAAGGCGCGCGGCGCCGACTTCTCCACCGGCCGGCTCACCGAGCGGGCAAAGGCGCTGCTGCCCCTCCTGGTGCCGCTCTTCGTCTCCAGCTTCCGCCGCGCCGACGAGCTCGCCGTGGCCATGGAGAGCCGCTGCTACCACGGCGGCGAGGGCCGCACGCGCATGAAGACGCTCAAATACGCCCGGCGGGACGCGCTGGCCTTCCTGGCCGGGGCCCTGGTGCTCGGCGCGATGATAGCCATGAAGGCCTGCGGGATATGAGGAACATCGCTATCAGGCTCCGCTACGACGGCAGCGCCTATCACGGCTGGCAGGTGCAGAAATACGACGTATCCGTCGCCGCGACGGTGGAGAAGGCGCTCAGCAAGGTCTGCGGCCACCCGGTGAAGGCCACCGGCTGCGGCCGGACGGATGCGGGCGTCCACGCGCTCAACTACTGCGCCAACTTCCACACGTCGAGCCGCATACCCGTGGAGCGGCTGCCCCTGGCGGTGAACACGCGCCTGCCCGACGACATCGCGGTGCTCGGCGCCTGCGAGGTCCCGGAGGGCTTCAACGCCATATTGAGCTGCATACAGAAGGAATACGTTTACCGGATAATGAACACGCGGATACGCGACCCATTTTTGCAGAAGCGCGTGTGCTTTTATCCCGCGCCGCTGGACATAGGGCGCATGCAGGCCGCCGGGGCCGCCTTTGAGGGCAGGCACGACTTCGCCGCCGTGCGCAGCGTGGGCACCGAGACAAAGACGACGGTGCGCACGGTCCACTGGTGCCGGGCCGAGCGGCTTGGCGACGAGATCCGCGTCGCCGTCTGCGCCGACGGCTTTTTATACAACATGGTGCGCGCCATAGTGGGCACCATGGTCTACGCCTCTCACGGCAAGCTGGAACCCGGGGACATACCCGCGCTGCTGGAAACGCGCGACCGGCGTCTCACGGGCCCGACGATGCCGCCGCAGGGGCTGTACCTGAACAGGGTCTGGTACGAGGGCGAGGCCGGCAGGCTGATGCTGGGGGACTAGGCGCTTGGCGCCGCCCCATTGGAGGCGCCGCCATGAACTCAATCACAAGACGCAAAAGCGCGGCCGCAGCGCTGTGCTTTTTCCTGCTCGCCATCTGCGCCGTGGTCTGGGCCGCGTCGGCCGGGACGACGGACGCGGGCGAGGGCCCGGAAACGGCTCTGCCGCTTGGGAACTCTTTCGTCCGGCTTTCGTCAGGAAGGGCGGAGGCCGTATGCGGCGGGGAGACGGCATATTCCGTGCCCGCCGCGGCGCTCGTCCCGCTGGGGGACACGGCCGCAGCCGCCTGGACGCCGGGCGGGCGGGTCTGGTTCCTCGGCGAGGGCGGGCCACGGGAGGCGGAGGTGCCCGGGCGGGTCCTCGGCGTCTTCGGCGCGGACTGCCCCGCGGCCGCGGTCATATACGAGACGGCGGAGGGCGCGTCCGTGGGCGTATACAGCCCGGCGGGCGAAGCCTGCGCCCTGGAGTGCGAGGGCTTCTTCCCCATCGCCGCCGCCTTCGAGCCGGGCGCCGGGCGCATAGCCCTGCTGCGCGCCCAGGCCGGCGGGTATTGGATAGGGATATATTCCCTGCCCGGTTTTACTGAGTTGTACTCGACAAAGGCCGCCGGCGCGGCGTATACTTTGATATGGGATAAAGACGGGCTCCGCGCGCCCCGCGCGCAGGAGGAAGGAGGATAAGGGCAGTGCAAATAGTCATAGATCTGGTACTGCTGGCAATAGTTATAATATCCGTATGGTCCGGGTATAAAAAGGGCTTCATCATCGGCATAGCCAACCTGCTGGGCATCATCGTCTCGCTCTACGCCGCCGTGCTGGTGTCGAGCGCCTTTTCCTACGACGTCGTGCCCGTGCTGCGCCCCTTCGTGAGCGGCTATATGGAGCGCCAGATGAGCGACACCGTGCTAGAGGACATGGACCTCGCCAACACCGACCTCAGCTATGAGGACATCCTCGCCGGCGACCCGGCGCTCCGGCACGAGTTCTGTACGGCGAGCTACGAGAGCGTCGGCATCTGGGGCGACGCCGCCGACCAGATGGCCACCGAGGCGGAGGAGTACGCCGACGCCAACGGCGCGCAGGTGAGCGAGGCGGTCATAGAGGTCCTCTGCGAGCGGCTGTGCTTCGTCGCGGGCGTCACGCTGCTCTTCCTCATATTCCTCATAGCGCTCATGGCCATTGCGAACATACCGAACCTATCTTACCGCATACCGAACATGGACCTCCTGAACGACGCCGGCGGGGCGGCCATGGGCTTCATAAACGGCGTGTGCTACTGCTGCCTCATCGCCTGGCTGCTGCGCTTCCTGGGCCTCATAATCGGCATGGACACCTTCCAGAGCACCCTGCTCGCGCGCTTCTTCCACACCATAGACCTCATCACCGCGGGCGTGGGCATCTGACGCCGGCGGATATATGAACAAACTGTCAATTCGCTTCCGGGCCTGTTGACAATCCGCGGGCTTAGTGATAAATTAGCACTCGTAAACAATGAGTGCTAATTTTCATTTCCGCACCCCACAATGGAAATATTTGCAATATACAGGAGATCATATTATGCAACCTACCCTTTGCTCACGCTGCAAGAAAAATGTTGCGGTGATATTCATAACCCGCATGGACCCCGGCGGGCAGCAGAAGAACGAGGGCCTTTGCCTGAAGTGCGCGCGCGAGCTGCACATTAAGCCGGTGGACGACATTATCAGCAAGATGGGCCTTTCCGACGACGACCTGGACAACCTCACGAACGAGATGATGGACGCGCTGGGCAACGCCGAGGGCCTTCTGGACATAGAGAACTCGGACAGTGACGCCGACGACGACGGCAAGACGGCGACCTTCCCCTTCCTGAACCGCCTGATGGGCGGCCAGGGGCTGAGCCGCGACGACGCGCAGGGCGGCCCGCCCGCGCAGCAGGGCCCCGACGCCTCCCGCCAGGGCGGGCCCTCGCCGCAGAGCGCCCCGCCGCAGAGGCCCAAGCGCAAGTTCCTGGACAACTACTGCATCGACCTCACCGAGAGGGCGCGCGAGGGCAAGCTCGACGCCATGATAGGCCGCGAGGAGGAGCTGGAGCGCGTCATACAGATACTCAACCGCCGCCAGAAGAACAACCCCTGCCTCATAGGCGAGCCGGGCGTCGGCAAGACGGCCATAGCCGAGGGCCTGGCCCAGCGCATAGCCAGCGGCGCCGTGCCCTACAAGCTGCGCGACAAGGAGGTCTTCCTGCTCGACCTCACGGCCCTCGTGGCCGGCACCCAGTTCCGCGGCCAGTTTGAAAGCCGCATGAAGGGGCTTATAGAGGAGATATGCAAGACCGGGAATATCATCCTGGTCATAGACGAGGTCCACAACATCGTCGGCGCGGGCGACGCCGAGGGCAGCATGAACGCGGCCAATATACTCAAGCCGGCCCTCAGCCGCGGCGAGATACAGGTCATCGGCGCGACCACCTTTACCGAGTACCGCAAGCATATAGAGAAGGACGCCGCGCTCGAGCGCCGCTTCCAGCCCGTCACCGTGGCCGAACCGGGCATAGAGGACTCCGTCAAGATACTCGAAGGCATAGCGCACTACTACGAGGACTGCCACAAGGTCAGGATACCGCCGGAGATGTGCCGCGAGGCCGTGCTCCTCAGCGAGCGCTATATCACCGACCGCTACCTGCCCGACAAGGCGATAGACCTCATCGACGAGGCCTGCTCCGACGTCAACCTCAAGGACCAGAGCCTCGCGCGGATAGACGCCGCGCAGAAGGAGATAGACGACCTCAACCGCGAGCGCGAGCTCCTGCTGGCCGACACGTCCGAGGAGCACTACGAGCGCCTTGCCGTGATACGCACCGGCGTCATGCAGCTCACCGACGAGATAAACCGCCTGAAGGCCGACACCCCGGTCCTCACCCGCGAGAACCTCGCGCGGGTCATCGAGCTCTGGACCAAGATACCGGCGAGCAGCATCACGGAGGACGAGTACGAGCGCCTCGCCAAGCTGGGCGAGCGCCTGCGCGAGCACATCGTCGGCCAGGACGAGGCCATAGACGCGGTCTGCTCGGCCATAAAGCGCTCCCGCGTGGGGCTGCAGGCCAAGCGCAAGCCCGTGAGCTTCATCTTCGTCGGCGGCACCGGCGTGGGCAAGACGGAGCTCGTAAAGCGCCTCGCGGCCGACCTCTTCAATTCGCCGGAGAGCCTTATCCGGCTCGACATGTCCGAATTCATGGAGAAGTTCTCCGTCTCGCGCATCATCGGCTCGCCCCCTGGCTACGTCGGCTACGACGAGGCCGGCCAGCTCACGGAGAAGATACGCCGCCGTCCCTACTCCGTCGTGCTCTTCGACGAGATAGAGAAGGCCCACCCCGACGTCATGAATATACTGCTCCAGATCCTCGACGACGGGCGCATAACGGACGCGCAGGGCCGGACGGTCAACTTTGAGAACACGGTCATCATCATGACCACCAACGCCGGCAGCAACACCAAGAGCGGCTCCCTCGGCTTCGTGGGCTCCTCCACGGACAAGGACCGCGAGCGGGCCATGAAGGCGCTGGGCGACTTCCTGCGCCCCGAGTTCATAAACCGCGTGGACGAGATAATCTGCTTCAACAAGCTCACCGAGGACAACTTCAGGAGCATAGCGGAGCTCATGCTCGGCGAGGTGCGCGGCCTCATGCGCGAGAAGGGCATGGAGCTCGACTGGGACGACAGCGTGCTCGGCTACCTGGTGGAGAAGAGCTACTCGCTCACCTACGGCGCGCGCAACCTGCGCCGCACGATACAGAAGGACATCGAGGACGCCATCGCCGGCGTTATCGTAGACAAGTACCACGGCCGGCTCGGCAGGATACGGCTCAGCGCCGCCGGGGGCAAAATAAACGTGGAGGCCGAGTAAATGATAAGGTTTGAGAGCGATTACCTGGAAGGCGCGCTGCCCGAGGTCATGCGGGCGCTAAACGAGACGAACTATGTCCAGACGCCGGGCTACGGCGAGGACGAATACTGCGCGCGCGCCGCGGCGAAGATACGCGAAAAATGCGCCGCGCCGGAGGCCCACGTCCACTTCCTCATAGGCGGCACCCAGGTGAACTTCACGCTTATCGCCGCCGCCCTGCGCCCGCACCAGGCCGCGATAGCCGCCGCGAGCGGGCACATAGCCGTACACGAGAGCGGCTCCGTCGAGGCGACGGGCCACAAGGTCATAGCCCTGCCCTCCGGCGCGGAGGGCAAGATAAGCGCCGCGCAGGTGCGCGAGTGCGTGGAGGCCCACTGGGCCGACGCCACGCACGAGCACCAGCCCCAGCCCAAGCTGGTCTACATTTCCCAGCCGACGGAGAACGGCGCCATATACTCCCTCGCGGAGCTCGAGGCCATCTCCGCGGTCTGCCGCGAGAAGGGGCTTATCTTCTTCGTGGACGGCGCGCGCCTCGGCACGGCCCTGGTCTGCCCCGGGGCGGACGCCGGCCTCGCCGACCTCGCCCGGCTGACCGACGCCTTCTACATAGGCGGCACCAAGCTCGGCGCCCTCTTCGGCGAAGCCCTCGTCATAACCAACGAGGACATAAACCGCGACTTCCGCTATATAGAGAAGCAGCGCGGCGGTATGCTGGCCAAGGGCCGGCTCCTGGGCGTACAGTTCGACGCGCTCATGACCGATAACCTCTATGAGCGCACGGCGAAGCGCGAGGTGGAGCTCGCCTGGAGGCTGCGCGAGGCCTTCGAGGCCAAGGGCTGGCCGCTCTACTGCGGATCGCCCACGAACCAGCAGTTCCCGATCGTCCCCGACGCCGCGCTCGAAAAGCTCGCGGAGAAATATACCTTCTCCGATTGGGCCCGCGTGGACGGGGGCCGGCGCGCCGTCCGCTTCTGCACGAGCTGGGCGACGAAGGGCGAGGACGTCGACGCCCTCATAGCCGACATACAGGCCCTCTGACGCAATAAACGCGAAATCCCGCCGGGAAACCGGCGGGATTTCAGGCTGTCTAAAAAGGCCGTCCACGGCCTTTTTAGACAGCAGCGTCCCCCGGCCGCGAGCGGCCGACGGGGACCGGCGCTTCGCTGCGCGCAAAGAAATCTGCCAGTGCGCGCACTGGCAGATTTTTCACACTCCGCTCCGCGAGAGGTATTTTCGGCGACGTACACGCCGCTGCCGAAAATGGATTTATTTTTCTTCCGCCGCAAGGCGGCGGGATTTGTTTTTCAGTCCTCGTCAGGGCGGTTGCCGTGGCCCTGCTGCTTCATCCAGACCTTCATGACGAGCCTGTGCGGCAGCAGCTTCACGAGGAGGACCTGGCGGCGGACGCTCGCGCCCAGCACGGAGACGTCCTTGCCCTTCTTATAGTCGCGCATCGCGCGCTCCACCACCTGTTCGGGCGTCCAGACCTTGTCGTAGTAGGTCACTGCCCCGTTGTCCGTGACGGCGTGGTCGAAGAACTCCGTCTTCACCCAGCCGGGGCTTATGGCCATGACGCGGATGCCGCGCGGGGCGAGCTCCACGTTCAGCGCGCGGGAGAAGCTGAGGACAAAGGCCTTGGTCGCGCCGTAGACGCACTCGTAGGGCACGGGCTGGAAGGCGGAGAGGGAGTCGAGGTTTAGGACCCGCCCGCCGCGGCGCATATACGGCAGCGTGAGCTGGGTCATGGCCACCGTCGCCTTGTCGTTCAGGTCTATCATGCCGAGGTTGCTCTCGAGGTCCGTCTCCGTGAAGAGGGCGAAGCGGCCGAAGCCCGCCGCGTTCACAAGCGTGCTGACGAGGGGCTTCTCACTTTCGAGCAGGGCGGCGTATTCGCCGAACGAGGCGGGGTCGAGCAGGTCGAGGGCTATCACGCGCGCCTTGGCGCGCAGGGAGGCGGCCAGGGCCTCGAGCCTCTCGCGCCGCCGGGCTATGAGCCATATCTCGTCGAGCTTTTCCTCGGCGTCCACGGCCCTGGCGAACTCGAGCCCCATGCCCGAGGACGCGCCGGTTATAACAGCTATTTTCAAATCTACCATCCTTTCGTAAGGCCGTTGCGGCACCGGGTATTATAATACGCAAAGCCGCGTCTGGCAAGAGGATGCCTAAAAGGGCCGGCGACGGCCTTTTTAGACAGCAGCGCCCCAGCCCGGAGGGCCGATGGAGCTGGCGCTACGCTGCGAGCAAAGAAATCTGCCAGTGCGCACACTGGCAGATTTTTCACACTCCGCTCCGCGAGAGGCTTTTCCGACAAGCTATGGCCGCCCTAAAAAGGGCGGCCATGTGTTTACCGCGGGAGCGGGGGCGCGTCAGGCGGCCTTGCCGGCCTTGACGGCCTCGAACTCGTCCTGGACCTCCTTGTCCGGCTCCTTGGTGGCCAGGCTGACGGCCACTATGCAGAGGCACGAGAAGAGGAAGGCGGGCAGCAGCTCGTAGATATCCCACGCGCCGCCGAGCGGGCGGACGAGCAGGTTCCAGACGAAGACCATGACGCCGCCGCCGACCATGCCGGCAATCGCGCCGGCGCGGTTGGTGCGCTTCCAGAAGAGGCTGAAGAGCATGAGCGGGCCGAAGGTCGCGCCGAAGCCGGCCCAGGCGAAGGAGACTATCGTGAAGATGACGCTGTTCTCGTCCAGGGCGATGAAGATGGCGATAACGCATATCACGAGCAGGGCGAGGCGGCTTATCCACAGGACGTGCTTGTCCGTGGCCTCCTTCTTCCAGAGGCCCTGGTAGATGTTCTTGGCGAAGGCGCTGGCCGCTATCAGCAGGTAGCTGTCCGAGGAGCTTATCGTGGCGGCGAGGATGCCGGCCATGACGAGGCCCGCGAGTACGGGCGGCAGCAGGTTGGTGGAGAGGACGATGAAGACGTTCTCCGCCTCGGAGGCGGTGGAGAGCGCCGTCGGGAAGAGCTGGCGGCCCATGACGCCGATGAACACGGCGATGGTCAGGCTTATCAGCACCCAGACGGTGGCGATGCGCCTGGAGCTGGTGAGCTCGCGCTCGCTGCGAATGGCCATGAAGCGCAGCAGCACCTGCGGCATACCGAAGTAGCCGAGGCCCCAGGCGAGGCCGGAGACGATGGTCGTCCAGCTGTAGCCGGCCCTCCCGCCGAACTGGGGCACGCCGTCGACCACGACCTGCACGCCGTTGGCGTCGGTCACGGGCGTGGCCATGCCGAAGAACTCGAGGAAGCCAGGGATCTGCTTGGCGTTGGCGATGATGTCGTCCACGCCGCCGGCGGCGATGGAGCCGACGATCACCACGACGGTCAGCGCGACTATCATGACCACGGCCTGCATGAAGTCGCTCGCGCTCTCGGCCAGGAAGCCGCCGATTATCGTGTAGAGCAGCACGAAGACCGCGCCGACTATCATCATCGGCACATAGCCGAAGCCGAAGAGCGTGGAGAAGAGCTTGCCGCAGGTGACGAGGCAGCTCGAGGCGTAGACCGTGAAGAAGATGAGTATGAAGAGCGCGGCGATGGTCATTATGACCTTGCCGCCCTCATGGAAGCGGTTGGAGAAGAACTCCGGCAGCGTTATGGCGTTGCCGGCCTTCTCGCTGTAGCGGCGCAGGCGCTTGCTGGTGATGAGCCAGTTGACGTAGGTGCCTATGGCGAGGCCTATCGCCGTCCAGCTCGCGTCGGCCACGCCGCACCAGTAGGCGACGCCGGGCAGGCCCATGAGCAGCCAGCCGGACATGTCGCTGGCCTCGGCGCTCATCGCCGTGACCCAGGGGCCCAGCGTGCGGCCGCCGAGGAAATAGTCGTCGGAACTCCTGTTGGCCCGCTTGGCGAAAGCAAAGCCTATGCCGATGACCAGCAGCATGTAGCAGATCATCGTAATCATTATTTGTAAGCTGTCGTTTGGCATGAATCCCCCACCTGACATGAAAAAAATTAATGCTTTCAGAAGCATTTTTAATGTTACCTGCCCATAATAGCACAAGCCCCGGGGAAAAGCAAGCTAATTCGTGAAAGGGAGGAAGAATTTCTATAGTTTTCCGTCTTGGCCGCGCGGGGGAAGCGCGGTATAATCTAGTAAAATGCAAGGAGGCGGGATCATGGCAAAGACAGTTTTGACCTACGGTATGGTGGGCGGCTCGCTGGACGCCTTTATAGGCGCGGTGCACCGCCGGGCCATAGCCCTCAACGGCTGCGCGAGGCTCGCGGCCGGCTGCTTCTCCACAGACGCGGCGAAGAACCGCGAGTGCGCGGAATACTACGGCCTGGACGCCGGGCGCGTCTACCCGGACTACGCGGCGATGGCCGAGGCCGAGGCCCTGCGGCCCGACCGCATAGATTTCGTCGTTATAACCACGCCGAACAGCACGCACTACGAGATAGCGCGGCTCTTCCTCGAGCGCGGCTTCCACGTCGTGTGCGAAAAGCCGCTGTGCTTCACGAGCGCCCAGGCCGGGGAGCTCAAACGGCTCGCGGCGGAGCGCGGCAGGCTTTTCGCCGTCACCTATACCTACACGGGCTACGCCATGGTTAAACTCATGCGCGAGCTCGTGCTCTCCGGCGCGATAGGGGAGCTGATCGACGTGAACGCCGAATACCTCCAGGACTGGTCCATAGACGACCTCGCGCCCGCGGACGGGGGCGGGGCCGCGAAGCTGCCCGCCTGGCGCAAGGTCCCGGCCAGCTCCGGCTCCACGAACTGCACCGGCGACATAGGCACGCACCTGGAAGCGCTCATCGCCTACGTCACCGGGCGGAGGATAAGGCGCGTCTCCGCCGTCATGGACCGCTACGGGCACGCGCTGGACCTGAACGTTCACATGCTCATAGAGCTCGAGGGCGGCTGCCACGGCATACTCTCGGCCTCGCAGGTCTGCCTGGGCCACACGAACGGCATACTCCTGCGCGTATTCGGGCGCGAGGGCGCGCTGGAGTGGCACCAGCAGGAGCCGGACTACCTCTACCTCACCCGCCGCAACGGCCCGAGGCAGAGGCTTGAGCGCGGCGCGGCGTACATCCCCGCCGGGCGCGCCGCGGCGCTGAGCCACATCCCCGTGGGCCATCCCGAGGGCCTTACGGCCGCCTTTGCGAATATATACGCCTCCTTCCTCGCCGCCCTGCTGAAGACGGAGAACGGCGAGCCGCTCACGGACGCCGAGCGCGACTACCCGGGCGTGGAGGAGGGCCTCGGCGGCGTGCGCTTCATCGAGGCCGCCGTAAAGAGCGACGCCGCCGGCGGCGCCTGGACCGAGGTTTGAGCGCAAAATTAACCGGCCCCCGCGGGGGCCGGTATTTTTACTCTATCGCCAGAGGAAGGCGGAATTCGCACTCCCCGCCCAGGAGCAGGAGCACGGGGCGGTAAGCGCCCTTGGAGTCGAGCGCGTATTCTATCGAGGCGGAGCTTATCGCTATATCCCCCTCGGGCACGGTGTCCCGGCAGTAGTAGTCCCCGCGCCCCAGGGCGGCGGCGGCTTCGGCCTCGCCCAGGGGCAGGGCCGTCCCGGCCGGCTCAAGGGCGTAGAGGCGGCTCACTATCTCGGCGGGAGCGCCGCCGGCGAGCCGGACGGCCACGCTCCCGCCCAGGCCGCCGCCGGGCGCGAGGCTGAAGACAAAGGAGCCGTCCTCCCCGCGCGAGGCCGCGGCCCCTTCCGGTATCTCCACGCCCCAGGCCGCCGCCGCGGCGCGCGCGTCCGCCTCGGTATAGCGCCCGGCGGAGCCGCCAGCATCCCGCGCGCCCATGCGCCGGTACCAGAGCGCGGGGCCGTTGTACTCATAGCGCAGGAAGTATTCGCGGCCCTCGGAGTAGAGCCAGGCGTCGCCGTCATAAAGCGTCTCGTCCTGCGCGCTGCGCCCCAGGCCGAAGCGGCCGAAGAAGGCGTCCGCCGCCGCGTAGGCGTCCTCCAGCGAGCCGCCGGACGTGAAATAGGCCGCGGGCGGGTCCTCCGCGAGCCGGGCGAGGAAGGCGGAAGCCCCGGCGGAGAAACTTATCTCCCGCCCGGCGAGGGCTTCGCCGCCGTAGGGCTCGTACCCGGTCGCGCCGTAGGGCGAGGCCGCGCTCACGGCCAGGGCCGCGAAGGGCGGGGAGAGGCACGCGAGGGCGAGCAGCAGGGCAAGGACGCCGCGCTTGGGCCGGCCGGCGCGCAGGAGCAGGACGAAGCGGGCGAGGGCGTAGCCGCAGGCCGCGCCCAGGGTGTTGTTGAAGAGGTCGTCCACGTCCGCTATGCCCCTAGCCGTCAGGTATTGGACGAGCTCCACGAGCAGCGACAGGGCGAAGCCCGCGGGTATCACAAGCCGGCGCTTGCCGCTCCCGCCCAGGGGCAGGGCCGCGAGGAAGCCGAAGGGCAGGAAGATGAGGATGTTCATGAGTATGTTTATCATGTCCAGCGGCCTGAAGCCGCGCGCCGCCTCGCGGTAGCACAGGAAGAGCTCGAGGTTCAGCGCCCTCATGTCCCCGGGCCTGCCCTGGCGGAAGACCAGCAGGCCCAGCAGGGCGAAGGCGTAGGCCGCCGTGACGTAGATATATACGCGCCGCCCCGCGCCGGGCGTCCCGCCACGCCGCCTTATTTGCGCCGCCGCGGCGAAATACGCCGGCAGCGCCAGGACCAGCGCCGCCAGGAGCACGGGCGCGGCAGAGCTCAGGTATGATAGGAAAGTCCGCATATAAACCTCCAGGGCAGGCGTTCAAGCCTTTTATATAAGGCTATGTCACAACAAACAGTTGATAAATAGCCATTTTTATAGGGGAGTATCAGAACTCCCCTACAAACTGTTATTTGCAGTTATCTATACTCATTTGGAATTTCGATATGAAGTGTCTC
>CALWYP010000018.1 GCA_944385795.1 uncultured Oscillospiraceae bacterium | reverse complement strand
AGCGGTTACACATCCTAATCGCGCGGTCGTGTGCGAACAGAATCTTGACGAGCTGAGGCGGGTTTTCAACCGAAAGTTCCCGACCAAGCTGTACGCGATGGAGCGCTTTCTGGCGCTGGCGCTGACGGCCATCGAGGTCGTGCCGGCGCCTGAGCCGGAGGTAGAGGCTGAGCAGGATATACGCGACGCTGCCGACCGGCCCATTCTCCGCGCGGCAATACAGTGCGGCGCGGATGTGCTCCTGACCGGAGATAAGGACTTTCTGGAGTCGGGCATTAGGTACCCGAAAATAATGACCGCCGCCGAATTTCTGGCCATGAAGTGAATAGATGTGCCGCCCTCCCGGGCGGCACTTATTATTTCTTCATCGCATCCCTATAGCGCGGCCTCACGCAGCCGAGGCCGTACCTTGCGCAGCCGTAACAGAAGCGGCCTTCTGGCGGCTTGGGCGGCGGTCTGCGGTTTTGGTTCTTCCGGCTGCGCCGGGCAAAGCGGGCTTTGCCCCTTTGCCCTCTTGCGGCGGCGTTTGATATCGCTTATACTACATGATATTACGAAACCAAGGAGGGTCCAAAATGAAGTGTTACCATGCCGACGCTTTCGCGGAGAAACTTTTCGAGGGCAACCCGGCGGCGGTCTGCGTGCTGGACTGCTGGCCCGAAGACGCGCTTTTACAGGCCATAGCCATAGAGAACAACCTCTCCGAGACGGCCTTCGCCGTGCGCGAGGGGGAGGGCTGGCGGCTGCGCTGGTTCACGCCCGGCGGGGAGATAGACCTCTGCGGCCACGCCACCCTGGCCACGGCCTTCGTGCTGGCGAACTTCGTGACGCCGGGCGAGGAGCGCTTCGTCTTCGACACGCTGGGCGGCGTGCTGGTCTGCGAAAAGCGCGGCGGCATGTACGAGCTCGACTTCCCCGCCTACGATATGCGCTCCGTGCCGGTGACGCCGGAGATGGAGCGGGCCATAGGCGCGCCGGTCAGGGCCGCGTGGATGGCGCGCGACCTGGTCTGCGAGCTCGAGGACGCCGGGGCCGTGCGCTCCGCTTCGCCCGACCTCGCGCTGGTAAAGGCCCTCGACGGGCTGCTGCTGCACATAACGGCGGCGGGCGACGGCGGCTACGACTGCGTCACCCGCTCCTTCGCGCCCAAGCTCGCCGTGCCCGAGGACCCCGTCTGCGGAAGCGGGCACTGCCACGTCGCGCCGCTCTGGGCCGGGCGCCTGGGCAAAGGCGTACTGCGCGCGCGCCAGGCCTCGAAGCGCGGGGGTACGCTGCTGTGCACGGTGGAGGGCGGGCGCTGCCGCCTCGCGGGCGGGGCCGTGCTCTATTCCACGGCGGAACTGGAAATTTAAGCCTTGCGCGTTAATCCCCTGGTCTTTACAAGAAGTTTACAGCGTTTTTTACCGATAATTTCGCTCTTGGGTGTTCCCTTTTGTCGGAACTCATAGTATAATACGCTTGTTAGGCCCTGTGCCGAAACTTGCAAAAAGGAGAATCGATATGAAAAAGCTGTTATCTGTTTTCCTGGCCCTCGTCATGGTCTTCGCCCTTTGCGGCGGCGTCCTTGCCGACGAGACGGCTCCTGAGGAGACCGCTCCCGCCGCCGAGGCCCAGGATGGCGACATAGTCGTCCTGTACACCAACGACGTCCACTGCGCCATAGACGGCGACTTTGGCTACTCCAACGTCGCGGCCTATGAGGACGACATGCTCGCCGAGGGCAACTATGTCACGCTCGTCGACGCCGGCGACGCCATCCAGGGCGCCGCTTACGGCTCCATGAGCCAGGGCGAGGACATCATCGGCATCATGAACGCCGTTGGCTATGACGTCGCCACTCTCGGCAACCACGAGTTCGACTACAAGGTCAACCGCATCATGGAACTCGCCGGTAAGCTCGACTGCGGCTATGTGAGCGCCAACTTCATCGACCTCACTGACAACGAGCCCGTCTTCGACGCATACAAGCTCATCAGCTACGGCGACGTCGACGTGGCCTACGTCGGCATCTCCACCCCCGACACCTACACCAAGACCACCCCGGCCTACTTCCAGGACGCCGAGGGCAACTACCTCTACAGCTTCGGCGACGAGGAGCTCGTCGACTACGTCCAGGCCGCCATTGACGAGGCCGTCGCCGCCGGCGCGGACTACGTCATCGCCGTCGGCCATCTGGGCATCGACCCCGAGAGCGCTCCCTACCGCTCCACCGACGTCATCCCGCAGCTGAGCGGCCTCGACGCCTTCATCGACGGCCACAGCCACAGCGTCATCGCCTCCCAGGTCGTTGAGGGCGCCGACGGCGAGGACGTCATCCTCACCTCCACCGGCACCGCCTTCGCCAACTTCGGCAAGCTGACCATAGACGCCGAGACCGGCGAGATTACCACCGAGCTCATCAGCAGCGAGGATTACACCAAGACCGCCGCCGATGTGGACGCCTACCTCGCCGACCTCTTCGCCAAGTACGAGGAGATCTTCAACGAGGTCGTCGCTAAGAGCTCCATCACCCTCACCGGCTACGCCGAGGACGGCACCCGCCTCGTCCGCACCGAGGAGACCAACATCGGCGACCTCTGCGCCGACGCCTACCGCGTTATCGGCGACGCCGACATCGGCCTTGTGAACGGCGGCGGCATCCGCGCCGACATCGCCGCCGGCGACATCACCTATCAGAACATAATCAACGTCCACCCCTTCAACAACAAGCTCTGCGTCGTTGAGGCCACCGGCCAGCAGGTCATCGACGCCCTCGAGATGGCCGTCATGGCCCTGCCCAGCGAGAGCGGCGGCTTCCTGCACGTCTCCGGCCTGAGCTTCAGCGTCGACACCAGCGTTGAGAGCCCCGTCGTGCTCGACGACGTCGGCAACTTTGTCGAGGTCGACGGCGCGCGCCGCGTCTCCGACGTCAAGGTCGCCGGCGAGGCCATAGACCCCGAGGCCACCTACACCGTGGCCAGCCACAACTACATGCTCAAGGACGGCGGCGACGGCTTCACCATGTTCATGGGCGACAAGGTCCTCGTCGACGAGACCATGGCCGACAACGAGGTCCTGATAACCTACATCACCGAGACCCTCGGCGGCGTCGTCCCCGAGACCTACGCCGAGCCCCAGGGCCGCATAGTCATCGACGCCGAGCCTGTCGAGACGGGCGTGTTCACCGACGTGTCCGCCGCCGACTGGTTCTATGAGGCCGTTATGAACGTCTACGAGTCCGGCCTTATGAACGGCACCGGCGAGACCACCTTCGAGCCCAACACCGCCATGAACCGCGCCATGCTCGTGACCATGCTCTACCGCCTGGAGGGCAGCCCCGAGGTTGAGACCGCCGTCTCCACCGTGTTCACCGACTGCGCCGACGCCGAGTGGTACGCCGACGCCGTCGTCTGGGCCGCCGAGAACAACATAGTCTCCGGCCGCAGCGAGACCGAGTTCGCCCCGACCGCCACCATGACCCGCCAGGAGATGGCCGTCATCCTCTACAACTACAGCGTCTTCAAGGGCGCCGCGGCCGTTGAGGAGCCCGCCTACGACTACGCCGACGCCGACGCGATCGCCGAGTGGGCCGCCGCCGCGGTCACCTACTGCACCGACACCGGCCTCATGACCGGCGTCACCGACACCGAGTTCGGCCCCGCCGGCTCCGCCACCCGCGCCATGGGCGCCACCGTCCTCACCCGCCTCGTCCCCGCCGAGGGCGAAGCCGCCTGAGCACGGCCGCTTAACCAAACTAAAAACGAGCCCCGTCTGAACCGCCCCAGATTATACGGACAGTACAAAAAAGAGCCCTGGTAGGAAATATTGAGTTTTAGGCGGAGAGGCGTCGCGTCAGCGGGGCCTCTCCAGTCTTTAGCTGGATGCGCTCGTGGTTGTA
>CALWYP010000017.1 GCA_944385795.1 uncultured Oscillospiraceae bacterium | reverse complement strand
TCGGCGTTCATGCCCATGACGGTGCCGCGCCTCTTGGAGCTGATGTCGCTCATGATGTCGCCCATGTTGGCGTCGGGGATGGTGACCTTCAGCAGCCCTATCGGTTCCAGTATGACGGGGCTGGCGTTAATAAGTTCCTTATAGGCGAGGGAAGCCGCGGTCTTGAAGGCCATTTCGGAGCTGTCGACCGGGTGGTAGGAGCCGTCGTACAGCGTGGCCTTGAGATAGACCATCGGGTAACCGGCGAGGACGCCCTTGGTGCAGCACTCGCGCAGGCCCTTCTCGACGGCGGGGAAGAAGTTCTTCGGCACGCTGCCGCCGAAGACGTTCTCGGCGAAGATCATATCCTCCTGCTCGTCCTGGGGCTCAAACTCTATCCAGACGTCGCCGAACTGGCCGTGGCCGCCGGACTGCTTCTTGTGACGGCCGTGGGCCTTGAGCGGCTTGCGTATCTTCTCGCGGTAGGCCACGCGGGCGGGGCTGAGCTCGACCTCGACGCCGAACTTGCTCTTGAGCTTGCTGCACAGCACGTCCAGGTGGATGTCGCCGGCGCCGGAGATGACCATCTGCTTGGTCTCGGCGTTGTTGGCGACGGTGAAGGAGCGGTCCTCCTCGCCGAGGCGGGAGAGGCCCTGGGCGACCTTGTCCTCCTGGCCCTTCGTCTTCGGGGCGATGGCCATGGAGTAGCAGGGCTTGGCGAACTCTATGCCGGGCGCGGCCTCGACGGCCTTGGCGTCGCAGAGAGTGTCCGCGGTCTTGGTGTCGGAGAGCTTGCTCACCGCGCCGATGTCGCCGCAGCATATCTCCTGGACCTCGACGTTCTTCTTGCCCTGCATGTAGTAGATGTGGCCGAGCTTTTCCTGGGCGCCGGAGCGGGCGTTCGTGAGGGTCATGTCGGGGGTGACCTTGCCGGAAATGACCTTGAAGAGGCTGAACTTGCCGAACTGGTCGCTCATGGTTTTGTAGACGATGGCGCGGGCCGGGCCGGCCTCGTCGACGGGCTTGCCGAGCTCGTGCGGGGCGGGGAAGAAGTTCTTGATGGCGTCCAGCAGGACGAGGGTGCCCATGCCGGAGACGGCGCTGCCGCAGTAGACCGGGACGATCTCGCCCTCGGCGATGCCGGTGGTGAGGGCGCCGTAGATCTCTTCGCTCGAGAGCTCCATGGTCTCGAGGTACTTCTCCATGAGCTCCTCGCTGGTGCCGGCGGCGTTCTCGGCTATCTCGTTGTAGAGCTCCTCGACGCGGTCGGCCATGGAGGCGGGCACGGCGACCTCGCTGCGCTTGTTGCCGTTATACTGATAGGCCTTGCGGGCCACGATGTCCACGATGCCGGTGACCTTGCCGCCCTCGACGATGGGCGCGGCCATGGGGCTGACGCTCGGGCCGAACTTGTCGCGCAGCTGGCTGAGGGTCTCAAAGTAGTCGGCGTGCTCCTCGTCGATCTTGGAGATGTAGATGGCCTTGGGGAGATTGGCCTCGGTGAGGGCCTTCCAGGCCTTCTCCGCGCCTACGTTGACGCCGTCCTTGGCGGCGACGCAGATTATGCCGGTGTCCGCCACGCGCAGGGCCTCGGCGACCTCGCCGGCAAAGTCGAAGTAACCCGGAGTGTCGATGATGTTTATCTTCGTCTTCTGATAGTCCGTGTACATCGTCGTGGCGGAGATGCTTATCTGGCGGCGGATCTCCTCGGCGTCGTAGTCGGAGACGCTGTTGCCGGCCGCGGTGCTGCCCAGGCGGTCGGTGACGCCGGTCAGGAAGAGGATACTCTCCGCGAGGCTGGATTTGCCGTTGCCGCCATGGCCCAGCAGCGCGATGTTGCGGATGTCTTTTGTTGCATAGCTCATGTTGATGGGTTCACTCCTTCTTATGTTGAAAAGCTGGCATTTTCTCAAAAAATCAAGCAACTTATTATATATCATTTTGGGTGCTTTGGCAATAGCCAATTATGCATCAATTTACAAAAGGCCAGGCAAGCGAAAATCCCCGCTCAAGGCGGGGATTTCGCAGGCGGCGGCGCTGTCCGCGCCGCCCGGGTTTACAGCCTCGCGCCGGCCAGGGACGCGATTATCCCGGGCAGGGCGAAGAGGGCGTAGAGCGCGAGGAGCCAGGCGGCCGTCAGCGCGCCGCCGGAGACGTAGAGCGCGAAGGCGGCGATAAGGCCCACCGCGGAGCCTATAGCGCTGAGCGCCGTGCCAAGCACGGCGGAGAGGTAGCAGCGCCGGCCGCAGCCTGCGGCCTCCATGAAGCCGCCCAGGCCTTCGCGGCCCAGCAGGGCGCAGACCGGGCTGCCTTCCTCCGGCTCGGTGGAGGAGACGGCGTAGCGCACGGAGAAGAGCGGGAAGTCGAAGCTCTCGGCGGGCACGCCGTATTTTTTGTGCAGCAGCATGGGCGTCACGAGGAAGTCGCGCACGGCGAAGAGGGGGGCCCGGCGGCTTTTAAGGCAGCCGGCCAGGGCCCGGCCCACGCTCTTCACGGGGCTGTACTCGATATTGAAAATACCGCAGAGCACGCCGTTGACGGAGACGAAGACGCTGCGCTTGTCCGCGAGCTTCTGGGGCACGAGCACGCCCATGAGGCGCATGAAGCCCGCGCTGCCGCAGAGCACCTCCTCGCCGGCTATGAGCGCGGTGAGCCCGCCGCCTTCGTGGCAGCAGAAGTCCTCGACGCGGCGCATGGCGCAGCCGTTGCGGCGCATGAGCTCGGTGAAGACGGGCGAGAGGCCGCTCCCGGAGGCGATGATAAGGCTCCCGGCGTCGGCGATGATTTCCTCGGGCGAGGAGCCGTCAAGTATCCTTATGGAGCTTATTTTCACGCTGTCGCCCGGGAAGAGGTCGCTGTCGGTAATCACCATGCCCAGGCTCTTGCCTATGTCCCTCATGCCGGGCCAGCCGGCCACGGCCGCGCCCATACGGTAAGAGCGCAGGGCGAGCAGGAAATAGGGCAGCGGGCAGGCGATGAATGAGCCCGCGGGGGCGGCGGCGCAGCAGACAGCCGCGAATATGCGGAAGAAATAGGTCCAGCGGCGGCTTACCGCCGCGGCTATAAGCGAGAGGACGAGCGCGGCGAGCAGCATCCAGGGCGCGGCGGCGGAGAAGGCGTTCTCGGCCGCGTCGGGCTCTTCACAGCGCCGCAGCCAGCCCGCGGCGGGGCGGCGGGACTTGAGCAGCACCGTGCCCTCCCGGCCGTCTACCCCGCCCTCGGCGGTGACAATCATGGGGTCCTCGGCCAGCTCAAGGGCCTTGCTGGAAAAG
This sequence comes from uncultured Oscillospiraceae bacterium, assembly GCA_944385795.1. Lineage (GTDB taxonomy): Bacteria > Bacillota > Clostridia > Oscillospirales > Oscillospiraceae > Scatomorpha. Next base: position 7,197 of record CALWYP010000017.1, on the reverse strand, counting down.
CGCAGCGCCCTGGCCTCCAGCAGCGCGCCCCATAGCGCGAAGAACATGGCCAGCGCGGCGGCGGCGCACATGGGGTAGCCCCAGCCGGCCGTGCCCACGCCGTAGGCCACGGCGGCGTCCAGCGCCGCGGCGATATTGGCCACGGCCGCAAGGCTCCACATACCGGGGCGGCCGCGCACGAGGCTCATTATGCCCGCGGTGAACACGTCCAGGCCCAGCATGACTATGCAAAGCTGCATGACGAGGCAGGCGAGGCTGGTCACCTTCAAACCCGTGCCCAGGGCGCCGAAGGCCGGCAGGCCCAGGCTGACCCAGAGTATTGCGGCGAGGGGGAAGAGGGCCAGGCGCGTGCGTATGCGCAGGCTGTTCACGCTCCCGGCGTAGTACTTTGCGGCCTTCTTGGGCGGCAGCTCGTGCGAGAGCTCCTCCTCGTCCTCCACGGCGGCGGCCTCGCCGGCCTCCTGCGCGCGGCGGAAGCGCAGCCCCAGCGAGGCCAGCAGGCCGAGCAGCGGCCCGGCCTTGGGGGCCTGGCCGTAATCGCGCGGGGCGTCCTCGCTGCCCGGCGCGGCGTAGCCCTCGCCCTCGCCGCTCTCGTAGCCGTAATCGTCTACGCCGTCCTCAAACGCGGTGAAGCGGCGCGTCTCGTTGCCCGGGCCTTCATAGCCCCCGCCGTAGCCGGAGAAAGTTTCCCCGCCGGCGTAAGCGCTCCCGGAGGACCAGCGCGCCGAGCGTTCTTCGGCCTCGGCTACGACGCTGTCCAGGCCGCCGTAGAGCTTTACGTCCTCGTCGCCCTCCGGCGGCACGAACGCGCCCCTGGGACGGTAGACCTTGACGTCGTCGTCCCCGGCGAACTCGGGCTCCCCGGCGGGCTCCGGGACATAGCCGGCGCCGTAAGCGTCCTCCCAGCCCGCGCCGGCGTCCGCGGCGGCGTAATCCGCCCCCTCGTCCGGGTAAGGCTCCGGCTCGGGCCGGCGGGGGCGGCCGAAGCGCTCAAAGCCCCGGCGCAGGCGGCGGGAATAGCGCCCTGCGCCCCGGCGGCGCTCCGGCTCGGGCGGGGCGAACTCCGGCGGCTCGGGATAGAGCTCGTCGTGATAGGCCTCCACCGTGGCCTCGGCCTCGGGGGAGGCGCTCTCGACCCCGCCGGAGAACTCCGTCTCGCCCAGGGCCTCGTAGACTATCTGCCTGGAGCGCTCCGCCGTGTCCCGACCGGCGGCCTTCTCGGGGTCGAAGTCCGAGTACTCGGCTATTATGCTCTCGAGGCTCAGCTCGTCGTTATTTATAGTTGTGGTCTTTTCGTTGTCAAACAAATTATGTAGCACCTCTGCCGCTTGGATGAGCAGTAATTATAGGCCGGACCTCTGCCGCAGCACCTCGTAGATGAGCACGGTTGCGGCCGCCGAGGCGTTGAGCGAATCTATATGCCCGCGCATGGGTATGCCTAACAGCACGTCGCACCTCTGCCGCACAAGGCGGCTCATGCCCTCGCCCTCGGAGCCTATCACGAGGCATATGGGGCCTGTGAGGTCGGTCTGCCACATCATGCTCTCGCCGCGCGCGTCCGCGCCGTATATCCAGACCCCGCGCTTCCTGAGCTCCTCGAGCACGGAGGGGATATTGGCGACCCTCGCCACCGGAAGGTACTCGGCCGCGCCGGCGCTGGTCTTGTCCACGACGGCGGTGAGACCCGCGCTGCGCCGCTTGGGTATTATGACCCCGTGGGCCCCGGCGCACTCCGCCGAGCGGATGATGGCGCCCAGGTTGTGAACGTCGCTTATCTCGTCGCAGACTATGATGAATGGGTCCTCGCCCCGGCTCCCGGCCAGATTGAAAATGTCGTCCACGGTGGCGTACTGCTTGACGGCGGCCACGGCTATGACGCCCTGGTGGGAGCCGGTCACGCTCATGTCGTCGAGCTTGCGCCGGTCGCAGTTGGTGACGACTATGCCGAGGTCCCTGGCCCTGCTTATAATGCGGCCTACGGCGGGCTCCGAAGTGCCCGCGGCGACATAAATCTTGTCGATCGGCCGGCCGGCCCTCATGGCCTCGCTTACGGCGTTGCGCCCCTCTATCAAATCGGTCCTGGCCTCGTCCATACTGCGCCTCCGTGATATGCATAGTGATACGGATATAACTATATCATAACTTCAGGTAAACATAAAGTCTAAATTACTGGAATAAGCGAGAAATTTGTAAAATATTCGGCGGCGTTCATATCCAAACTGCCGGAAACATAGGTATGTAAGCGCGAAGGAGGTGCTTCCTATGGTCGGTACATGGCCGCTGCTGCTCGACGGGGCCGAGCGCGGCACGGTGACGGCGTCCAAGGACGGCGCGTACACGCTGATACGCGCGCGCGCCAGGTATTCGGGCGCGCTCAAGCGCGTCTCGCTCTACGGGGAAGCGGGCGAGCTGCCGCTCGGCGTGCTCTCGCCCGAGGGGGAATACGTCTCGCTGACGCGGCGCTTCACGCGCAGGGAGCTGGGCGCTTTCGGCGGTGGGGCCGAATACGCGGCGGAGTCCGGCTCCGGCGGCGGGGGAGGCAAGGCGGCCGGCGCGGGGACGGGCGGGCCCGCCCCGGAAGAGGAGGCTGCGCCCGCGGCCGGGGAGGGCGCGGGGGAGGCTGAGGCGCGCGGCGGCGCGCCCGCCCCGCCCGGCGGGGCGCTGTGGTATTCGGCGCCGGACGGCACCCTCTCCCGGCACGACGGGGAGCGGCTGCTGGTGGCTTTCCCGGCGGAGAACGTGCGCGTGCCCGGCTGGGCCGGCGGCGTGGTGCGGAGGATAAACGGCCGGGAATACGTTGTATTCCCGCGCTGAAAATGTTATACTTACGGTAAGCAGATTACCGGAGGTGCCTCACATGCTGATGACAGATATAATAGCGAAAAAACGCGACGGCGGCGCCCTGAGCCGCGAAGAGATAGAGTTTTTTGTCCGCGGCGTCACTGACGGGAGCATACCGGACTATCAGACCGCGGCGCTGCTGATGGCCATAGTCTGGCGCGGCATGGACCGGCGCGAGACGCTTGACCTCACGCTCGCCATGATGAATTCGGGCGAAACGCTCGACCTCTCCGGGATTTCCGGGGTCAAGGCGGACAAGCACTCCACCGGCGGCGTGGGCGACAAGACCTCGCTGGCCCTGCTGCCCATGGTCGCGGCGCAGGGGGTGCGCATGGCCAAGATGTCCGGCCGCGGCCTGGGCCACACGGGCGGCACGCTCGACAAGCTCGAGAGCTTCCCCGGCTTCACCAGCGCCCTTACGCACGAGCGCTTTATGAGCCAGGTTGAGCGCGTGGGCTTCGCCATAGCGGGCCAGACCGCGGACCTCGACCCGGCCGACAAGAAGCTCTACGCCCTGCGCGACGTCACAGGCACCGTACAGAGCATACCGCTTATCGTGAGCAGCATTATGTCGAAGAAACTGGCCGCGGGCGCGGACGTCATCGTCCTCGACGTCAAGACCGGCTCCGGCGCGTTCATGAAGACCGAGGCCGACGCCCGCACGCTGGCGCGCGAGATGGTGGAGATAGGCAAAATGGCGGGCAGGAAGACCGTCGCGTGCATAACCGACATGGACCAGCCCCTGGGCAACGCCGTGGGCAACGCCCTGGAGGTCAAGGAGGCCGTAGCGCTGCTCAAGGGCGAGTACACCGGCGAGCTCCGGGAGCTGTGCCTCACGCTCGGCAGCTGCATACTCACCGAGGCCGGGGCCGCGAAGGACGGCGACGAGGCCAGGGAAAAGCTGATAAAGGGCATTGAAGACGGCTCCGCCCTCGCCAAGTTCGCCGCGTTCATAGCCGCCCAGGGCGGCAGCGAAAAGGACGTGTACGACGTATCCGCGCTGCCCGAGGCCCCGGTGAAGTACGAGGCTGTGAGCGAGGCCTCCGGCTATGTCGCGCACATAGACGCCGAGGGCGTCGGCCTTGTGAGCATGCACCTGGGCGGCGGCCGGGCCACGGCGGACAGCGCCATAGACCTCGCCGTGGGCGTGGAGCTGCACAAAAAGCGCGGCGACGCCGTCGGGGCGGGGGAGAGCCTAGCCACCATACACGCCCGCGACGCGGGGAGCGCCGGGCGCGCCGCCGCCCTGCTGCGCGGGGCCTACACGATCAGCCCAGTCCGGCCCGGGCCCGTCCCCTTCGTCAAGGCCATAATACGTTCGGAGGGCTGAACATGAAGATAACCTGCCTCATAGACAACTGCGCCCTCGAGGGCTTCGCCGCCGAACACGGCCTGAGCTACTTCGTGGAGGCCTGCGGGAAGCGCTTCTTCTTCGACCTGGGCGCGGACGGCGCCTTCCTCGGCAACGCGCGGGCCCTCGGCATAGACCCGGCTTCGGCCGGCTTCGCCGTCATAAGCCACGGCCACTACGACCACGGCGGCGGGCTCGCCGCCTTCCTGGACGCGGACCCTTCGGCGAAAGTTTACATAAGAAAAGGAGCCTTTGACAGGCGCTATTCGCACAAACCCGGCTGCGAGCTGGAGTACATTGGCCTTGACGCCGCGCTGGAGGCCGATGGACGCATCGTGGAAGTGGACGAGCTGTATACGGTTTGCGAGGGGATTACCCTCTTTTCGGGCGTATACGGCGACGAGCTGCACTCTCCGGCCAACGACGTGCTCCTGGGCGAGGACGCCGCGACGCCCGACGCCTTCCGCCACGAGCAGAACATGCTAATATGCGAGGGCGGCAAGCGCGTGCTCATAGCCGGCTGCGCGCACAGGGGGATAGTTAACATAATGCAGAGGCTCAAGGAGCTCGACCCCACGCCGCCGGCGGCGGTGTTCGGCGGCTTCCACCTCGCCATACCCGGCACGGCGGAGGTGGACGCGGAGCTCGTGGACGGCACCGCCGCGCGGCTTATGCAGAGCCCGGGCACGGCGTATTATACCGGGCACTGCACGGGGCTCCCGAGCTTCGGGCGGCTGAAGGAGGTTATGGGCGGGCGCGTGCGCTACCTGCGCGCGGGCGAGAGCGTAGAGCTTTAGGGCGTAAGCGTACCGCCCCGGGCGTAATACCCGGGGCGGTTTTGCATGGAAGCGCCGTCAAGGCGGAAAAAAAGAGGCCGCAGCAGCGGCCTCTTTAATTTTGGGGTTACGCCCCGTAGTGCTCGTGGACGTAGGCAATGCCGGCGTCGAGGGCCTTGATGTTGCCCTCGAGGAAGCGGGCCTTGCGCTCGCCGAGCTCGACGCGCATGGCCTCGACAATGGCCTCCCTGCTGATGACGTCGGGCTTCTTGGCGACGTAGGCGCCGAGGAAGACGACGTTGGGGCCCTTGAGGTTGCCGACGGACTCGGCTATCTCGTTGCAGGGGACGTAGACGGCGTCGACGTCCGTGCGTTCGGTCTTGATGTCGATTATGGAGCTGTTGATAAGCAGCAGGCCGCCGGGCTTGACGTCGCCCTGGAACTTGAGCAGCGAGGGCTTGTTCATGGCGAGTATGGTGTCGGCCTGGGCGATAAGCGGGCTGGCGACGGGCTTGTCGGACACGACGACGGAGCAGTTAGCCGTGCCGCCGCGCATCTCAGGGCCGTAGCTGGGCAGCCAGGAGACGTGCTTGCCGCTCTCCATGCCGGCCTCAGCCAGGAACTTGCCTATGAGCAGCATGCCCTGTCCGCCGAAACCTGCGAATATACACTGTTCCTTCATATCTTACTCGGCCCCCTTATCCTTGTAGACACCCAGCGGGTAGTACGGGATCATGTTCTCTTCGAGCCACTTCATGGCTTCGACCGGGCTCAGGCCCCAGTTGGTCGGGCAGGTGGACAGGATCTCGACGATATTCAGGCCGTGGCCGTCCATCTGGTTCTGGAACGCCTTCTTGATGGCCTTCTTGGCCTTGTTGATGTTGGCGGTGGTGTTCAGGGCAACGCGCTCGGCGTAGTAGCAGCCCGGGATCTGGCTGAGCATCTCGCAGACCTTGATGGGCGCGCCGCACCACTCCTCGCTGCGGCCGTAGGGGCTGGTGGTGGTCTTCTGGCCAATCAGCGTGGTGGGGGCCATCTGGCCGCCGGTCATGCCGTAGATGGCGTTGTTGATGAAGATGACGGTGAGCTTTTCACCGCGGTGGCAGGCGTGGACTATCTCGTTCGTGCCGATGGAGGCCAGGTCGCCGTCGCCCTGATAGGTGAAGACGCAGGTCTCCGGGTGTACGCGCTTGATGCCGGTGGCGACGGCGGGGGCGCGGCCATGCGCGGCCTCGTACATGTCGCAGTTGAAGTAATCGTAGGCGAAAACGGCACAGCCGACAGGGGCGACGCCGATAACGTTGTCCTCAAGGCCGAGCTCCTCTATGGACTCGGCGACCAGGCGGTGCGCAATACCGTGGTTGCAGCCGGGGCAGTAGTGGAACACGGTATCGGTGAGCAGCTTGGTCTTTTCAAATACTACGGCCATTACAGTACCTCCCTCATGCTGAGCAGCTTCTCTTTGATCTCCTCCGGCGTCGGCATCTGGCTGCCGTAGTGGCCGAAGAAATCAACCGGTTTCTCGCCGTTGATGGCGAGCTTGACGTCCTCAAGCATCTGGCCGGCGTTGAGCTCGACGTCGAGCACGGCCTTGACGCTCTCGGCCATGGCGGCGTCATGCAGCTCCTTGTACGGGAAGGGCCAGAGGGTGATCGGGCGGATCATGCCGACGTTGAAGCCCTCTTCCTTCAGGTCGTCGATGGCGCTCTTGGCGATACGCGCGACGGTGCCGAAGGCGGTGACGACTATCTCGGCGTCCTCCATGTTGTAGGCCTCGTAGCGGACCTCGTTGGCCTCTATCTTCTTGTAGGTGGCCTGCAGGTCCTCGTTATGGGTGGTGAGGGCCTCGGTGGTGATGTACATGGAGTTGATGATGCTGCGGCCGGACTTCTTGGAGAAACCGTGGCCGTTGGCGGCCCAGGGCTTCTTCTCGAGGTCGACCTTGTACTCCTTCATCTCGGGCAGCTCAACAGGCTCCATCATCTGGCAGATCATGCCGTCGGCCACTATCATGACGGGGCACTGGTACTTGTCGGCGGTGTCGAACGCGACGCTCATGAGGTCGATGCTCTCCTGAACGGAAGCGGGGGCGAAGACGACGAGGTGGTAGTCGCCGTGGCCGCCGCCCTTGGTGGCCTGGAAGTAGTCGCCCTGGCCGGCCTGGATGGAGCCGAGGCCGGGGCCGCCGCGCATGACGTTCATGATGACGCAGGGCAGCTGCGCGCCGGC